>NZ_SGPG01000010.1:0-195902 GCF_004208955.1 Pseudoalteromonas sp. CO325X
TGCAGCTTAAGCCTGGGTCTCACATTACCCTAAACTGGTTTAAAATAATAAAAATATGGAGTTATTATCCATACAAGGCGCTTAAACGGAAAAGTTACAGTTGACTGGCGCTTCGCGCATTATAGCCAAACTGTAACTTTCCGCTTAGCTTAGCGTTAGGTAAACTCCTCTCCCTTGAGTAATGAGTCAATGTTTTTTATAAAAGGATATATAGCATTCTATGTTTATTATTGTTGCTTTATCTATTGTTGCTGTGCTTGTAATTGCTTTTCGATTTCGGAAAAAGAATGGTAATGAACCAAGTGTAGAAAAGAGGTACAAACCGGTATCGCGTAGCGGCATGAAAGAAGCGAAGTATTCTGGTGATATGTTCAGTTCCAAGCGTGTGGAAAGTGAGGTTGAGGTTAGTTCCGCTTATATTCAAGAGGACTTTCTTGGAAAAGCTGCCAATGCGGGCCAGAAAGCGAAAAAGGCAATGAAGCTAAAGAATTTTGATGAGGCATGGGGTTTGTTCCATGAACAAAAATCTTTATATATACAACATGCAAATCGATCGGGTTTTACAGCAAATCAAGCGTTAGCTCTCGATGCAACAGTGCATGAAGAAATGGCGAACATACTTAGGCAAGAAGGCAAGCATAATGATGCGTTAGTTCATATTGTGTATTGGGTTTTGGCAGGATCTGAACGACGAATTAAACGGCATGATCAAAAGCTTCAAGCGTATTTCAATCGTTGTAAATTTCAAAAAGTGCCTTTTGAATTAGCAAAAGAAAACATGGCTAAATTGAAAATGCCAGTTAGTTTTTTAGACGCCAAATCTATCGTTTCTGACTGGGTTGACGCTGGTTAGAAGTAAGTTCACCTAACAAGAGACTATGGCGTCAATAGCTCTTTTTAAGCTTTCGGCGCTTCCCACATTACCCCATCTCTGAGCATCGAATTTAAGATCACCACCATTTTTCTGACACACGCAATAATGGCCACTTTTTTCGATTTCCCGGCTGCAATTAGGCGCTGATATGTGGTTTTAAACACCGGATTACACTGCATCGCAGACATCATTGCCATGTACAGCACATTCCTCACCTGGGGTCTGCCGCCCTGGATGGTTCTGAGGCCCTTATAGCGACCGCTTTCCCAGTTTATGGGCAAGAGAGCTCGGTATATCAAAAAGCCCGATACTTTCAGCGCCGGTATAACACCTCATTTAGTAATGGTAGGCACTCTAAGCCATTGTTGGTTTAGGGTTGGATTTGGTGTTTACAGCGCAATGTTTTAAGATAGGAACAAAGTTGTTAATCCCTAGCTCGGCGTTACAGGGTCTATTGGTTAGGGTAATCATTATAAATATAAGGGAATGATATGAGCATCGGTGGTGATGTATTGGTTTATGTTTTTCTGTTAACAGCGGTTGCACCTGCCATTTTGGCAATTAGGTTAGCAGCAAAGCAAAATCGTTCGCGGTTAACCAGTGCCGTGGTTACTTTTGTTTTAGGGTTTACTTGGGTTGGCGGCTGGATATACCTTGCCATTATGAACTTAATGCAACCAAAAGAACCTACGCAGTAGTATTCATACCCCAAGTGCGACGGCTAATCCTAGATGCGCTCCACTTAGCTACCTCGTTTAATCAGGGAATGATAAAGCCTAAATTAGGCCGATTGGTTTTTCTCACCTACTTGCGCAGTAAACGAAAATAAAGCCGCTTGGCGGCAATAGGCTTGGTTAGGCCTGCAAATAAGGCGTCCAGTATCATCGGATAGAACGGAGGCAGAGATGAAATCCATTTTAACTTCACTGATGTTCGTTGGCGATCAGGCGGGCAAGTGCGAGGAGGCGATTAAGTTCTATACGTCGTTGTTCTGCGATGCTGAGATCATCGATATTCAGTATTACACCGCCGACGAGCATGAACCCGAGGGGAGTGTGAAAAGGGCAAAGTTTCATATCAATGGCAGAGAATTTATGGCCCTCGACAGCCACCTTAACCACTCATTTAGTTTTACCCCCTCCATCTCGTTGTACATAGAGTGTCAATCATTGAGCGAAATAGAGAGCATCTTTCGCTCCTTAGCCGAGGGCGGCACAGAGCTAATGCCTTTGGATAACTACGCCTTTAGCCATAGGTTTGGTTGGCTCAATGACCGGTATGGTGTGTCGTGGCAGCTTAATTTATCACAGTAGGTGTACAATCCTAGCCTTGGCAAAGGCAGGGGGCTAAACGGTGCGGCGGTAGCACTATTAAGGTTGGTTAAATATTGTTCGGTTATTCACTTTTTGGTCATGATAACGTAGTCAAGGGCGTAAGGATGTGTTTTTATAGAAGCTTAGCTTAACAAAATAATAATTATTCTTATGTTAAACAACCTCTCCTTACGACAGAAGATTTTATTGCTGATCGGTGGCACCTTGAGCGTTTTAATGGTTGCCGTGGCCGTGTTCTTCATTAACCATATCGCGTCTTTATCTCGAAATAGTGTTGAGCGCGAAGTACAAAATTACTTAGATGCTGAGCGTTTGTCGATGCAGTCGTTTTTTGCGCAATACGGCAAGGTAGTTGAAACCTATGTGACCAGCCCGCATATGGTCGACTTTTTCGATAACTACCGTGAGCGCGGTGTGGCGTTATCCTCTTTACCTGATTATCCACTACTGAACGATAATTTTATCCGTATTAGCGGCCGCGACAGTAATATTTTGTCTGCGTTTTTTGCCTCGGCTCATACCGGTGAATACTTCAAAGAAAATGAGCGTACCTCAGCGTATGGCGATGGTCGCCCTTACTATGCGTATAAGCGGCCCTGGTGGCAAGATGCGCTGAATAAAGGCCAACTTTATGTTGGCGCTATCTCCGTCGACATCAACACGGGAGATGCATCCGCTGTGGTGCAGCAGCCGGTTTACAATGACGCCAAAGAGCTGGTCGGTGTAGGTGGGGTTGACCTACAAATTAATGCTATTAAAGACATTGTCGAGGACATTACTTTCCAAGGCGAGGGCTTTGGCTTTTTGCTCGACAGTGATTTAAATGTGGTGCATTTATCGCAGCGTACAGGGCATTCATTGTCGATAACTGATACCGGAGAAGGTAAAGATAACTTGAGTGCTCTTGAGCAACAATTCAAGCAAACTCAAGGGTTTGATACGCTTAATAGCGCGATAGCCAATAATGACAGTGGCATTGTTAAGGTGACCCTTAAAGGCCAAGAGTTCTATGCTTTATTTAATAGCCTAAAGCTCGATAAGCCGGTGATCGATTGGCACTTAGGAGTGCTTATTCCGGTGAGCTTAATTGAAGAGCCCGTTAATGATGCAGTGATGTCCGCATCCATCGCTGTGGTGGTGATTCTTGCCATTATTGTAGCGATGATTTTCTGGGTGACTCATTTAGTTGCCAAGCCTATCACCACCTTAACCCATATTATGCGTGATATTGCCTCCGGTGAGGGCGACTTAACGCGGCGCATTGATATTACCAGTAAAGATGAGGTGGGCCAGCTTGCCCATCACATGAACACCTTTATCGATAAGCTGCGGGCGATGATGCTCAACACTGCTGCGCAGGCAGAGCAGTTAAGTGCCGCCGCCAGCCAGTTGCAACAAGTCTCTGGGCAAACCAACAGTGAAATCCAAAAAGAGAAGCAACAAGTCGACAGTGTCAGCGCGGCGGTGACCGAAATGGCCACTACAGTCAATGAAATCTCACGTAACGCCAATCAAACCAATGATGCCGCTGCATCGGTGCAACAGGTCAGTGAGCAAGGGCGTTCGCAATCAAATCAGTCACAGCAGGTGATGCATGAGCTAGCTGAACACATTGGCGAGGCCGCACAAGTGGTCACTGGCTTGGCGCAGGAAACCAATAATATTGGCGCGGTGATCGATGTGATTAACGGCATTGCCGAACAAACTAATCTGCTGGCGCTCAATGCTGCAATTGAAGCCGCACGAGCTGGCGAGCAAGGTCGCGGTTTTGCCGTGGTGGCGGATGAGGTGCGATCGCTTGCAAGTCGCACTCAAGAGTCGACCGACGATATTCGCACTATGATTGATAAACTGCAAAGCATTGCTGATAAGGCCTCAAATATGATGGCGCAGGGCCAAGAGCGGGCTCAGGGCTCGGTCACACAAACCCAAGCCGTGTTGCAGTCATTAGAGCAAATAGGGGAGTCGGTGGCGCATGTGCTTGATCAGAGTCACCAAATAGCGACCAGCACTGAAGAGCAAAGTATTGTTGCTGAGGATATCAACACCAGTTTGAGTGCTATTAACGAACTTGTTAATAATACCGCACACCATGCCGACACCTTAGCGAATGAGGCGAAAGACTTAAACGCCTTAGCGAGCTCTTTAAATGCCACGGTGAATCAGTTTAAGCTGTAAGCCTACTTTTATGGGAGCCTTCGGGCTCCTTTACTTCTTTCGAGGTACTTTTGTTACGACACGCCACGCCTGAAGATGCTAAGGCCATCGCCGAGCTGTATAACTATTATATTCGCCACACCACCTTTACTTTTGAAGAGTCGCTTGTTGATACCCAGCTTATGAGTCAGCGGATCGCAAGCATTAAAGCGGTGGACTTACCCTGGCTGGTATATGTACAAGACGGCGAACTCAAAGGGTACGCCTATGCGAGTAAATGGAAAGAGCGCAGCGCCTATCGTTTTGCTGTCGAGACGAGCGTGTATGTGGCGCATCAACATCAGGGCCAAGGAATAGGGCGCCAGCTCTATAGCGCACTGCTCGAGACACTCACCGCGCAGGGTGTGCATACCGCTATCGGTGGCATTACGTTACCTAACCCCCCGAGTATTGCTTTGCATCAGGCGTTAGGCATGCATAAAGTCGCGCATTTTGAAAAAGTGGGGTACAAATTTGAGCAATGGCTGGACGTTGGCTATTGGCAAATTCACCTACAGGCATAAGCTCTATTCGAGTTACTGTGTATAGGCACTTGAATATACAATATCAGAAATAAATTTTTCTGAATTTATTAATAAAGGCTGGAAAATAAATTGGTACGACCGAGTGGATTCGAACCACCGACCCCTACCATGTCAAGGTAGTGCTCTAACCAACTGAGCTACGGTCGTACAATTTATTATCAAGGCAAAACGTTACGGCGTTGACAACGCGGTGTAATATATAGCGAGAAACGAAGCTAATCAAGCAACTTTCAAGGAATTATTGTTTGTTTGCTGTTATTTTACTCACCTGGTGTTAAATCGCAGTGTTTGTAAAACGCTTGCCACCAGGTTACATGGCGGCGGCTCGATGTTTTAAGCTCTGCAAGCAAGCTCGGCTCGCCATGAGTGCCTAGCAACTTTGCCTTGATATGGTTGTCGTCTGGCTGAAATTGCAGTATGCGGGTAAAAATGGGCTGTAATTGCTGTAACCTGCCGGCGAGGTGGCTTTGAAAGCCTTGCAGTTGGCCAATGTAGAACTTGTTAAAGATATTATGCACTATCATGCTATTACGGTTGTTTTTATGGGCAGCGCAAATATCCCCGGGTAACTTGATGCGCTCAAGCTCAGCGCTCAGGGCATTGTTTAGGGCAATTTGCTCGCGCGTTGCGCGCAGTAACTTGGCTGTGTAATCACTGCGGTTTAGCTGCTCGAGCGCCTGCGTCAGTTGCGCGGTATCAATATCTTCAACATTGAGCTGGGCAAGGTCATCGGCAATATTGGCAAGTTGGGTCAGCGCACTTTGGCTATTTACGCGACCCGCTTGCTCATCAAAATCGAGCGCGTTGCGCGAAAAGGTAAAGAGGTGTTTAAGCTCTTTTTCTTGGGCCAGCAAGTTATTGAACGCTTGGCTCAGGGTGCGTGTTTTAAATTGTTTTTCCTGCTCAAGAGCAGCGATAAGCGATGGACTCAATGTCTCGCTATCGGGGTGATTTAGGCAGGCGTCCACTTGTTGTAAAAAACGCAGGTGATACTTAAAGCGTTCACTGGCCGTGGCGACTTTACCCAGTTGATTGTTGCGCCCGGCAATGTCAGTGGCAAGCTGACAATGGCTCAGTTGGCCAAGCTCCAAAATGCCCATTCGCACGCCGCTGTCCAGAGGCTGTGCGCTAAACTCGGGCCAGCGTTCAACGGCTAAGGTATGTGCTTCATTAACGGGTAAAAATTTAGCGAGCCGTGCACGATATTCTTCGTGGACCTGCTCGGGCCCCTCGGCGCAGCCAGCGAGCACAACCAAACTAAAAATTAAAAGGAGCCTGAGCAAGTCGCCTCCTGAGTGTCCAAATAAGCAGTACCGCAGCGCAAGATAAGCCGACAATGATCCCTAACCAGAACCCTTGCGGTCCCATCGCTGGCACGATGTAATCAGTACGACCTAGTACGTAGCCTAGAGCAAAGCCGATCAGCCAGTAAGAGATGAAGGTAATGTATGAAATTGGGCTGGTATGCTTGATCCCTCTGAGCATACCGCTGCTAACCACTTGCAGTGCGTCCGGTAGTTGATAAAAACAGGCGAGCACCATAATGCTTGCGGCAAGTGCTATTACCTCGGGGTTATCACTGTATATGGCGCTGATATCAAAACGTAGCAGATAAGTCACTAAGGCAACTAATGCTGCGATGGCGATAGACAACACAAAGCTCGTACTCATGCAGCGTTTAAGTGCAACAAAGTCCTGCTGTCCGTATAGATTGCCAAAGCGAATGGCCACTGCCATCGATAGGCTCATCGGCAGCATAAATAATAAGGTAGTGACCGAAGCGGCGACCTGATGACCTGCGACGGCGATGGCCCCCAGCGAGGCAATAAATAAAGGAATACAAGCAAATAACGTCACCTCAAAAAAGGTCGCTAACGACAGCGGCACGCCGAGCTTAAACATCGCCCAAATAGCTCTGCCGTCAGGCTTGGCAAAATGACGAAACAAACCCGGTCCATCGATGCGTTTACTTATTAAACTATAAATAAACTGAGCACTGCCCATGGCCGCAAAGACAAGGGCCGTTGCGACACCACAGCCAGCACCTCCGAGCGCAGGTGCGCCGAAGTGGCCGTGTATAAATATATAATTGGCGGGAATATTCACCAGCAAACCGATAATTGAAATATAAAATGCAGGTGCGGTGTAGGCCTTCCCCTCAGCCACATTGCGAAACAGCGAGTAAACAAAGAACCCAGGCAGGCCCCATTGGATATAGTCGATATAATCTTGAGCCAGTACTTTTACGCTGGCTTGAGTATCGAGTTGTGCAATGAGCACCGGAGCCAATTGCGCAATCGCGACGCCGGCTAAACAGAGTAACACGGCTAAGTAACAGCCTTGCTGAAAATGACCACGAATGGCCGGCTCGTCATTTGCCCCAAAGCTATGCGCAACTAACGAAGTGAGTGCCAATAAAACGCCTAACAGTGCCAGTACCATGGGGTTCCATAATCCGGTCGCAATTGAAAGAGCGGCTAGGTCAACGGCACTTACTTGGCCAGCCATAATGGTGTCGACGACCGACATTAATACCAACGTAACTTGTGCAAAAAACACCGGTGCGGCCAAACGCAACAAACGCCCAGCCTCCCAAGTACAAAACTTCATAAGAGAGAAAACATCAGATAAGATAAAAGGTAAGTGTATCCTGTGTGTGATATGAAAAAAAGGAATAGCGATGTTTACCGGAATAGTGCAGTGCCAAGCTCATGTCGTTGCTGCAAAGCTCGAAGACGCGGTTCTGCGGTTAGTACTTTCTGTGAATAAAAATTACCTACAGCACCTAGACTTAGGGGCCAGTATTGCCATCAATGGTTGTTGTCTTACTGTTGTTAAAGTAGAAAGCCCCGCCAGTGATGTTGTCGGCCAAGTGCATTTCGATGTAATTGATGAAACTTTGGCTCTCACCAACTTAGGCCAGTTGCGACCAGGCCACGCAGTTAATTTTGAGCGGTCAGTCACCTTTGGCACTGAGTTAGGCGGGCATATTGTCTCTGGGCACATTCACACCACCAGTGAGGTACTTGAGCGTATAGACAGTGAAGATAACTGCCGCTTGCATTTATCCTTAGATGATAAGTGGCGCGACTATGTCTTATATAAAGGGTTTGTGTGCGTTAATGGCGCAAGCCTTACCGTGGGCGAGCTCAGTGAACAGGGCTTTTGGCTGCATCTTATTCCTGAAACCCTAAGCATTACCAATATTGGCGAGGCAGTCACTGGCAGTGTCTTCAATATTGAGGTAGACCAGCAGACCTACACCATAGTCAATACGGTGCAGCGTTACCTACAACAACACAAACCCTAGCAATGCGCAGGTTAAAAAATTTGCTCATCGTCGGCGTCAACCCTTAACTGTACTTTGTTTAAGGCGTAGTCGATGTGCATGTTAAGGTGAATAGGGTTACAGCACGCTGAGCAATCCTCGTAGTAGTCTTGATCCCCTGAAGATGTATCGACATCAACAAAAATATGATTGCCGCAATGGGGACAGCGAATGCGCTGTAGGCTGTAGTCTTTCATAGCCGCCTCGTATGACACTCTGATGACATACTTTGAGTATAGTGCGTTTCTGCTACGAATTCCGACTAATTTGACGCAGTGAAAAGGCGTAACTGCGCTATTAATCGCCACCGTTTTGTTGATGAATTATGGTTTCGATACTGTCACGCGCCTGCGTCAAATAATGACCGGCAAAGATATTGGCATGATTAAGCAGGTGATAGAGGTTGTATATTCCCTCGCGGGAGCGATGATCGTGCGCCAGCGGGTAGTGTGCGTTATAAGCGGTATAAAAGGCGTCTGGGAAAGGGCCAAATAACCGTGTCATGGCAATATCCGCTTCTCTATCACCGTAATAACAGGCTGGATCGTATAGACATGGGACGGAGTTAACAAAGCCGACATTACCACGCCACAGATCCCCATGTAATAATGACGGTTGCACGTTGTGGCTGTGCAAGCGTGCTTTTACACAATCCACTAACGTATCGATATCACAAAAGTGAAACCCTTTTTCCGCCAGTAACTGCATTTGCCAGCCGATACGTTCTTCACTAAAGAATACATCCCACTTTTTGTGCCATCGATTGGGCTGTGCAGTAACGCCAATGAAATTGTCTTGTTCATTGCCAAACATGGCCTGTTCGTGCTTTTGATGCATCATCGCCAGATATTCACCCATTTTTGCCCAGCTGGGAGGGGTAGGGTCACTAAAATCCAGCCACTCTATAATGTTAAAAGCAAACTCCAGTGTGGTGTCTGTGGCTAAGCAATCCGGTACCAAAAACAACGACTCTTGTGTTAATAGCGACAAGCTTTGCGCTTCGCACTCAAGACGCTCCAGCGCACTGAGCGGGGCAACTTTAACAAAAAGTGTATGTTGCCCATCGCTGATACGAAATAGCATATCGGCCGAGGAATTACTTAATTGCTGCTTTTGCGTGATTTCGAAAGGAGTAGCTAAGGTATCACTAATTACTTGGGCGACGGCGTTCCACATGGCAAGTTAGCAAATTTAGAGTGCGGTGATATGAGTATGGCAAAGTTGTTGATTGATGCAAAAATTTTCCGCAAAGTCTAATCCCACGTTAAAATAGTGTGCAGCGATTTTAGAAGGAGTGAACGCGTGAATAAAAGCAGTGTAACGTCATTGATTGCCCTCATTGTTACATTAGTCGGGTGGCACCTAGAGCAGCCACTGTTGTTGAGCATGGGGTTATTTGCGTTATCAGGCGCACTAACCAATTGGCTTGCCGTGCATATGCTGTTCGAAAAAGTGCCGTTATTGTACGGCTCAGGTGTGGTGCAGATTAAATTTAATGCGTTTAAACAAGGGATACATGAGCTCATTGAAGAGCAGTTTCTATCTCCTGAGAACCTTAAAAAGGCCTCAGCGCAGATGCCAGCGCCGCAAATGGACGCATTAATAAACCATCTGGATATGTCGCTGGCTTTTGATAAGTTGGTACAGGTGATAGAGCAGTCACAGTTTGGGTCCATGCTCGGTATGTTTGGTGGTCGAGCAGCGCTCGAGCCGATGCGTGAGCCGTTTGCTGATAAAATGCGTGAGGCCATCGCAGAAATGCTACAAGATGAACAAACACGCGAGCAGATTATTGCGCAACTAGGCGGTGGTAGCGATTTGCAGGCGCAGGTTAAGCAACTGGTGAGCCAGCGCTTAGATGAGTTAACCCCAGCCATGGTCAAAGAGATTATTCAAACGATGATCCGCGCTCACTTAGGCTGGTTAGTCGTATGGGGAGGGGTCTTTGGCGGTGCGTTCGGTGCGCTTGCTTATTGGCTGTAAAAAAAGCCCGCATTGGCGGGCTTTACTTCCAGGGATGGAATCAAAGGTGATATTACTTTGAGCCGTACACCATAAAAGAATCGGTGTCGTTTTTGGCAGCTAAATCGCGAATAGAGGTTTCAGTTAGGCGCTCTATATTGAGCACTTTGAGGCTGCGATCGAAGCCATAGAGGCTGGCAAATTGGCGAACAGTTAAATCATTACACGCTAATTTGTTTTCCATGGTGTAGGTATTAACGTAATGCTCTTTCATAGAGCGGCGCAGTTTCAGTGGGCTGTTTTTAGTAATTGCCATACACAACTCGGTACCAGCGCTGTTATCGGCAGCTACAAATTTTGAGCTATCTGCAGAGGCTGTAGTTGAAAGTAGGCCAAGGGCCAAAGCGCTGGTTAATAATGCGGTGCGTTTCATTGTATTCTCCTTAGTACATTCGTCGGGTGCAATGTAAGTATGCGCCACATAATTGTTCATAGCATGAATAAGGTGTCTCCGAATGTAAGCATCTGTGTCAAGTGTGTCGAAGGGCGCAAAGCGCACCATTTTTCAAGGTATTGGCGACCCTATTTGGACACACTTTTTTTTGCTTTTTTTGTTGAAAAGGGTGACGCTTTTTCGAGTTTGACGGCTCATCCTCATCAGTCGCTGGGATTGAGTCACGGCAGATGTAACTACGGGTGTCAGGATAACCCACTTCAAGGCGTCGGCACTGTTGTTTTTTATTTAATCATTTTTGCCAAGCGTGTACCCATAACCCTCTCTTTTTCATCTCAGTTTACTGTTCATTAACCTTAAATTTTCGCATTTTGCGCAATGATTGGTTAAAGTTACGCAAAAAACGGAGTGATGAAAACAATGCGTAAATACACAGCAAGCCTAAGTGCTGTTGCCGTGGCGCTGGCAGTAGCCGGTTGCCAGCAAAGTGACGGTCCGCAAGGCGAAAAAATATCTATCGAAAAGAACCCCTATCCAAGTACTTATCAGCCTATGCCACGTCAATCGACGTTGATCACCAATGCCACAGTATTAACGGGTGATGGTCAGCGCATCGATGCCGGCGATGTGTACATGGTTGACGGGCAAATTAAGCAGGTAGGCAAAGACCTGGACGTGCAAGCCGATGTCACCATCAACGCAGAAGGTAAATGGGTGACACCTGGCATCATTGATGTCCACTCCCACCTCGGTGCTTATCCAAGTCCAGCGGTAGAATCACACCAAGATGGTAATGAAATGACCAGCCCTAACACCGCAGCCGTGTGGGTAGAGCATTCAGTGTGGCCGCAAGACCCTGGGTTTAACCGTGCCCGTGAAGGCGGGATCACCACTTTGCAGATTTTACCAGGCTCAGCGAACTTATTCGGTGGGCGCAGCGTGACGCTAAAAAATGTACCGTCGCACACCATGCAGGGAATGAAGTTTCCTGAGGCACCCTATGGCTTAAAAATGGCTTGTGGTGAGAACCCTAAGCGCGTTTATGGCAGTAAAGGTGTGTTGCCATCAACGCGAATGGGCAACATGGCGGGTTACCGAAAGGCATGGATTGACGCAACTGAGTACAAGCGTGCTTGGGAGAAGTATGAAGCGGATTACGATGCGGGTAAAAACGTAGAAGCGCCTGAGCGTGATATTACGTTAGATACGCTCAGTGCGGTATTGGACGGTGACATTCTCATTCACAATCATTGCTATAAAGCTGAAGAAATGGCGATGATGATTGATTTAGGTAAAGAGTTTGGCTACCACTCAGGCACGTTCCACCATGGTATCGAGGCGTACAAAATCGCTGATTTACTCGCTGAAAAT
The DNA here is from genome assembly GCF_004208955.1 of Pseudoalteromonas sp. CO325X. Classification (NCBI taxonomy): domain Bacteria; kingdom Pseudomonadati; phylum Pseudomonadota; class Gammaproteobacteria; order Alteromonadales; family Pseudoalteromonadaceae; genus Pseudoalteromonas; species Pseudoalteromonas sp. CO325X. The sequence goes on from NZ_SGPG01000010.1 coordinate 12,065, forward strand.
GGCAACTGTGCCGCATTGTGGCCAGATTGGTGGGGATTCAAAATGGAAGCCTATGACATGGTACAAGAGAATGTTGCCATCGTAGATGCGGTTAAAAATTCCTGCGCTATTGTGCATTCAGACTCTGACACCACAATTCAGCGCCTAAACCAAGAAGCGGCGAAAGTAATGTATCGCGCCAATGATAATGGCTTCGACATTGATGAAGCGCATGCGATTAAGTGGATCACCTCCAATGCTGCAAAATCACTGGGCGTAGCAGATAAAACGGGTACCTTAAGCGCAGGCAAGCAAGCCGATGTGGTACTTTGGAATCAAAACCCATTCAGTGTGTATGCCAAAGCAGAGCAGGTATTTATCGACGGTGCCAAAGTGTATGACCGTAACGATGAAAAATACCAAGCACAAAGTGACTTTATGTTAGGCCAACGCTAAGGAGTTGTATGATGAACTTATTTAAATTGACAGCAATTAGCGCCGCCTTCGTAATGAGCACGCAAACTTACGCTGAAAGCTTGGCGATTACCAATGCCACGGTCTATACTGCAGCACAGCAGGGCGTATTAAAAGACGCAACAGTGGTAATAGAAAACGGTAACATTGTTGCTGTGAACCCCAGTGAAGTGAGCGCCGATACCATTATTGATGCTGAGGATAAAATCCTCACTCCGGGCTTTATTGGCTCGCTGAACGGCTTAGGCCTTGTGGAGGTCAGTGCCGTTGCAGACTCGCGTGATGGCGGTGATAAAAAAGCGACAATGACTTTCGACCCAAGCTTAGCGTTCAATCCGCGCTCAAGCTTAATCCCTTATGCACGCAAAGGCGGTATTACCAGCAATGTGATTGCACCCTACGGTGGCGATGATATTTTTGCCGGCCTGGCGTCATTGGTGTCGTTATCAGGCGAATTTGACAGTGTAACCCGCCAAGGCGTGGCCTTATATGTAAAGCTTGGAGCTAAACATGAAGGCTCACGTGCGCTGTCGTTGCAAACACTGATTGATACGCTAGAAAAGCACAGTGAACGTGATGAAGACGACGATAAGTCCAAAGGCAAAGAGGTAGAAATCCTCGATGCAGTCTTTGCCAAAGAAATCCCGCTAGTGATCGATGTGTCGCGGGCATCGGATATGTTAGAGCTGCTCAAAGTAAAAGCACGCTTTGATGTCGACATGGTTTTTGCCGGGGCGCAAGATGCCGTATTAATTACCGAGCAGCTTGCTGACAGTGATACACCTGTGGTGATCAGTGCCATGGATAACCTGCCAGGTAGTTTTGACTCAATGCACGCTCATTTGGAGAACGCTGCTAAATTGGAGCAAGCAGGCGTCACCGTGATCCTGACCATTGCTGGAGATAGCGCTCACAATTTGTATCAATTGCGCTTTGATGCGGGCAATGCCGTGTCATATGGCATGACAACGCAAGGAGCACTAGCAGCGATCACCAGTAATGTTGCCTCGGCATTTAATTTAGATGTAGGGCAAATTGCGCCGGGTAAACCCGCTGATTTGGTACTTTGGAGTGCTGATCCATTCGAGTTCAGTACACGCATTGAAAAAGTGTGGATAAACGGTACTGAGGTCTCAACTCAGTCGCGTCATGATAAATTACGTGAGCGTTATACCACGGATAGTGAGATGCCAAAGGCTTACACCAAATAAGTCATTAGTATGAAAAGTATTAAAAGGCGCTATAAGAGCGCCTTTTTTTATGCCAAATAGTGATTGAGTTTTGTTCACTGTGTTGTTTACAATATGTGAACATACTCAAACAGGTTATATGCGTTGTTTGCATTTAGCCAAGGAATGAATTGCGCTCAGGGAAGAATCGCCATACTGCATAGGTATGTCCCCCTTCCTCGTTGCGCTTCACTATGTGGAGCTTCGCTTTGATAGATAATTCCAATGTTGAATCTGGGTCGTGGTACCGACAGCTTAAGCTCTCTGCCACTGTACTCGTTGGTATATCACTGTTAGTACTTTCTATAAAGGTATTCGCTATGTTCGGAATTTTTAAAAAACACACCGTACAGTTATCACCCGAAGTGTATGGCCAAGTGCAACACAACGGCGACGCGCTGGCGCACATGACCATTCACCGTGATATTAGTTATGGCGACGTTTACAGTGACAGTGTGACCACTGACGAGCAGGGCCGTTTTCACTTTGAAGAAAAGAATATTGAATCGTCAAAGCCGGGCAATATGTTCGATAACGAAGGCATCGCGCAAGCAATTTATGTCATTGTTGACGATAAAAAATACACGCTCTGGGGCACGTTGATTGGTCAAGTTGAAGGAAATGATATTGTTGCCGCCAAACTTAAAGATTTGCACTGTGATATAGGGCGTGAAGAAAAAATATACGACTTTGAATTTAAAGATGTACCGGGCAGATATCAAACTATTTATGGTGTCTGCAACTTAGACTGATCGCTGCGGTTTAGCGACGCAAAAAAATACTCATACAAGGAATTAAGTAATTATGAACACTCTTTCCCCGCGTCAGGCCTCTGAACTCGCCGCCATGGCGTACCGTGCTAAAGGTGCAAGTAAGGTGCTAGATGTGCGCTCTATCGTTGGCCCTAATCTACGTAACTCATTTGAGTTTGTCACCGGTGACAGTGTTGTTGACGGTGTCTCAGGTGGTTTTTTCTCTCATCTGTTCGGCTTAAGCACGGGCTTTGCTTTTGTTGGTAAAGGCATCAACGAGTTTGCCGGCGATAGCGTTATTGCGATTCGTGGTACTGCCTCATTACGTGATGGACTGACAGACTTAAACTGTGGTCTCAGCGCCAGCAGCAGTAATAAAATGGTGCACGCCGGATTTAATAAAACCTTCAACTCCATGAAGCAGGCGTTTGCTCAGTTTGTTGATAGTAACCGCAAAGCCGGCAACACAGGTGTTGTGCATTGTGTTGGCCACAGCTTAGGCGGGGCGTTGGCACAATTGACCGCTGATTGGGTGAATACCGAGTATTCTTTGCCAACTAAACTATATACCTTTGGCGCACCGCGTGTAGGTAAGACCGATTTTGCCCGCTCAACTACTACGAAGCTAGAGAATATATACCGCTCTACTCATGGTGCCGATCCGGTTCCTAAAGTGCCGCTTTGGCCTTTTATTCACGCGCCGTTTAATGGCAGTGAATTCCGCCTCGACGATGGCCAAGGCCTTAACGTGTCGGCCCATAAGCTCGATGGCACTCCAGGTTACTTAAACACCGCTAGTGCCAGCGACTGGTCCACCTTAAAGCAGCGCTCAGATAATTTCTTGAGCCAGCCTGTGCGCCTTCGTTTTGAAGACAGAGCTCAGGCGTCATTCTCAAGCCATTGGGCGGATAAAATAAGCTCAGCATTGATCACCTTGTTGAAAGACTCCGGGTATTACACGGCAGTGGTAACGCAAGCGGCGATCAGCAGCTCGTTGACATTTTACGATATGGTCGCGCGTACCTTAGAACAAGTAGCGAAGGCATCTGCGCGTTTTGCCGAGCAAACCTTGGGTTTATTAGGGCATATGCTGGTTTTCGCGGGCAAGGTCGTGGGCAAAGCGTTTGAGCTTACTTATAAAATGATTAAGTGGGTCTTTGACTCGACCATGGGAGCCCTGTATCGCAGTGTACGTGGCGCCCTTAATGGCTTAGATTAAGCTAGAGTAGGGCTCTATGAGGTTCAAATTTTTAGCGAAGCTATTTTTTTGGTTACTCATAATTGGAAATTCATTGGCTAGCGCAGTACCGTTTTCAGCTTACCAAGAAATGGAGCAGTCTTACTTTTCTATGGCTGTTAATACTGCATCTACAGTAACGACATTTTTTGCGGTCATTGCTTTATACGGTATAGGCTATGAACGCAAAATCTTCACTGGGGGTAAGCTGAAGCTAATAGGGTGTTGTTATCTTGCCTCCAGTATTTGTTTGATTTTTGCGCCCGTTATTATTTATTGGGAGCAGGAGGCAAATATAACGATAGATATCATCGTTTTTACCTTGACGGACCTAATCATTTTTTATGTGATAATGGAGAACTCAAAATGGAACTTAAAAGTACCGAATAGGGACGCTTCGCTGCCTTCCTAAAGGACTTGAGAACTGCATCGCCCCTTACCACCTTAACAATGGGTGTGGAGCAGATATTTGCTAAAGAAGAAGCAGAGAAAACCTATCGTGTGGTGGTTCCTCGAATTAAGAAGGAGCTTAAGGGCGGGGCCGATTACGGAAACGAAGATATTCAGGAAGGTATAAGTTTGGTGCTTGGACTATCCCCTTTCGGCGCAAAGCGAAGAAACTTTAAAAGGTGGTATGTTGGCTCAAAAGAAAAGTTTCTGAGCCTGCCAGATGATCCTGACAAGCTCAGCATAGCTTGTTGGTGGTAAGGCTAAATACATCGAGCCGGTTTGGGTAAACCGGCTATTTTAGTTGCTTGTTTTGCCGGCCCCTTGGGAAAGAGCTTATACAAGTATTTGCTATTACCCTTGTCCTCTCCCAGTTTCTTTGCCATGGCCTTTACCAGCATACGAATCGCTGGGCTGGTATCAAATTCCTGATAAAAGTCACGGACAAACATCACCACTTCCCAATGCGCGTCTGTGAGTTCAATGTTCTCTTGCGCGGCGATAACTGGGGCTAACTCTTTATGCCACTGGCTACTATCGAGCAGATAGCCTTGTTTGTCTGTTGCTATTTCTTGGCCGTTGAATTCAATCATGTTACTCACTGATTTACTCACTGATTGTTCGTTGGTATTGTAAGGTCAATTCGACCCATTGCGCATCGTTAATCACGGTGACACCTGTTGTGCGATGGTGCCCGCCACAGGCATTCACATCTTGTTCAAGGGCATAAGTGGCCACACCCAGCCCTACAAAAGCCGACGCATTGTAACAGGCCTCAGCGCGCAGTAACACGCCGTCTTCCTTGCTAATGATGCTGCTCAGAGCAGGGTGCTCGCTAAGTGCGCTACGCACAATGAATAATGTACCTTTGCTCATAAAGTCACTACCTTATCCACTTGCTTGATTAGTGCACGCTTGTCATTGTCTTGGGCGATTTGTACGTCTACCGCCAAGTCATCTGTGCTCAAGCCATGCTCGTTCAGCGCATCGGCGCACACATAGACAGATTCGATATCATAGATTTCCAACATGCCGATGGCTTTAGTGAAGTCTTTTTGTTGCTGCGCACTGGGGCGTTGATTTTTCACTAGTGAGAGTACCGCTGCACCTTCTAGTAACCAGGTAACCTGCTGATCAATAGCGGCGAAAATAAGGACCATATCTAAGGACTCGCGCAGACTTTGCTGATGATAGGGCCCGTGTTTAGAGATGACTAAGATGTTATTCATTTGAATTGTACCCACCTGTCGGCGTCAGTGGCGAGCATGGCAAACTCTGCAAGTCCCGAGACGGTAAATAGTTTAACCTGCTCGGTGTCAATGCCACGCTTGTTAGCTGCGGTGATACACAGGCTCAATTCAATTCCGCTATCAAAGAGCTGCTGCCACAGCGCTGCGACATCGAATTCATCGCTACTGACATCGAACTGATCCAGCGCATGATAAACCCCATCTTGATAGAGAAAAATCGTTTTTATTTGGTGCCCAAGCGAGAGGGCATTGTCAACAAAGCGTTTGAGCGCCACCAAAGTGATGGCATCACTCGGTGCGCTATGCAGTGATAATACGAAGCTGGCCAAATTACATCCACAAAAAAGCCCCAATGAATGGGGCTCATTTTAGCAAATATTGCTAATTAGTCATCAGCTGCGCCAAGTAGGTGCAGTAACGAAGTGAATAAGTTATATACGTTTAGGTACAACGCCACAGTTGCACGCACGTAGTTAGTTTCACCACCGTTAATGATGCGGCTGGTATCAAACAGGATGAGGCCTGACATGATAAGCACAACGGCTGCATTAGTGACCATGAACACCATCGAGCTACCGATAAAGATATTAACGATGCTGGTGATAATCACAACAACCAAGCCAACCATCAAAAAACCGCCCATAAAGGAGAAGTCTTTCTTAGTCGTTAGTGCATAAGCAGAAAGACCAAAGAAGATCAGCGCCGTTGAACCTAGTGCTTGCATGATCAACATTGGGCCGTTTGCCATCGCAGCATAGTGGTTCAACATCGGACCGAGGCCGAAACCAAGAATACCGGTAAAGGCAAAGGTCAGTAGCACACCCGCTGAAGAGTCTGCTTTTTTGTTGATAATGAACAACATGCCGAGGGCAATCAGTGAACAAACGATACCGGTAAAGAACGGTGGGTTAAGCGCCATTGAAATACCCGCTGTCACAGCACTAAATGCCAACGTCATCGCGAGTAAAAAGTAAGTGTTTTTTAAAACCTTATTTGTCTCAATGGTCGACATCACCGGCTTAGCCGAGCTGTACGAGTTATTAAACGCCATTGTGAAACTCCTTAAATTGAAATCGATCCTCGAAGTACCCGAGGGCACCTGAGTTAAAGATTACCAAGTCTTCTATATATGGGCAAACCTTTACCTTTCAATAGACTGCAAAATTCGCAAATTGTTCGATTGCTGTGCGATTGTGATAAAAAATAGCCATTTAGAACATTATTTTAAAATAACTCTTCACAAACGTCAGGCATTTCACTAATATGCACGCCGCTGCGGAGAGATGGCAGAGCGGTTGAATGCACCGGTCTTGAAAACCGGCATGGGTTAATAGCCCATCTAGGGTTCGAATCCCTATCTCTCCGCCACTTAATTTTTATTTAGGTGACGCAGTTATCTAAGTACCGCTTCAGGAGAGATGGCAGAGCGGTTGAATGCACCGGTCTTGAAAACCGGCATGGGTTAATAGCCCATCTAGGGTTCGAATCCCTATCTCTCCGCCACTATTAAAGGCCTCAGCATATGCTGAGGCCTTTTTGCTTTCTACGACTAACGTCGCTATTGGCAGGATTTTGCAGATCTGCAATGCTTTCATAAATCATGTTCAGCAGTCACTATTATGAAACACACCCTCGCAAAAGCAGTTTTATATTCCTTATTAGCACCGGTATTGATTGGTGTGGTGTTAGGCATTTATTACGCCTTAGGGGCACAGCAAAACGGCGCGCAATTATTTTTTGCCGTATTACTATCTGCTATTGCTAACGCCCATATCTTGGGATTGGCGATGGCTGTGTTTGTCGTCCCCGGCTATTTGCTAATGTACAAGTACAATAAAGTGCATTACAGCGGCGTACTCACATTAGGTCTACTAGGAGGGGCGTTGTTCAGTTATGCTTTTGGCGCGCAGGCGGGGTTTTTACTCATTGTCAACGCACTGATGGCGGCACTTGGAAGTGGACTGTTCTTGTTTGCCCTGCGCCGGGGCAGCGCCCGCGAAGCTTAATCTTACCTATCTTCATGGCGTAAAAATAATCAATCAGCGTTTTTTCAAGCGACTGCATCACTTTTTTCATGATAAAAGGTTTCATTTGCGCGCCACAAAGAGTACCTTAAACACTGCGTATTCTATGTGAAGTAGTAGTGTGAATGAGTAAAGAAGCCTTTTATGAATCCCTGACACAGCAAGCACTCGCGCTGGTCAGTGATGAAACCAATCAAATTGCTAATATGGCGAACATTAGTGCGCTGTTATTTATGTCTTTAGAGGATATAAACTGGGCAGGGTTTTACATTTTGGAGTCGCCACAACAAATGGTGTTAGGGCCGTTCCAAGGAAAACCAGCGTGTGTACGCATTGAAGTTGGAAAAGGTGTGTGTGGTACAGCTGTTGCTGAAGACACCACTCAACTGGTAACTGACGTTCATCAATTCCCTGGGCATATCGCCTGCGATGCGGCGTCAAACTCTGAAGTTGTGGTGGTGGTGAAAAAGCAAGGAAATGCCATTGCCGTTCTTGACATTGACAGCCCGACAGTGGGACGGTTCGATGAGCAAGATAAGCAGGGCCTTGAGAAGCTAGTTCACAGCATCGAAAAATACCTGTAATGAAAGACTTACTTAGTGTACATGACTACCTTTTCGCACAGTCCGATATTGGCGACTGGGAAGGGGAAGAGGAGTTCGTTACTGAGCGTTACAACGAACTAATCCACCATGCATGGGAACGCTTGGATGATGATCTAAGCTGCGAACGCATAGATGAAATAATTAACGGTATTTGGGAGCAATTACGCGGAGACACCGCGCTTCTCGATGCTGAACACGAAGAATTAATGGACTGGGTTGAACACTATGTCGACTCGGCGCAAGACGAGCAGATGTAAATTTAAGGTTTAGAAATGGAAACCACAAACAAGCTAAAAGACATAAACGAAGTATTGGAATTCCTATACCAGGAATTTCCCAATTGTTTTAAACAAAAAGAAGGCATTAAGCCACTTAAAGTCGGTATTTTTAAAGACATTGCTGAGCGTATTGAAGGCAGTGAAAAGGTCAGCAAAACGCAAGTTCGTCAAGCGTTGAGAAAGTACACTTCACACTGGCGCTACCTTGAAGCGGTTGTTAACAACGAATACCGCGTTGATTTAGATGGCAACCAAGCAGAAAAAGTAGAGCAAGAGCACGTTGAGCATGCAAAAACTGCGCTTGAGCAAAGCCGCGCAAAAATGGCTAAACGTAAAAAGCCTGCTCGTGGTGCTAAAGACGGTGATACAAAGGGTTACAAAAAACGTCCAAGTGGACCTGGTAAGCCTCACCCTAAAGGCGCTAAAGTCAAAAAGAATGCAGAACCTGCACCGCGTCGTAGTAACAAAGTTGAACCTTTGCCAAGCGACAAGGTCAAGGCTAATACCAAAGTTAAAGTTAAACTAGGTCAGGCGCTAGTCAACGGTACTATCACTGAAGTCAACAAAGATGATATCCACGTTGAATTAGTCACCGGCATGCAGGTAAAAACTAAAGCAGATAGCTTATACCTAGTATAAAAAGAAGGAGTTGTGCATGAGTAAGTCGTTTTCACTCATCCCACTGGTCGCTGCCCTTGTAGCAGCACCGGCCTTAGCCTCACTGGATAAGGTCACCATGGCTGATTTGCCGACCTTACAGCAGGAGTCGCAACACAGTACAGCAAGTAAACGAGTGACGAATCTCTTCACACGTGCACACTACAAGCCAATACGATTCAATGATGAACTGTCGGAGCAAATGTACGACCGTTACATTGAATCGTTGGATTTCAATCGCACTATCTTCCTAGAGCAGGACATTGCTAAGTACGAGCAATATCGTGATAAGTTTGATAATGCGTTGAAATCCGGCAAACTCGATTTTGCCTATGATTTATTTAACCTTAGTATGAAGCGTCGTTTCGAGCGCTATGACTATTCATTGTCTTTACTTGAGAATGAATTTGACTTCACTAAGGACGACAAATATTACTTTGACCGTGAACAGGCGCCCTATGCGAAAACGCAGGAAGAACTCAATGAGTTATGGCGACAAAAGGTCAAATACGATGCGCTGCGTTTGAAGCTGACCGGCAAAGACTGGGAAGGCATCAAAGAGGTATTGGAAAAACGCTATACCTACACGTTAAAACGCCTAGTGCAAACAAAAAGCGAAGACGCTTTCCAAATTATTATGAACGCGTTCGCGCGTTCTATTGAAGCTCATACTTCCTATTTATCACCACGACGTGCTGAGCAGTTCAAGATGGACATGGATCTTGAACTCGAAGGCATTGGCGCGGTCCTCAGTTACGACGAAGACTACACCGTTATTCGCTCTCTAGTGCCCGGCGGCCCAGCGGATAAAACCGGTGAAATCAGCCCCGAAGACCGCATTGTCGGTGTTGCTCAAGGGGAAGACGATTTTGTTGATGTGATCGGTTGGCGTTTAGATGATGTCGTTGATCTAATTAAAGGCCCTAAAGGCACTGTGGTGCGGTTGCAGTACCTAGAGGGGAAAGACGACCACGGCATGCCCAAAGTAGTAGAGATCACACGTGATAAAGTGCGTCTTGAAGACCGTGCTGCGAAATCGAGTGTGTTCGAAGCCAGCTATTCTGAACTGACCAGCAAAATTGGCGTGATTGAAATTCCAGGCTTTTATAACAACCTCTCTGAGGATGTTAAAGGCGAGCTGGTCAAGTTAAAAGAGCAAAAAGTAGATGGCGTAGTTATTGATTTACGCCAAAATGGTGGCGGCTCCTTGTACGAAGCCACCAAGCTGACAGGCTTGTTTATCGATCAAGGGCCGGTGGTGCAAATTCATACTCTTAATGGGCGAATTGAGCAGCAAAAAGACCGTGATGGTGTGACCTATTATGATGGTCCATTGACTGTATTAGTGGACCGTTACAGCGCATCGGCATCGGAAATTTTCGCGGCGGCTATGCAAGATTACGGTCGTGCGGTGATCATTGGTGAGCAAACCTTTGGTAAGGGCACGGTGCAGCAACACCGAGGCCTGGGACGCAACTACGACTTGTACGACAACCCACTGGGTAGCGTGCAGTACACCATCGCTAAGTTCTACCGTATTGATGGTGGTAGTACCCAGCACAAAGGCGTGGTTCCTGATATTGAATTGCCTTCTCCGATAGACCCTGCAGAGTGGGGAGAGAGTCAAGAAGACAATGCGTTGCCATGGGATAGCATTGTCCGTGCTAATTACGCGATGGTCGATACCCTTGATGACACCATCAATTATTTGGCGAAGGAGCACGATAAGCGTGTTGCCAGTGAGCCTGAGTTCAATTACGTGATGCAAGACATCAAAAAGTACAAAGAAGAGAAAGATCGTAAATTCATCTCTTTGAATGAGAAAGAGCGCCTTAACCAACGTGATGAGCGCAAAGAGCTTGCCTTGAAGCGCACCAACGAACGGCTTGCGCGTCTAGGATTGGAAAAAGTGGAAGACGTTGATGATGCCCCTGAGGTATTAGATGAATTCGACCCATTCTTGGAAGAGGCGGCGTTGATCACCCAAGATTATATTAGACAAGGGCGATTGGCGAAGAACAATAAGTAACCAAAAACCACGAAAAAGGGCGCTTTGAGCGCCCTTTTTGTCGTTTAGACGGTGTTAAAAATGTTTTCCTCTGGTACTCTTTGCGCTGATAATAACAATAACCCTCGTGTGTCGTGCTTAAGGCGAGGGCAGGAGAATCATTGTGACAACCACCAAAGAAGCTAAGTTTCTTGATGCATTGATCCCCATCGTCGTGCTTATTTGTTTGCTCGGCGCAGCGGTGTATCTCTATGGTGACAGCTCGTCGTCAGGCCCCAATCAAATAGCCTTACTGTTTGCGACGTTCACCGCAGCATTGATCGGTTTAAAAAACGGCTATACCTGGAAAACCCTTGAAGAGGCGATGATTAAAGGCATCACCATCTCCTTAGGCGCTATATTAATACTGTTGATGGTCGGTGCCTTGATTGGCACCTGGCTGCTATCGGGCACCGTGCCGACGCTCATCTATTACGGCCTACAAATTATTAACCCGCATTGGTTTTATGCCGCAAGCTGCGTTATATGCGGAATTGTGGCGATGAGTATCGGTAGCTCTTGGACGACCGCAGCTACCATAGGTGTGGCCTTACTCGGGGTAGCCAATGGGTTAGACTTAGATCCTGTGGTCACCGCCGGTGCGGTTATATCCGGTGCTTACTTCGGCGATAAGCTCAGCCCACTGTCGGAAACCACTAACCTTGCGCCAGCAGTGGCAGGGGCCGACTTATTTACTCATATCCACCACATGCTTTGGACCACGGTTCCGAGTTTTGTGATAGCCGTGATTATTTTCATCTTTATGGGCTTTAACGCCGATGTGAGCAGTGATACCGCAGGCATAGATAACATGGTTGGGCTGTTGCAGGACAACTTTAACATTAGCATCGTCAACTTGGTGCCTTTAGTGGTGTTGTTGGCACTGGCTATTCGCAAAATGCCGGCATTCCCGGCAATTTCTATTGGGGCAGTATTAGGCGCGGTGTGGGCGCTGCTGTTCCAAGGCGAATTATTAGCCAGCCAAGTGGATGTCTCCCAAGGCCAATTAGTTGGCTATTTTAAGCTAGTTTGGGCAACCTTTTTTGACGGTTTTGCTATTCAAACTGGCAATGCAAAAATGGATAGCTTGCTCTCAGGCGGCGGCATGTCAGGGATGTTGACTACCACTTGGCTCATTATGATGGCGTTGATGTTCGGCGCTATCATGGAAAAGACCGGCCTGCTGGATGTGTTTGTGCGCAGCATCTTAAAAATAGCTAAATCCACAGGTTCGCTTATCGCATCCACTATCGCCACATGTATCGGCACCAATTTAGTCGCTGCTGATCAGTACATTGCTATTGTCGTGCCGGGTCGAATGTTTAAAGAAGAATACAAAAAACGGGGCTTACGCCCAGTGAATTTGTCACGTACGTTAGAAGATGGCGGCACTATAACCAGCCCACTTATCCCTTGGAATACCTGTGGTGCCTACATGCAAAGTGTCCTGCTAATTAACCCATTTGATTACGCTCTATACGCCTTCTTTAATTTGATTAATCCAGTGTTAGCAGTGATCTATGCTTATTTCGGTATTAAGATTTTAAAGCTAGAGCCAAAACACTTACAGCCTGAAACACAAGCGCAACGTAGCGAATAACCTATAACGTGGGCATCACCTGATGCCCACTATGAGCAACAGAGGACTGTCCTATATGACCTCCCAGCATGGCAATGCGAAGTATTTAAAAGACTACCAACCCCCTCACTTTTTTATTGATACCCTTACCTTGGACGTTGATTTACAGCCGACGCAAACCACAGTGTATGCCCGCTCCGAGGTGCGTCGCAATGAGGCAAACCCGGCAAACGACTTAGTGTTAGATGGTATAGATTTAACTCTTAAAGAAGTGAAAGTTGATGGTCATACGTTCACCAACTACGACATTAACGACGAGCAATTACTGCTGCGCGATGTGCCACAACACTTTGTACTAGAGATAACAACGGCCTGTTCGCCACAAACCAATAGCTCATTAGAAGGCCTGTATTTATCAGACGGTGCTTATTGCACCCAATGTGAAGCTGAGGGGTTTCGTAAAATCACCTACTTCCTTGATAGACCCGATGTTATGGCCGAGTACGAGGTCACCATCAAAGCGGATAAAGCCCAGTTCCCCTATCTACTGTCAAATGGCAACAAGATTGCCAGCGGTGACTTAGCCGATGGCCGCCACTTTGCAACTTGGCACGACCCCTTTAAAAAGCCAAGCTACTTATTTGCCTTGGTAGCCGGGGACTTCGACGTATTACGTGATAGCTACACAACCGTCTCTGGTCGTGACGTGGCATTAGAGCTCTATGTAGATAAGGGGAATTTAAGTAAAGCCCCGCATGCGATGGCGTCGCTCAAGCGGGCAATGCAATGGGATGAACAGCGCTTTAATCTTGAATACGACCTTGATGTGTACATGATAGTGGCGGTCGACTTTTTCAATATGGGAGCGATGGAAAACAAAGGGTTAAATGTCTTTAACTCGAAATGTGTGCTCGCCAATGAAGAAACCTCAACGGATCGCGATTTCCATTTGATTGAGTCTATTGTCGGTCACGAATACTTCCATAATTGGACCGGTAACCGTGTGACTTGTCGGGATTGGTTTCAGCTCTCTTTGAAAGAGGGGTTGACGGTGTTTCGAGATCAGGAGTTCAGCAGCGATCTAGGCTCACGGGCCCTCAACCGAATTGATGCGGTGAAGGTGATGCGCACACATCAGTTCGCTGAAGATGCGGGGCCAATGGCTCATCCTATTCGCCCTGAGAAGGTATTAGAAATGAATAATTTTTATACCGTGACAGTGTATGATAAGGGCGCCGAAGTGATCCGTATGCTGCATACATTGCTGGGTGAGCAAGGCTTCCAAAAAGGCATGCAGTGCTACATCGAGCGTCATGACGGCCAAGCGGTGACTTGTGATGATTTCATTAGCGCTATGAGTGATGCGAATGGCTTTGATGCCTCACAGTTTAAACACTGGTACAGCCAATCGGGTACCCCACAAGTGCATGTTCAGGAACAGTTCGACGCGCAACAGCAGCAATATGTACTCACCCTGAGTCAGCATCATAGCCCGACAGCAGATCAACCAAGCAAAGATAATTTGCTCATCCCTGTGGCGATTGAACTGCTTGATAGCCAAGGTAAGGCATTGAGCTTAAATGCGCATGGCGTCGCTGATAACGTATTGCAGTTACACCAAAGTGAACAGCAGTTCGTGTTTGATAACATCACCGAGCGACCCGTAGCGGTGCTGTTTGAGGATTTCTCCGCGCCGGTTAAAGTTCAGTTTGAGCAGAGCCTTAACGATCAATTGCATATAGTGCGCCATGCTAGCAGCGACTTCTCCCGCTGGGATGCGCAGCAAAGTGCATTAAGCGGGTGTATCCTAGACGAACTTGGGCGGGGCGAAAAAGCCCAGCTTGATGAAGCAGTGTTAGCCACGTTGAGTGACTTACTTAATGCCGCACTAGCCGGTCAAGAACATGATCTGGCCTTAGTCGCAGAGCTATTACAGCTACCTAGCTTTGATACCTTGAGTGCTCATTTTGATCAAGTCCCTGTTGATGCCATCACTGCTGTGACTGAGGCATTTGCGCAACAAATTGCCGAGCACTTGCAAGTGCTGCTGAGCGAAGTAGTGACCCAACTCAGCGACGATAAGCAGCAATCGCAGCAAAGCGTTGCCAAGCGAGCGTTACTCGCGACCTGTATGGGGTATTTAGCGCGCGTAGATACGCAGCTCGAATTTATTGAGACTCAGGCACATCAGGGCTCAATGACTTTATCTTTGGCGGCGATAAAAGCGTTGATCCTTGCTCAACACCCTCGCAGTGGCGCTATGTTAGACGAGTTCGCGGCGCGTTGGCAGCATGATACTCTTGTGATGGATAAATGGTTTAATCTTCAGGCCCTGCGCAAAGGCTCGGACAGCTTCGCCAATCTGACTCGTTTATACCAACACCCTCACTTTAGTTGGCGTAACCCCAATCGAGTACGTGCTCTTATTGGTGCCTTTGCGATGAGTAACCCAACGCAATTTCATGCCAAAGACGGGCAGGGCTACGCGCTATTGGGTGATGCCTTAGTGAAGCTCAATGATATCAATCCACAGAACGCTTCGCGCCTGATCACGCCGTTGTTGGCATGGCGACGTTTTGATAGTACGCGTCAGCAGTTGATGAAAGAGCAACTAGAGCGTTTAAAGGTATTACCAAAACTCAGCAAAGATTTATTTGAAAAGGTAGATAAAGCCCTCAGTGAATGAGATTAAAGAATTTTATTTCACGCTTTCTATGAGTTACAGCCAGTGTCTGGCCTATTACAAAGGCCGGATTTCTGCTGTACAAGTCATTGACGACGCCGGGCGAAAAATTCGTTTCCCGGCTAACAAACTGCTTCCCTATATGTCACAAATCGGCATCCGTGGGCGTTTTCGCTTGTTATTGGATACGAATAATAAGTTTATTCGCTTAGAGCGCGTTCACTAATTCAACCTGCTTATGTGCGCTATTTTTAAACAGTTGTAAATTGCATTTGTCGTTAACGTTATTGTCATGTATAAAAATAGTGGTAGGATGTCATACCATTAGCGCAGATAAAGGAAAATTAACGCTTATTACAGGCCATTAATCTAGATTGTTTGTAAATTTCGCGTATCCTTTCTAATGTATAAGACTACACTAAAAACAATAACTTGATCTTAATTACCCGCGCAAAGGGGGGAAGCAACAATGATAAGACAGCCACTATTTGCTAAGCATCGTTTAGCGCTCTGTGTAGGGGGAGCGATGCTCGGCATGAGTAGCGCCGCACACAGTGCCAGTTTCACAGTCGGGGACTTCGATGTTAACTTCGACTCGACATTTTCATACGGACAAAGCATTCGTACGGAAGATAGAAACTTCGACGCCAACATAGGTAAAAGTAACCATCCACGCTTTGACTGGACCGGTTATAACGCCGCTTTGAATCCAATCTATTCATCTGCAGATGTGTGGGCCCAACCTGGCGCTTACTCTAATAACGGTGATGCGGGTAACTTAAACTTTGATAGTGGCGATACCTTTTCACAGCAGCTAAAAGGCACACATGAGTTAGCCATCAATGGCGACATGTACGGCTTCTTCTCGCGCTTCATGTATTTTTATGATTTCGCGTTGATGGATGGTGACTTTGCTTACACCAACCCTACCTCAGGGGAGCAGGTTGATCCCTGTGACTATGACGAAACCAAAGAGCAAGTCTGTGCTGATTTTCGTTTGCTTGATGCCTTTATTTGGGCCGATTTCGATTTCAATGAAGGTCGCAACCCGCTCTCTGTGCGTTTAGGTCAACAAGTTGTAAACTGGGGCGAAAGTACTTTGATTACTCATGGTATCAATGTTAACCCTGTAGATATCGACCGTCTCAAAGCCCCCGGTTCAGAGGTAAAAGAAGCCTTTATTCCCGTCGGCATGTTATGGGCCTCACTAGGTATTACCGATAACATCTATCTAGAAGGTTTTTATCAGTACGAATGGCATGAAACTCGTCTACCAGCATCGGGAAGTTATTTCTCAACCAATGACTTTGCTTCTGAAAACGGGTTTAACCAAAACGTACAGCTAGGCTTTACCTCCAATCCGGATATTGACCTTGCCTTTCTAACTGAGAGCCTCAACAACCTTGGCAGTGATTGGCAGATGGCCGCAGCGGCGCAGGGAATTGACCCTAATTCAGCAGCGGGGCAACAGTTGCTGGCTAATATGTACTTGGCATACCCCACTAAGGTGGCACTTAAAGGCAAAGGCCACAAAGGTAAAACTGAACCCGATGATGGCGGCCAGTATGGTTTGCGCCTGGGTATGTTTATGCCTGAACTTAATGATACTGAAGTGGCGCTTTATTATATTAATTATCATAGCCGCCGCCCAGTTATCTCTGGTCAAGTATCGGACTTTACCGCCATCGGCGATGATTTGGCGATGCTGGCGACGACGGAAATCACAGAAGACAATGTCACCGACCTGCAGGCGTTTACTAAAGCGGTGTTGGAATATCCAGAGGACATTAAACTATATGGCTTGAGCTTTAACACGGCGTTAGGCGAGACTGCATTCTCTGGCGAATTTGCATTCCGTGAAGATGAGCCTTTACAAGCAGATGACGTTGAACTTCTTTATGCTGGTATGCCTGAGCAACTAGCTGTTGCTGGGTTACGCCCTGAATTTGCGGGTATTTCACAGTTGAGCCAAGGCAATGCAACGTCAGTTGTAGGTCCTGGCGAAACGGCACAAGGTTATATCTTGCGCAACACGGCACAACTACAATTCACCGCCACACACCTGTTTGGCCCTTCCTTAGGTGCTGATAGCTGGGCTGTTGTAGGTGAAGTTGGCGGGGTGCGTGTTAATAATATGCCAGAGTACGATGAGCTGCGTTTGAACGTGGCGGGGACTGGCCGCAGTGGCGTCATCGAAGGTCCGGCTGATGATTACACAGCTATACAAATGGCACTTTCCAATGGCCCAGAAACAAACCCATTCCCAACGGCTTCGGCGTGGGGATATCGCCTCATTGCCAAAGGGGATTTTTACAACCTTTTTTCAGGCGTAAACTTTTCACCTAAGTTCGTATTCTCCCATGATGTCAATGGCATTACACCTGACCCAATGTACTTGTTCATTGAAGATAGAAAATCGCTGGGGATTAATCTGAACTTTAATTATCAAAACACTTGGTCTTTCGACGTAGGCTATAGCTCTTTTTGGGGCGGTGGTGCGACGAATAATTTCTCAGACCGAGACTTTGTGTCTTTTAATATTAAATATTCAATTTAAAAAGGGTACACGCATGTTAACTAAACCTACCCTCATTGCAGCAGCCTTTTGTGGCATCTTTGCCACTTCTGCAGTACAGGCAAAAATAACCCCCGAACAGGCTGAACGCCTGGGCGCGGATTTGACACCTATTGGTGCACTTAAAGCAGGTAATGAAGATGGCTCTATCCCTGCTTGGGATGGTGGTATTACGAAAGCACCAGAGAATTATGAGCAAGGGATGCATCACCCTGACCCTTATGCAGATGATCAGGTTCTTGTCACCATTGATAAGTCGAACTTAGAACAGCACAAGAAATTCTTGAGCCCGGGTCAGATAGCCTTATTTGAGGCGTACCCTGACACCTTCAAAATGCATATCTATCCGACTCGTCGTAGTGCCTCTTTCCCGCAGTTTTATTATGATGCAACGAAGAAGTACGCCACTGAAGCGGAGTTAGTAGAGGGTGGAAATGGAATTAGAAATACGGCTGTTGGTGTGCCATTTCCAATTCCAGAGAACGGTTTAGAGGCCGTGTGGAACCACTTGTTGCGTTATCGTGGTTTATCGATTGCGCGTTATGGTGGTCAAGCCATGCCGACAGCCTCGGGTTCGTATAACTTGATTGGTTTTGATGAGCAGTTGTTAGTGAAATACTCGGATCCAGAGGCCACACCAGAGCAGCTGCAAGAGTCGAATATTCTGTTTAAATTTAAACAACGTGTTACTGAGCCTGCGCGCCTTGCAGGCACTGCCTTGTTAGTGCACGAAACCATGGACCAAATCCTGACGCCACGCCAAGCATGGACGTATAACACCGGTCAGCGCCGTGTCCGTCGTGCGCCAAACATTGCCTATGATGCACCAGGAACAGCGTCTGATAACTTGCGTACTACTGATGACTTTGACATGTTCAACGGCTCACCGAACCGTTATAACTGGGAACTCAAAGGTAAAAAAGAAATGTACATTCCGTATAACAGCTATAAATTGCATAGCGATGAGCTAGAGTACGATGACATTCTTAAGCCTGGTCACGTTAATCCAGAACATGTGCGTTATGAAAAACACCGCGTCTGGGTGGTTGAAGCGACGCTTAAAGAAGGCACTCGCCACATTTACAAGAAACGCGTGTTTTACATCGATGAGGACAGCTGGCAGATTTCGGTCGCCGATTTATACGATAACCGCGACCAAATGTATCGTGTAGCCATGGCCCACGGTGTGAACTATTACGAAGTACCAACGCACTGGAGTACGTTGGATGTTTATCACGACCTAAACTCACGTCGTTACTTGGCTATTGGCTTAGATAACCAAGAGAAAATGTACGACTTCTCTGAGTCGTTCCAAGACAATGAGTTTACATCTAATGCACTTCGTCGCGAAGGGCGCCGTTAATCTCCTCGGAACTCCTCAGGTCTGCTGCTGCAGGCCTGAGGCTCTCACGTTAACCCTCTATAGGCTCAATTAGATATGAAGTACTTGCTTTGGGCGGTGTTGCTTTTGCCCCTTGGCGTCGGCGCGCAACAAGAGACACCACAACCGGCTTATCAGGCTGACAGTGCCACGCGCACGTTATTTACCGATATCACCACCACAGAATCACGCGTTATCGCCGTTGGCCAACATGGCACCATTGTATACAGCGATGATGGCGAGCAATGGCAGCAGGCCACAAGTCCCATTGATACTCTGCTGACAGCGGTTTTCTTTATTGATAATCAACAAGGCTGGGCATGTGGTCACGATGCCAGCATCTTAGGCACCACCGATGGCGGCGCCAGCTGGCAGTTACTGCAATATCGTCCTGATCTTGATAAACCGTGCCTAGATATTCACTTTTTCGATAAGCAAAACGGCGTTGCTGTGGGTGCCTATGGAATGTACTTCGAGACCAAAGATGGTGGCCAAAACTGGACTAAACGCTTTTTAGATAGCCTTCTTTACCCCGAAGACAGGGACTACCTCAATGATTTGAAGGTCAACGATCCAGAAGGTTATGAGATAGAAACTAGCTCCATCTTGCCGCACTTTAACCGCATTGCTGAGACTTCCAAAGGGCTTTACATTGCAGGTGAAATGGGACTCATAGCGCACAGCACCAGCCAGGGTCAAAGCTGGCAACGGGAACAGGAGATATATCATGGCTCCTTTTTCGATATTGCTGAGGTCGAAGGCGAAATACTGGTTGCCGGTTTACGCGGTAATGCATTTAAACAAGGCGATAGCGGCCAGTGGCAAGCACTGCGTACGCAAGAGCAAGCAACCATGAACAGTATCGTCGAGAGCAACAAGGGTGGGGTGTATATTTTTGGTAACTCCGCTGTCATTTACCGCCTAGAAAACATGCAACAGAACCAGCTCAAGGCGCGTCAACGCGCTGATGGTAAAGCCGTGATGGATGGTGCGGAGTTTGCTGGTAAGTTGATTCTAGCAACGGAAGCGGGCATTCAAACCAAGGAGTTAAACTAATCATGCAAACTTTAGTGGAATTATTAGAGCGCAGTTTATTCCGCCATCGCATGTGGGTGATCTTGGCCTTTATTATCGCCACCGTGGCCTTGGCGTGGCAGGCGACTAAACTGCAATTAGATGCGTCGTTCAATAAGAATATCCCGCTTAATCACCAATACATGAAGGTGTATACCAAACACGAGAAGCAGTTTGGTGGCGCCAACGGCATTCTCATTTCCGTGTGTGATGCGCGTGGCGATATTTTTAACCCGGAATTTTTTACCCAATTAAAAGCAGTACACGACCAACTGTATTTCATCCCTGGGGTTAACCGCCCTCTGGTTAATTCAATTTACTCTCCAAGCGCGCGCTTTGTTGAGGTGGTTGAAGATGGATTCAGCGGTGGCCCTATTATTCCTGCAAACTTCAGTGCTGACAAAGCAGGCCTTGCACGAGTAAAAGAAAATATTGAAAAGGCTAAAGTTGTAGGGCGTATGGTGGCCTCGGATTACTCCTGTGCCATGGTCAGCGCTCAGCTTATGGAGTTTGACCCACAAACCGGTGAAAAGCTCGACACTCTTGATATTGCAGAGCAATTAGAGAGTAAAATTCGCACTCCTTTAAGCACTGACAACGTCAGCATCCATATTATCGGCTTTGCAAAAATGGCCGGTGATATTGCTGAGGGTGCCAAAGACGTGGTTCTTTTCTTCGCTATTGCCATCGCAATTACCTTGGTGATGGTCTGGCTGTTTTGTAAAAGCTTCAAGCTCACACTGCTGCCAATAGGCTGCTCGATTATTGCTGTGGTTTGGCAAATGGGGCTGCTATCAACACTTGGCTTTGGCCTTGATCCAATGTCGATTTTAGTGCCGTTCTTGGTATTTGCTATTGGCGTGAGCCACGGTGTGCAGATGATCAACGGCATTGCCAAGAAAGTGCAGTTAGGCAGCGATGCCAAAACCGCTGCGCAATCAAGCTTTAAAGCCTTACTGATCCCCGGCGGCATTGCTTTGCTATCGGATACGGTGGGCTTCTTAACTTTGTTGGCGATAGACATCGGTATTATTCGCGAGTTGGCGATTACAGCCAGTTTAGGTGTGGCGGTGATCATCTTCACTAACCTGCTTCTGTTACCTGTGATAGCGTCTTATCTGACCTTTTCGAAACTCGCGGTACTAGAAGCCGATAATACCAATAAGAACGCGCTATTTAAGCTCCGTGAATTGTTGGTTGCCACTACTAACAAGAAAAATGCGACGGCTATTTTAATTTGCACCGCTGTGTTGTTTGCATTTGGCTACTGGCAGTCACAAAACATGCGCATAGGCGATTTACACGCTGGGGCACCGGCGCTACACGAGGAGGCGCGTTACAACCAAGACACCTTCCTCATCTCTGATCGCTACAGTATATCTGTCGATATCTTAAAAGTGATTGTCGAAGCATACCCAGCAGCGTGTACCGAGCACGAAGTGATGGACCGTATCAGCCAATTCCAATGGCGTATGGATAATATCCCTGGGGTGCAGAGCAGTGTTTCTTTAGCCAGTGTCGCTAAAGCCGTGAATGCTGGTTACAACGAAGGCAATTTGAAGTGGCAAACGCTACCACGCAATAGCGCTTCTCTCGTGCAAGCAACTTCACGGGTGGAAACCAGTTCAGGTCTTCTCAATGGCGATTGCTCGGTGATGCCAGTGATCATCTTTATGGAAGATCACAAGGCCGAGAGCATAGAGCGCGTAGTGGCCGCAGTGAAAGAATACGGTGCTGAATTTGGCACAGACAAAGTGTCATTCCGACTGGCATCCGGACCAATAGGGGTGATGGCGGCAACGAATGAATCGGTATCGAAAGCGCAAACGCCGATGATGCTGTACGTCTACGGTGCGGTGATCGTATTGTGTTTATTGAGCTTCCGCTCGCTGCGCGCCACTATCGCCGTGGTGTTGCCGCTATACATTGTTTCAACGTTGGCGCAGGCACTGATGGTGGGGCTAGAAATAGGCCTAACGGTGTCGACCTTACCCGTCATTGCATTGGGGGTGGGTATCGGTGTCGACTATGGTATTTACATTCTCTCGTCGATGATGACTCAGCTCAAACAAGGCGTGCACTTAAGTGAAGCGTATCGAAATGCACTAGCAGAGCGGGGCAGTGCCGTGCTCTTTACTGGTATCACCTTGGCAGTGGGAGTGAGCACATGGATCTTCTCTGCATTGAAGTTCCAAGTTGATATGGGCATCTTGCTGACCTTCATGTTCTTGGTGAATATGCTCGGTGCAGTGCTCATTTTGCCAGCAATTGGTGCCTTTCTCTGGTCTGACCAGAAAAAATAATGTGAATACTTGTGTACAGAAATGGCCTTAACCGGCCATTTCTATCTATATTTTGTGAATAGAATGCCAACATGCTGAAATCATTGGTCTGATTTCATCGAAAAGGCTTTTTATTAGCTGCAAAAGCGTTAGAATTTAACTGACTCCACGCTATTCAGTCACCCGTTCACAAGGCGGTATAGATTAAGGAACACACAATGACACAAAATGATGGTCACGCTTCCGTTATTCTTAATAACGTCAGCAAGCTTATTCAAAGCAAAGTTCACGCAGACAAAGTGTCACTGGTCGACAAATTCGCCAAGGCGCTTTATCGCAACATGTCGAATGAAGATCTGACACACCGAAACGACAGTGACCTCTACGGCGCAGCGTTGAGCCTTTGGAACTCGTTAGAGAGTAAAAAAGGCGATGATGCTGTTATCCGCGTATTCAATCCCGAAGTTGCTAAGCACGGCTGGCAGTCCTCGCATACCATTGTCGAGATCATTGCTAAAGATATGCCGTTTCTCGTTGACTCAGTTCGCATGGCACTTAACCGCGCGAACATCGCTTCTCACTTATTACTGCATACGCCATTGAAAATTCAGCGCGATAAAGATGGCAATATTACTAATCTCTCAAACTTAAAAGCGGAACAAGAGTCGAGCTCGACCAAAACCGTGTTCTTTATTGAAATCGATCGCCAGACCGATGACGCGGAAATTAAAGCGTTTAAAGAAGAGCTTGATTCTGTGCTTAATGATGTGTCGGTGGCTGTTGAAGACTGGCAACCCATTCGTCAGCAGTTGCTGGATGTGATTAAAGATCTCCCTAAGCGTCCACATAATGTCGATAAAACCGAATTAAACGAAACGGTTGAATTTCTAGAGTGGCTGGCCAGCGATAACTTTACCTTGATGGGCTATCGTCAATACGAACTTAAGCCGGTAAAAGGTGATCATCAGCTCAGCGGTGTGAAAGGCACAAGCTTAGGGTTAATGAAGAACTCCGACGAAGAGCAAGTGCGGTTACTCTCTAACATGCCAGAAATTGCACGCAAAGAAGCACGCAGCAATAATTTATTGGTATTAACGAAAACCAATTCGGTATCGCGAGTGCATCGCCCTGCACACATTGATTACATCGGTGTGAAGCGCTTTGATAAAGACGGCAACGTTATTGGCGAGGACCGCTTTATTGGCTTGTTCTCATCCAGTTTCTACAACAACAGTGCGGCCGATGTACCCGTGTTAAAGTCGAAAATTCGTCGTGTTCTAGAGATGAGCGACTTTGCCGAGGGCACCCACGCCTACAAAGCGGTCCTTAATATTCTGGAAACCTATCCTCGTGATGAGCTAGTACAAGCCCGCGAACAAGAGCTACTGGATGTGGCCATGGGGGTTTTACATATTCAAGAGCGCGACATGTGTCGCCTGTTTGTGCGCAAAGACACTTACGGACGCTTTTTCTCGTGCATGGTGTATGTGCCACGTGAGCGTTATAACACTGCACTGCGCCGTGAAACGCAGCAAATTCTTGCTGATGCCTTTGGCTCCGATGAGAAAGTCAGCTTTACCACCTATTTCTCCGAGTCCAGCCTTGCTCGTACCCACTATATTGTGCGAGTTAACAACAGTGACGTAGATTACGACGTGAAAGAAATCGAAAATAATTTAGTAGAAGCAGCCCGTACTTGGGAAGACAAACTACAATCAGCGCTATTAGGCAGCAATGGCGAAGCGCGCGGTAATGAATTAAACCGTAAATATGCCAATGCCTTCGCCAGCTCGTATAAAGACCAAGTGTTGCCAAGTGCCGCTGTGGTTGATATTGAAAAACTTGAGCTGCTCAATGACGACAACAAACTAGAGATGTTGTTCTACCGCCCACAAGAAGAAGTGAGCTCGAATATTGTTCGTTTGTCGTTGTTCCACAAAGACGAGCCTATCCATTTGTCTGACGTGATGCCGATGTTAGAAAACTTTGGCTTACGCGTTATCGGTGAAACGCCGTATGCAGTAAAAACCTCAGACGGCCAAGTGAATTGGATTATGGACTTCTCAATGTTGCTCGACAACAAAGAGATCGCGGACTTTGATAAAGTATCTGCGCGTTTCCAAAAAGCGCTTACCGATGTTTGGAATAACCGCCTAGAGAACGACGGCTTTAACCGTTTAGTGCTCAACGGTGGCTTAACGGGCCGCGAAGCGTCGATTTTGCGTGCTTATGCCAAGTACATGCGCCAAATCGGAGTGACGTTCTCGCAGACTTACATTGAAAGCACTTTCGCTAACTACCCAGATATTGCGACACAAATCGTGAAGCTGTTTGCGAAAAAGTTCTCAGTGAAAGCACCAGGCAGCGAAAAAGCCTTGGAGAAGCTTGTTGCTCAGGTGTATGAATCGCTTGAGAATGTTGCCAACCTTGATGATGACCGCATTATTCGCTTGTATGTTGATATGATCAACGCCACGCTGCGCACTAACTATTATCAGAAAGATGACACCGGCGTATTCAAGTCGTATATCTCTTTCAAGGTCAAGCCAAGCTTGATTCCAGAGATGCCATTGCCATTGCCGGCGTTTGAAATTTTCGTTTACTCACCACGTGTTGAAGGTGTTCACCTTCGCGGCGGTAAAGTAGCGCGGGGCGGATTGCGTTGGTCTGACCGCCGTGAAGACTTCCGTACCGAGGTTTTGGGCCTTGTAAAAGCGCAGCAGGTTAAGAACACCGTTATTGTGCCTGTTGGCTCAAAAGGTGGTTTTGTTTGTAAGCAACTGCCTAGTGAGCGTGAAGCCTTCTTTAAAGAAGGGCAAGAGTGCTACAAAATCTTTATCCGTGGTTTGCTTGATATCACCGATAACATCGTACATGGCGACATTGTTCCGCCAGAGAACGTCACACGTCATGACGAAGATGACCCGTACTTAGTGGTTGCCGCCGATAAAGGCACCGCCACTTTCTCTGATATTGCCAACGGGATCGCTGGTGAATATAACTTCTGGCTAGGTGATGCCTTTGCTTCCGGCGGCTCGATTGGTTATGACCACAAGAAGATGGGGATTACCGCAAAAGGCGCGTGGGAGTCTGTGAAACGTCATTTCCGCGAAATTGGCATTGATTGCCAGAACAACGATTTCACAGCGGTTGCCATTGGTGATATGGCCGGTGACGTATTCGGCAACGGCATGTTGCTATCGAAGCATACACGTCTGCAGGCGGCTTTTAACCACATGCACATTTTCATCGACCCGAACCCAGATGCTGCTACATCTTGGGACGAGCGTAAGCGCTTGTTTGAATTACCGCGCTCGAGCTGGGAAGACTATAACAGTGAGCTCATCTCCAAAGGCGGTGGTATCTTTGCCCGCAGTGCTAAGTCGATTACCTTAACGCCTGAAATCAAGAAGATGGTGGGTACTAAGAAAGCGGCGATGACGCCTAATGAGTTAATCAAGGCGCTACTGAAGATGCCAGTCGACTTGTTGTGGAATGGCGGCATTGGCACCTATGTGAAGGCTAAGTCTGAGACAGACTCAGATGTTGGCGACCGTGCAAATGATGCGTTGCGTATCAACGGTGGTGAACTGGGCGCGAAAATCTTCGGTGAGGGCGGCAACTTAGGCGCTACTCAACTTGGTCGTATTGAATTCGCGGCCAAAGGTGGGCGTATTAATACCGACTTTATTGATAACGTAGGCGGTGTGGCGTGTTCTGATAATGAAGTGAACATTAAGATCTTACTGAACTCCTTAGTGGGTGAAGGTGAGCTCACTAAAAAGCAACGTGACGAGCTGTTGTACGCGATGACCGATGAGGTGTCAGAGCTAGTACTACAAGATTGTTATCGTCAGACTCACACTATCTCCGTGACGCAATCTAAGGGCGCATCGACATTAAAAGAGAAGATCCGCTTTATCCACGCGCTTGAAAAAGACGGTAAGCTCGATCGTGCTATTGAGTTCTTACCTACAGACGAAGAGCTTGCTGAGCGCGCTGCAGCGGGTAAAGATTTGACTCGTCCAGAGCTGTCAGTGTTGGTGTCTTATGCGAAAATGGTGCTCAAAGAGACCTTAGTCACCGATGAGATCACTGAGAACCCGTACTACCGTCAGCTGCTGGTTCAGTCGTTCCCTGTACCACTGCGTGAGCGGTTCAATTCAGCCATGGATAACCACCCGTTGCGTGGCGAAATTATTGCTACTAAGTTGGCCAATAACATCGTCAACGACATGGGCTTAAACTTCATGGTGCGTATGCACGAAGAAACGGGCGCATCAGACGCTGAAATCGCCTTATGTTACTCCATCGCTCGCGAGATTTTCGATATGCCGCAGACCTGGTCGGAAATCGAAGCGCTCGACAATAAGATAGATGCTGAAGTGCAAACAGAAATGCTGTATCAGCTACGTCGTACTGTACGCCGAGTAACACGTTGGTTCTTACGTCACCGTAATAAAGCATGGACTATTGAGCAAACCATTGCTCATTTTGCGCCTTGTTTTAAAGACTTGACGGATAACTTACACAGCTACATGGTAAGTGATGAAAGCGAGCAAATCCGCGAAAACGCCAAGAGCCTGGCCGATCAAGGCGTACCCGCTCAATTGGCGATGCGTATTGTGTCACTATCGAGCTTGTTCTCCACCATGGACCTGGCCGAAGTGGCCGCGCAAACCGAGCGCAACACAGCCTTGGTGTCAAACACCTACTTCAAACTGGGTGCGCGCATGGGCTTGCACTGGTTCTTAACGCAAATCACTCATCAGCCAGTGCAAAACCATTGGCAAGCCTTGGCGCGAGCTTCTTATCGCGAAGAGCTCGATTGGCAGCAACGCACATTAACCGATGTGGTACTGCGTAGTTTCGATGACAAAGAGCAAGATGTGGATGCGCAAATTGACGCGTGGATGGAAGCAAATAATGCTGTATTGCATCGCTGGCAGCAAATGCTTAGCGAATTTAAAACGTCGCAAAGCCATGACTTTGCTAAGTTCTCAGTAGCACTACGGGAATTGATGTTGCTTGCACACAACTGTGATCAACGGGCGTAAGCGCCGCTGTTAAAAAGCAGTAAAACTCTGTAGAATACCCCAGCTTTTGTCTGGGGTATTTTTTTGGGGGTTCCATGTTTTATGATTTAGCGCGTCGGTTTATGTTCACTAAAGACGCTGAGTGGGCGCATGACTTCGCATTGTCTAATTTAAGCCGCTATGCCAACACGCCCTTATCCATGGCGTGGTCCCAGTCAGTTCGAGACAAACCGGTTAATTTCCTTGGCCTTGAATTTAAAAATCCCGTGGGGTTGGCGGCTGGATTAGATAAAAATGCCGAATGCATTGAAGCCTTCGCCCAGATGGGATTTGGTTTTATTGAGGTGGGTACGGTGACTCCGCGACCTCAGCAAGGAAATGACAAGCCGCGCATTTTCCGTTTGCCAGAGCAACATGCGGTGATCAACCGTATGGGGTTCAACAACAAAGGCGTTGATAACTTAGTGGCGAATGTCAAAGCCGCCAATTATGATGGGATCTTGGGGATCAACATAGGTAAAAACAAAGACACGCCTAATGAGCAGGGCAAAGACGACTATATCCACTGCATGCGTAAAGTCTTTGAACATGCCTCGTATATAACCGTCAATATTTCTTCGCCAAACACCCCAGGGCTGCGTGACTTGCAATACGGCGAAGCGCTCGATGACTTGTTATCGAGTTTGAAAAATGAACAGCTCGACTTGGCAGCCAAACACCATAAACAAGTCCCGATGCTGGTCAAAGTTGCACCGGATTTAGACAGTGTTCAAGTCGAGCAGGTCACCCAATCGTTATTGAACAACCACATTGACGGGGTGATTGCGACTAATACCACCTTAGAGCGCAGCGCTGTTGCGGGTTTGCAATATGCCGATGAGGCTGGCGGACTGTCAGGACGTCCGGTGCGGGCTAAGTCTCTAGAGGTTATTAAAGAGATCAAACGGTTATCGCAAGGGCGTTTACCTATTATCGGTGTCGGTGGCATTGACAGTGCCGAAGCCGCCAAAGAAAAGCTTGATGGCGGTGCTGATCTACTGCAAGTGTATACCGGCTTTATCTATGAAGGTCCGGCTTTAGTGAAAAGGATCGTTCGCGCCTTATAAGGATCAGTTATGTTAGTGTTTGATCCCTCATAAAATATTCTTAGAATCTATTTTACATGGGATCAACTAACGCTATAATCCAAAGTTATAAGGTAGGTGTACAAAGGCTTTTACGGATTTAGAGGGCAACATGTTACAGGCACAACGACATTGGCAATGGCAAATCTCGAGTGAGCAAAATCGCTTAGTGCTTGATATGGGAGAGATGCAGTTTTGCACGCCCTATAAGCCGCGCCAACTGACAGATGAAGCCTTGAGTGAGCCCCAATTTAACCTTCTTGACGCCGACTTTTATGAGCAAGTGGGCGAGTATTTAAGTACTTTTAATCTGTGGAGCGATGCGCAGATTTGTCAGATAGCACTTAACGCCACAGCGGTAAAACACTACCTCAAGCCTGTGCTGGCTAAAAGTTGGTTTTTTGCGCCATACACCGGGCGAGATATCAATCAAGAGGCCATTGTTAGCCTGACTTCACAGTGCCAAAGCGGCCAGTTTCTCATTGTTGATTGTGCCGATGGCGCCAGTGTTTGTTTGTGCTTGGAACCACACTTCGCACTTGATGAAAATCTTAGCCTCAAACAGTTTGAGGTTATCAAGGTACTGAACAACCGAATTCATCCTATTTTATCCGCTCAGAACCAACAAAAGCGCGCTTAACCTTCCTCGGCTATGATACAATCTCGGCGAATTTACGAGATAGGATAGTCACTTTGCAATTTGTTGCCCTTACTTCCATAGGCATTGAACAGTTACTCGAGCAAGAGCTCAGCGCGCTTGGCGCCGAAGTACAAAAACAGCGTGTTGGCGCGGTGGAGTTCAGTGCTGATAGCCTTACTGCTCAACGCATTTGTTTAACGACGCGCCTTGCTACTCGGGTCATGCTGCAATTGCAACAGGGCAGTGGTGTTGAAGACAAAACCGCGTTATATAATTTTGCCCGCTTTCAGCCTTGGCAAGAGTATTTTGGGCCGGATCAGTCTTTTGCCGTGGAGTTTAATGGCACTAACCGCCAGCTGAAAAATAGTCAGTTTGGTGGCCTTGTTATTAAAGACGCAATTTGTGATTACTTCCATGATTTATATGAGCGCCGCCCAAATGTCAGCAAAGAGCACCCTGACGTGCGCGTGGTGGCAAAGCTTAATCGTGATAAGCTGACTTTGTACATTGATTATTCAGGTCCTCGTCTTTCACAGCGTGGATACCGTAGCGCTCAGGGTAAAGCTCCCTTAAAGGAAAACCTAGCGGCCGCGTTGATTATGCGCAGTGGCTGGCTAGATGACACCACGCAACCGCTGTTTGATCCCACCTGTGGCTCTGGCACCTTACTCATTGAAGCGGCGCTAATGGCAAAAAACATTGCTCCGGGTTTGCAACGTGAGCAGTTTGCCTTTGAACGTTTACCCAGTCACCGAGCGGTCAAATTTAAAGAATTAAAGCAATCGCTGCGCGATGAGATTAACGACAGCGCTAAACCTTGGCTGATTGGTCATGATATTAATTCCAAGGTCATTTCCAAGGCTAAAGACAATGCTGCGCGCGCCGAAGTCGCTGAGTATATCGATTTTGACACCGGTGACTTGGCCAATATGAAGGCGCCGTGTAAACGCCCTGGTGTGGTCATTGCGAACTTACCTTACGGTGAACGCTTGGGATCGATGGCCGAAATTTTGGCCCTGTATCGCCAGCTGGGTCATCAACTCAAACAGGGCTTTTGCCACTGGCGCAGCGCTTTGCTAGTAAGTGATGCAGAGCTATTAAAGTTGTTTAAATTAGTTAAGCACAAGCAATACAAGTTTAAAAATGGCCCCATCGATACGGTGTTGGCACTGTACGACATTACCGAAGAACAGACCCAAGGGCACAAAGGCGATAAAACACCGTTGCATTTTGAGCAGTCGGTGGCCTTTGCCAATCGCCTGAAAAAGAACCGCCAAGGTCTGAAAAAGTGGCTCAAGCAAGAGCAAATCAGCGCGTATCGTATTTATGATGCCGATATTCCTGAATACAATGTTGCCGTGGACGTCTATCCAGACAGCGCGGTGATCTACGAGTATGCTGCGCCGAAGAACATCGATGAGGGCGTCGCCCAGAAACGTCTGCAGGATGTATTGATGTTAACCTGTGAGACGCTGTCGCTGGCGCCAGCTAATGTTGCCTTGAAAGTGCGACAGCGGCAAAAAGGTGACAGTCAATACCAAGCGCAAGCGAATCAAGGTCGCACCCAAGTGATTAGCGAGTATGGCGCGCTATTTGAGGTGAATTTATATGACTATCTTGATACCGGTATTTTCCTCGATCACCGTTTAGCACGTAAGTACATTCGCGATATCGCCAAAGATCAACGGGTACTGAACCTATTTGCCTATACAGGCACTGCCTCGGTGCAAGCGGCGCTGGGCGGAGCTAAATCAGTGACCACCGTGGATATGTCGAAAACATATCTACAATGGGCGCAGCGTAACTTCGCATTGAATAAATTAAAGAGCCCGCGCTATCGTTTTGAGCATGGCAATTGTTTAGAGTGGATAAAACGTACGCGCGGTGAGTACGATGTGATTTTTCTCGACCCGCCAACCTTTTCAAACTCAAAACGCATGAAGGAAAGTTTTGATGTACAGCGTGACCATGTCAGCCTATTGGTAGACACAGCTAAGTTATTGGCTAAAAATGGCACCTTAGTGTTTTCGAACAATAAACGTGGTTTTAAGATGGACGAAGACGCTTTGGCTTTACAAGGCTTGCGTGTTGAAAATATCACCGCGCAGACGCAGTCTGCAGATTTTGCCCGTAACAAACATATTCACAATGCCTGGGTTATTCGCCGTGGCTAAGGTGGTGTTATATCACACCGAGGGGTGTCACCTGTGTGAGCAGGCGCAAGCAATGTTGGCGCAGCATCCACAAGTCAGTGCTATTGAATTGCGTGACATCATCGATGATCCCGAATGGCTGAGCGCCTACCAAGTGCGTATTCCCGTTATGGCGTTGGCACATCGACCCGAGGCCGAGCTGGGGTGGCCTTTTGACCAGCAGGCAATCAATCAATTAATAGAGCAGTATGGACCTTATTAGAATAACAAACGGCCAGTTGGCCTATGGAACCCACCCGTTACTTGACGGTGCCAATGCCGTTATTGAGCAGGGCGAGCGTGTGTGTGTCGTTGGCCGTAACGGCGCGGGAAAATCGACTTTTTTAAAAGTCCTGAGCGGTGATGTAATCCTTGATGATGGTGACATTAATCAGGTCGGTGAGCTTAAAATCGCGCGCCTAGAGCAAGATCCACCCCGTGATAGTGTGGGCAGCGTATTCGACTATGTGGCCGATGGCCTGCCCACCGTAGCTAAATTACTTAAAGAGTTTCATGCCTTAAACGCACAGCTTGCTGAGCATGCCGATGATGAAAAAGCATTGTCGCGTCTGGCAAGTATTTCTGCCGATATTGAAGCCCAAGATGGCTGGCGATTTGATTCCAAGATTAAGCTCGTACTGGGGCAATTAGAATTAGATGCAGATGCGCAATTAGCCACTCTTTCAGGAGGGTGGCTGCGAAAAGTGGCGCTGGCGAAGGCCCTGGTTGGTGAACCCGATTTACTGCTATTGGATGAGCCTACGAACCACCTGGATGTCGCATCGGTTAAGTGGCTAGAGCAATTTTTGAAAGAGTTTAAAGGCGCGATTATCTTTATCTCGCATGACCGTGCCTTTATCCGTGCCTTAGCAACCCGCATTCTCGATCTTGATCGTGGCCAGTTGGTCTCATACCCAGGGGATTATGCAACTTACCTAGAGCGCAAAGCCCACGATTTAAAAGTGCAAGAACAGCAAAACGCCGAGTTTGATAAAAAGCTGGCAGAAGAAGAAGCGTGGATCCGCCAAGGCATTAAGGCGCGACGCACCCGTAACGAAGGCCGCGTACGCGCGCTTAAAGCACTGCGACAAGAGCGTAAACAACGGGTAGAGCAAGTCGGCAAAGTTGATTTAAATATCGAAACCGCAGCACGTTCAGGCAAGTTAGTTGCCGAGGCAAAGCATTTATGCCATGCCTTTGGTGATAAAGTCATCGTCGATGACTTTTCCACGTTATTGATGCGTGGTGACCGTGTTGGCCTCGTCGGCCCTAATGGGGTCGGCAAAACGACCTTGTTGAAGCTACTGTTTGGGCAGTTGCAAAGCACCAAAGGACAACTTAAACAAGGCGTTAATTTAGAAATAGCTTATTTTGACCAATACCGTGCCAAGCTTGATGAAGAGGCAAGCGTGCAAGACAACGTCGCGGACGGTAAGCAGGAAGTCAATGTAGGCGGGCGCTCACGCCATGTTCTGGGTTACTTGCAAGATTTTCTATTCCCCCCTAAGCGCGCTCGCACGCCAGTGAAGGCCCTCTCTGGAGGAGAAAAGAACCGCCTGTTACTAGCGAAAATTTTCTTGCAGCCATCGAATGTATTAGTACTCGATGAGCCAACTAACGACCTTGATATTGAAACACTCGAGCTATTGGAAGATATTGTTAACCAATATCAAGGCACGGTGTTGATTGTTAGTCACGACCGGGAGTTTATCGATAACACCTGCTCCAGCGTATGGGGATTTGACGGCAATGGTAAAATTACCGAAGTGGTGGGCGGTTACAGCGATTATGAAGCTTATCGCGCCCAACAGTTGGCGGCATTAGAGGCGCAGCGTAAAGCCAGTGCCGAGGCCGAGCAGCAACAAGGGCAGAGCAAAACGAGCAAGCCTAAATCCAGTAATAAGCTGTCTTATAAGCATAAGCGCGAACTCGAAACTTTACCTGAGCAGGTGGAACAGTTTGAGCAAGCTATTGACACATTGCAACAAGAGGTCAATAGTAGTGACTTTTTTAAGCAAGATAACGAAACTACCAGCGCTAAATTGAACCAATTAGCCGAGCTTGAGTCGAAGCTTGAAGCTGCGTTCGCCCGTTGGGAAGAACTCGAAGAATTACAAAATCAGTAGTAGGGAAGAACATGAAAAAATCCTTAGTCGCATTGAGCATCCTTACCGGCTTGAGCGCCCATGTCCATGGTGCCGTTTATCAGGTGGAGGAGCTGAGTACCTTAGATATTGCGAAACACCATTACGTTACTGATGCTAATAATAATGGCGAGGTTATTGGCCAAGCTCGTGGCGTATACAATCTTCCAATCGATGTTAGTTACATAGACTTTAGTGATAGCCAGATCACCAACGCATACGATGATTGGGAGCGTAGTCAGTTCGAAGCCATTGATAAAGAAATTACCTTTACCTTGGACGATATCGAAGCAGGTAACCTCAACGCTGATGCGCATCGTTTTATGCTCAGCTTCCTATCAACCTCTAGTGTTAACAGCGATGCCAACTGGCAGAAAATTGCTGATAGCGTGGCTGTAAACTTTACACCGAGCCCAGCAACAGAGCAGGTGTTATTAGACGAGCAAAGCAATCATTACGACGGTTTGACGCGCAGCGTCGCCAACTTATATAACGCTATCAGTGAAGATGGGGTGCGCGCAGGGTGGTCATCAGCACCTTATGAACAAATAGAATTCACGCCGAGTGGCGATGATGAGGCGCAAACCTATTTTGTGCGCGATTTTCGCTCTCGCGGGGTGGTTGTCGGTGTTGATGGCACGGTAGTCACCTTGCCAGTGATCAGCGATTTATACGGCGGTCAAGGGACAGCGAATGATATCGTTATGCGCCCTGATGGCGGTTATTATGTGGTTGGTGACAGCTCAACTGGCGTGCCTGAAGACCGCCAAGATAACTATGACGATCGCTGCGACGGTGAAGATGAGCCGGTTGCAGTGTGCGTTTGGGAAATCGAAAATCGCAGCGCCAGCAATACCCGCAATGGTTTGTATGACCGCCGAGCCACATTGTGGACCTTGGATGCAGATTTAAATGTGGTTGATACAAAGAACCTTGGTTTAGGGTTGAGCATTGAAGAAGACGAAAACAGTGCATTCGTCTCTACGGCGTTGGCCGTTAATGCACAAGGAGTTGCGGTTGGTTATTCACACATCCGTGATAATAACAACGATAATCGCATTAATACCCTGCCAG
The DNA here is from genome assembly GCF_004208955.1 of Pseudoalteromonas sp. CO325X. Classification (NCBI taxonomy): domain Bacteria; kingdom Pseudomonadati; phylum Pseudomonadota; class Gammaproteobacteria; order Alteromonadales; family Pseudoalteromonadaceae; genus Pseudoalteromonas; species Pseudoalteromonas sp. CO325X. Next base: position 46,828 of record NZ_SGPG01000010.1, read on the forward strand.
CCCTGTTTAAAGATGGTGAAGTACTAGAAATCATCGACCAAGAAGATGATTGGTACTCTGGTAAGGCAACGGCGATTACTGATAATGGCATCGTCACCGGCTATGCCACCAAAAACATCGAAGGGCGACGCACGACCAAGTTCTTCTACCATAACATTGAAACGGGCACCACAGTGTTCCCTACAGACTACTTTACCAGTTCAAGCTCAGTGGGCCGTGACATAAACGAGCAGGGCGTCATTGTCGGCGAAGGTGAAGTCGATGTTGTTAACTCAGGCAGTCGTCGTCGTGAAGGCTTTATTTATACCTTAGGTGATGACAAAATCGCCAATATTAACGATTTATTGCCGTGCTACGACGTTGATGGTGAAAGCAACTATCCGTATACCTTCGCTGAAGCAACAGCCATTGATGATGACAACATCATTTATGGTGTTGCTACTAAAACCGAACCTAAGTTGAATTCTTTCGGTGAAGTGGAGGTCGATAGTGATGGTGAGACGCTATACGAGAGTGTAGCCAAACCAGTGAAACTCACTCCTATCGCCGGCGGTGAGGTTGAAGAGTGCCCACCTGAGGCTGCAGAAACCTACGAGCGTCAAAGCGGAAGTCTAGGTTGGCTCGCCTTATTGGCGTTACCGCTGCTAGGCTGGCGCCGTAAACACGGTTAAGGTTACAAACATAAAAAAGCCCGCAAATGCGGGCTTTTTTATGTCTAACCGAATTAGAAGTAAGCGCGAATACCGAGACGCAGATTACGCCCAGGTAACGGAGCTTGCTCTTTTATAAAGGAGCTATGAACAAAGCCAAGCTCATCAGTCAGGTTATTTAATTGCATGTAAGCCACGCCATCAAACGACCCCACGGCAAAGTTATAGTCAACGGTGAAATCAACTAAGGTATAAGCGTCGGTGACCGTTTCTGAGGCGGCAATATCATCTTGCTCGAGATAGTGCGTGGCCTTAAGTGCTAAGTCCCAATTTTGTAGCGTGTAATCAAGCTGGGTGCCAAGCTTAGCGGCAGGAATACGAGGAATATACTCACCGTTATCGAGTTTTGCGCTGACCGAGTCGGCAAAGCCCTTAATACGCCATTGCTGGCTAATTTGGTAGTGCATATCTAACTCGAAGCCATAAAGTTCGGCGTCTTGAGACTGATATTGATACACTGTCATGGCGTCTTCATCGCCAAGCTGTGCAGCAATGAAGCCTTCATCATGCTCATATACCAAGCCTGTATCTTGTTGGTAATAGAAGTTTTCAACGTCGTTATAGAACACACTTAGGTTAACGCCAAAATCACCGATGTATTTACGCCAGCTGACATCAATGTTATTTGCCACTTCTTGTTGCACATTTTGGCCGTTAAAGTGCGCTTCACCGTCTTCTATATCATAAGCAAGACCTAACTCGTACGTTGATGTTGCGATATGCTCACCATTAGATAGCAGCTCAGCCGTGAGTGGAGCACGCTCAGAATGAGATAAGCTGACAGCTAAACTGTAACCTTCTTGGTACTGCCAAATCCCACCTAATGAAAAACTTAGGTTGGTTTCATCATACTCATAAGCGATAAGCTCAGTGTCTTCAAGGTGCTCATCATGATGTTCTTGTTCATGGCCATGATCTTCATGTTCATCTTCATGATCTGATGTACCAGCTATATCGCTAGACAAACTGTAATCTTCGACGCGAGCACCAAGCTCTAATGTCCAGTCACCAAATTCACGCTCTTCCAGCAAGTACAGGGCGTGTACTTGCGTTTCTGTCGCAGGTGTAAAGGCTTCGGCACCCGAAGCTGCATAGTCAGAGTCAGTGTAGTGATAGCCCAATGTACCGTGCCATTGACCAACGCGATGCTTGGCATTGATGCGTGCTTCATGGGTGGTATTTTCGAATAAGGTACCGATTGTCTGCTCTTCCACTTCAGCGTGTCGGTAGTCTGTGTAACCTGCGCGAACGCTCAGTGTTTCTATGATACTGTCGTGGAATGAGTAACTTGCTAACGCTTGCCAGCGGTCTTGCTCAACGCGCGCAAATACATTGTGGGCTTGCTCTTCGCCGGCATGTTCATCGTGACCGTCATGCTCATCTTCGTGTCCATGATCTTCATGGCCATGTTCATCGTGTCCGTGCTCTTCATGATCGTGATGGTCATGGGAGTGGGCTGGAATTCCGTAATCGCTCTCAATACGGCCATAAGACAAACCAAGGGTCCAATGATCAGCAACGTAACTGGTGCCTAAATTTACCGTCGCACTATCGATAAAGGTATTATCCACTTTATCGTGGGCCTCTAATTCGCCCTCATGCTCTTGGGTGTCAAAACGTGGAGTCTCATAATCATGACCAACACGGTCAGTGCCATCGACATGGACATTAAAGCCATCGTGACCCGCTGCAAACTTACCCGCATAGGTGTTGGTAGTCGATACGGTATCATGGCTGTATTCAGCAGCTCCTTCGTAACCCTCAATACGATCGGTGGGGATACGGTTATCAACGACGTTCACTACACCACCGATAGCACCAGAGCCATACAACAACGTAGCTGGGCCACGAAGTACTTCTATTTGCTCAGCAGCAATAGACTCGGTGGTCACAGCATGATCCGGACCGACGCGAGAGGCATCACTGCTGTCTAAACCATTTTGAGTGATCTTTACACGTGGGCCATCTAAACCACGAATGATAGGGCTCGATGAAACAGGGCCGAAATAACTGGCGTTAATGCCTGGGATCCCTTTGAGGGTCTCACCCAATGTTGGTTGCGCGCTATCACGCAGTGCATCGCCGCTCAGTACAGATACTGGCGATACCATGTCGAGGTTATTTTTATCCAGTCCCGAAGCGTAAACAACAACGGTTTCAATTGCGGAGGGGGTAAGGTTGACTTGAACCGTTTGGTCTTGCTCATTGACCGCCACGCGCTTATCAATATAGTCGTCTTTACTGAAATGTAGCTCGCCCGCTGCATCCAGGGTGATTGAAAACTCACCATTGGCATTGGTACGAACGCTTTGCTGTTTACCATGGTAGTGGACAATAACGTTCTCGATTGGTTGTTGTTGAGGGTCGATAACGGTTCCGGTCACAGTGCCCGCGAGCGCATTGGGCGCACTCAATAGCGCGGCAATAGTGAGAGAAAGAGGCGCAGGTTTGAACATAAGAATACTTCCAGTTACTGACATTGGCTATAATATAACATTAGCAAATCAACAAACTCAACAATGTTATACTATAACCTCGAGTTTATTCGTTGTTACCCAGCGCCTTGCTCTATACTTACTAAGTATCAAGGATCAGGAAGCGGGACTTATGAGCGATAAAGGAAGGGTGTTTAAAGCACACTTTACAATTAATGATAACGTTCATCACTGCCAATTGAATGAGCATTTTACAACCGCGCGGCGAGATAACGAATCCCTACATCACTTTATCCTACGACTGCTTGGATTTTGCTTATTTGCTTATCGCCATGACCTTAGGTTATGTGACGCCCGTGAAAAACCACAGCGTGATGTTTATGCCAAAAATGATTTCGATGATTATGAGCTGGTTATCGAAGTGTTTACAGGTGATATTAAGGTCTTAAATAAACTGTATCGTGAGGCTCAACAATTATATGTGATCACCGTAATGCCAGTTGATAGTGAGCTACAGCACTGGTTACTAGCACATCAGCGAGTTGAGCTAATTGCTATCGAAAACGCTTTTATTGAGCGCTTAGAGGCCATGTTGGCGCGCTCTTTGGCATGGCATGTGAGTGTTGACAGTGATGAAATCAGCATTACTGCCAATGATGTATTTGTTCGTTCAGCTCTGCAGGTGAGTTGGTTTTAGTCGTCAAAACTTATTGCAATGTCGCCTTCAGGGGTGGAGCAACACAGTAATATTTCACCATCACGAATAAAAGCAAGCGGCTCGTGGCGATACACCACGCTGCCTTGACATAGCTTGGCTCGACAAGCGCCGCAAAACCCTTCACGGCATTGATATGGCGCATCGACACCTTGGCTTTCTAGGCTATGTAACAAGCTGGGGCTCTGCTCTGGGTGAAGCAAGGCCTGGCCATTAAGTGTGATGATAGCGGGTTTGTTAGACACGATGAGGAAGAGTAGGGGCCAAAGAGGCCCCACTTATATTAAAGGTCAAAGTCACCAAAATCGTTAGCATCCACTTGCGAATCGATTTGGCCAACTAAGTAAGAGCTGATTTCCGCTTCTTGCGGAGCGACTTGCACGTTATCAGATACCAACCAAGCATTGATCCATGGGATCGGATTGCTTTGAGTTTCAAATTGAGTTGGCAAGCCCACCGCGCTCATACGCACATTGGTAATGTACTCAACGTACTGACAGAGAATGTCTTTGTTGAGGCCTATCATAGAGCCATCTTTGAAGAGATATTCAGCCCACTCTTTTTCTTGTTGCGCGGCATCAACGAACATCGCAATGGCTTGTTCGCGGCACTCGGCTGCTACCTCTGCCATTTGCGGGTCGTCCTTACCTTCTTGCATAATATTGAGCATGTGCTGCGTACCAGAGAGGTGCAAGGCTTCATCACGAGCGATAAGCTTAATGATTTTCGCATTGCCTTCCATCAGCTCACGCTCTGCAAACGCAAACGAGCATGCAAATGACACATAGAAGCGAATGGCTTCAAGAATATTCACCGACATCATCGCTAAATACAAACGTTTCTTAAGCTCGTACAGGCTCACATCAATGACATCGCCGTTAACGGTGTGCTGACCTTCGCCGTACAGGTTATAAATTGATGTTAAGTGGATTAAGTCATCATAGTAACGAGTCACCGCGTCGGCACGCTCATTGATTTTGTCATTGGTGACAATGTCATCAAAAATAAGCTCAGGGGATTGCGTTACATTGCGAATGATATGAGTGTATGAGCGACTGTGGATGGTCTCACTGAACGCCCATGTTTCTATCCAGGTCTCCAACTCGGGTAGCGACACGATAGGTAGCAAGGCAACGTTGGGTGAGCGCCCTTGAACACTGTCTAGCAGGGTTTGGTATTTCAGGTTACTCAAGAAAATGTGACGTTCATGATCGGGCAAGGATTGAAAATCAACACGGTCTTTGCTGACATCCACTTCTTCCGGGCGCCAAAAGAAAGACAGTTGCTTTTCAATTAACTTCTCAAAAATAGGGTACTTCTGCTGGTCGTAACGTGACACATTCACCGTTTGCCCAAAAAACATCGGTTCTTTTAATTGGTCGTTATGATTACGGCTAAAAGTGGTGTATGACATAGTCGTGGGGTCTCAATCTACTTGGTAGAACAACAAAGGAATGCGGCTGTACACAGCCGCATGCTGTAATTATATTTTACACGCGCCGCCTTCACAGCCGTCATCGGCTTGTTCTGGCTTAAGCTCGTCTTGCGAGTCAGCTGCACCATCACGAGTGTTATGGTAGTACAACGTTTTGACACCCAGCTTGTACGCGGTCAATAAGTCTTTAAGCAGTAACTTCATAGGTACTTTACCGCCTTCGAACTTGTTTGGATCATAGTTGGTATTGGCTGAAATCGTTTGGTCAACGAACTTCTGCATAATGCCAACAAGTTGCAAGTAGCCATCGTTAGAAGGGATATCCCAAAGTAACTCGTACTGCTCTTTCAAACGCTCATATTCAGGCACTACCTGCTTCAAAATACCGTCTTTGGATGCTTTAACGCTGATGTGTCCACGCGGTGGCTCAATGCCGTTCGTGGCATTAGAAATCTGCGATGATGTCTCTGAAGGCATTAACGCTGATAGCGTCGAGTTACGCATACCATGGGTTTTAATGCTTTCGCGTAGTCCATCCCAGTCAAGGTGTAACGGCTCGTCACACACACTATCGAGATCCTTCTTATAAGTATCGATAGGCATAATGCCTTGAGCATAGGTTGTTTCGTTAAACTTAGGACAAGCGCCTTTTTCTTTTGCTAATTCATTTGACGCTTTCATTAAGTAATATTGAATCGCCTCAAAAGTTTTGTGTGTTAGCGCGTTGGCGCTGCCATCAGAATAACGTTTGCCATTTTTAGCTAAGTAATAGGCAAAGTTAATGACGCCAATACCTAAAGTACGGCGGCCCATGGTGGCGTTATACGCTGCAGGAACAGGGTACTCTTGGTAATCCAACAGACTATCTAGGGCGCGAACACCTAGTTCGGCCAGCTCTTCGAGCTCGTCGAGTGAATTAATAGCACCGAGGTTAAATGCCGATAGCGTACACAAGGCAATTTCGCCTTCTTCGTCCATAACATTATTCATCGGTTTAGTCGGCAGCGCGATTTCTAAACATAAATTAGATTGGCGAATAGGCGCGACTTTAGCATCGAATGGGCTGTGAGTATTACAGTGATCCACGTTTTGCAGATAGATGCGCCCAGTGCTGGCACGCTCTTGCAAAAACATCGAAAACAGCTCAATGGCCTTGATACGTTTTTTGCGAATACTGTCGTCTTGTTCGTACTGCACATATAGCTGTTCGAACTTTTCTTGGTCTTCGAAAAAGGCATCGTACAAGCCTGGCACATCCGATGGACTGAACAAGGTAATGTGGCCGTCTTTAATGAGTCGGGTATACATCAGCTTATTAAACTGCACACCATAATCTAGATGGCGTACCCGGTTGTCATCGACACCTCGGTTATTTTTCAAGACCAGCAGGTTTTCCACTTCCAAGTGCCACAGTGGGTAGAAGAGTGTGGCTGCGCCGCCGCGCACCCCACCTTGAGAGCAGCTTTTTACTGCCGTTTGGAAGTGCTTATAAAATGGGATACAGCCTGTATGGTAGGCTTCACCGTTGCGGATTGGGCTGCCTAGGGCACGAATGCGTCCGGCGTTAATACCAATACCGGCTCGTTGTGATACGTATTTAACGATTGCAGAAGAGGTCGCGTTAATGGAATCTAGGCTATCGTCACACTCAATCAGTACACATGAGCTAAATTGACGAGTCGGTGTGCGCACACCCGACATAATCGGTGTTGGCAACGAAATTTTGAATGTAGAAACGGCATCGTAAAAGCGCTTAACATAGTCAAGACGCGTTTCTTTTGGGTATTCAGAGAATAAGCTGGCAGCCACTAATACATATAAAAATTGCGCGCTCTCGTAAATATCGCCAGTCACACGGTTTTGGACTAGGTATTTACCTTCCAACTGCTTTACTGCGGCGTAGCTGAAGTTTAAGTCTCGGCTATGATCAATAAAGGCATCCATTTGCTCGAACTCAGACTGAGTGTAATCAGTGAGTAAATGTTGATCGTAGCGTTTATCTTCAACGAGCTTAACTACGTGATCATACAGCTTCGGTGGCTCAAATTGGCCATAAGCTTTCTTTCTTAGATGGAAGATAGCAAGGCGAGCTGCCAAAAACTGATAGTCAGGAGTGTCTTTTGAGATCAGATCTGCTGCTGACTTAATGATTGTCTCATGAATGTCTTCGGTGCGGATACCGTCATAGAACTGAATATGGGACTTAAGTTCAACTTGTGAGACAGATACATTATTCAGACCTTCTGCCGCCCAAGTAATAACGCGATGGATTTTATCTAAATCCAGCGCTTCCTTACGTCCGTCGCGTTTACTAACAGATAGCTGTTGGTTCATAGTTATTGCCCGTATTTATAATTAGTTGTCTTAGCGCACGGCTGAGAAATACGTGTTGCCGCCCGTATTTACATCAGCGGATGTTACTTTACTGCCAGGATAGTGCTTCGCTATCACCTATTTATGAGTACAGCAGATTAAAGCACGGCCTAATTGGCCAAGATTTAAACACTATATATGGTGTTTTCATCACAGCGACTCACAAGATAGTGGGGTAGCGATGCTTTTGCAAGAGGCGCATACCTTGACAATCTGTGGATAACTACAAGGGGTTAGTGATCGTTAACCTTATAGCATTTTTAAAGCTGTATTTAGATGAAAATCAACGCCAAAAAAAACAATTTAAACGAAATTTTTGTACCGATAGCGACTGATTTTTTTATCATCAATACGCTTAAATTGTATTCGTGACGATCATTTCAAATCACTATATCTGGTGTTCAAAAATTAACAAGCCACCAGATATAGTGTATTCGTCATCCGCGAATTTGCCAATACAATGCGCGGATCATTTTCGATCACAGTAATTTTTCGAAGTGCAATAAATAGTTAACGCTAACGTCGTTGTTAAGGGTAAATTGTTTTGTCAGCGGGTTATAACTTAAGCCGGCGCTGTGACGCACTTTGAGCCCTTGTTGCTCAGCCCATGCTATAAGTTGCGAGGGGCGAATAAACTTACTATGGTCGTGCGTACCTTCAGGAACCATTTTTAGCACCTTCTCCGCGCCCACTATTGCCAGCAAATAGGCTTTAGTGGTTTTATTGAGCGTAGAGAAATACACGTTTGCTCCTGGTTTAGCGAGGCGGGCGGCGGCGGCAATAACCGACTCGGGCTCAGGCACATGCTCAAGCATTTCCATACAAGTGACCACATCAAACTGTTCACTGTGGTGCTCGCTAAATGCCTCGGCAGTGCTTAACTGATAATCCACTTTTACCCCAGACTCCAGCGCGTGCAGCTTGGCGACATTTAGCGGCTCTTGGCCCATATCAATTCCCGTGACTTGGGCGCCAAGCTTGGCCATGCTCTCAGCTAAAATTCCGCCTCCGCAGCCTATATCCACGGCCTGCTTCTGCGCCAGTCCTTGTGCGTGCTGGGCGATGAAATCCAGTCGCAGAGGGTTGATATCGTGCAGTGGTTTGAATTCGCCGTCGAAATCCCACCAACGTTCGGCAATGGCTTCAAATTTAGCTATTTCACTGTGGTCTACATTTTGATGTTCGGTCATATAAAACTTCCTCGTGTTTATGAGGCCATTATACGGGGGGATTTTCGCAAATCGCAAAGATTTAGCGCCTGTAAAATCAAAAATAATGTGATAGCATGAACGCAGATAATAACGACAAATGACAGTCGCTGATTCTCCTTCACTTTGTTGGGGACGGAAGCTGTCAATGAAGAAGGAAAGTGGAATCAATGACTGATCTCGCCAACGAAGTCCTTCCGGTTAATATTGAAGATGAGTTAAAAAATTCCTACCTCGATTACGCCATGAGTGTAATCGTAGGGCGTGCGCTTCCCGATGTGCGTGATGGGCTTAAGCCTGTTCACCGTCGTGTGTTGTTCGCCATGAATGAACTCCGCAATGACTGGAATAAACCCTATAAAAAATCGGCTCGTGTAGTCGGTGATGTAATTGGTAAATACCACCCCCATGGCGACAGTGCAGTGTACGACACCATCGTACGTATGGCGCAGCCATTCTCCTTGCGTTACATGCTTGTTGATGGTCAAGGTAACTTTGGCTCGGTAGATGGTGACTCAGCGGCAGCGATGCGTTATACCGAAGTGCGTATGGCGAAGCTATCACAAGAGCTACTGGCTGACTTAGAAAAAGAAACTGTAGACTTTGTGCCGAACTACGACGGCACCGAGCAAATCCCAGATGTGTTGCCGACCAAAGTGCCTAACTTACTCGTCAATGGTTCTTCGGGTATTGCCGTCGGTATGGCGACTAACATACCGCCGCATAACCTCACCGAAGTGATCAATGGTTGTTTGGCGCTTATTAAAGAGCCGGAAACCACGATTGAAGAATTGATGGACTACATTCCTGGTCCTGATTTCCCTACTGCAGCCATTATCAATGGCAAAAAGGGCATTGAGCAGGCTTATAAAACCGGCCGTGGGAAGATTTATATCCGCGCTCGTGCCGATGTCGAAGTGGATGAAAAAACCGGGCGCGAAACCATTGTTGTCCATGAAATCCCGTACCAGGTTAACAAAGCGCGCTTGATTGAAAAAATCGCCGAACTGGTTAAAGACAAGAAGATTGAGGGGATCAGTGCGCTGCGTGATGAGTCTGATAAAGACGGTATGCGCATTGTTATCGAGGTAAAACGCGGCGAAGTCGGCGAAGTCATCCTCAATAACCTGTACGCACAAACGCAAATGCAAACAGTGTTTGGCATGAACATGGTTGCCTTAGATGGCAATCAGCCACGTTGTTTCAACCTCAAAGAGATGCTTGAAGCCTTTATTCTGCATCGTCGTGAAGTGGTCACTCGCCGGACTGTATACGATTTACGTAAAGCCCGTGACCGTGCACACACCCTTGAAGGCCTTGCTATTGCCCTGGCGAATATCGACCCGGTCATTGAGCTGATCCGCAAGTCGCCAACACCGGCCGAGGCGAAAGAAGCGTTAGTATCTCGCCCGTGGGAGCTCGGCAATGTAAAAGCCATGCTGGAAAAAGCCGGTGATGATGCTGCGCGTCCAGACTGGCTTGCTGATGGCCTAGGTATTCGCGATGGTCAATACTATCTATCAGAGCCCCAAGCTCAGGCTATTTTGGAGCTGCGCTTACATAAGCTGACAGGCCTAGAGCACGGTAAAATCCTTGATGAATACCAAGAGCTACTTGAGCTTATCGCTGAGTTGTTACATATCCTCGGTTCACCTGAGCGTTTGATGGAAGTGATCCGTGACGAGTTAGTATTGATTAAAGACACCTATGGCGATGAACGTCGTACTGAAATCAGTGCTGCGGCGCACGACATCAGCTTGGAAGATTTAATCAACGAAGAAGATGTGGTGGTGACCTTGTCCCATGAAGGCTATGTTAAGTACCAGCCTTTGAGTGATTATGAGGCCCAGCGTCGAGGCGGTAAGGGTAAGTCGGCAACGAAGATGAAAGATGAAGATTTCATCGAACGCTTACTGGTCGCCAATACCCACGACACCATTTTATGCTTCTCCAGCGCAGGGCGTTTGTATTGGCTGAAAGTCTATCAATTGCCACTTGCCAGCCGCGCAGCGCGTGGTAAGCCGATTGTTAACTTACTTCCGCTCGAAGCTGATGAACGTATCACCACGATATTACCTGTGCGTGAATACGAAGAAGACAAGTTTATTGTCATGGCGACCGCCAGCGGTGTTGTTAAGAAAACGCCACTGACGGCCTATAGCCGTCAACGCGCCAGCGGCATCATCGCGATTAATCTGAACGAAGGGGATAGCTTAATCGGTGCACGTATCACCACTGGTGAAGACGACATCATGCTATTTACCGAGCACGGCAAAGTAGTGCGTTTCAATGAGAAACAACGCGACGCTGAAACGGGTGAAGTTAAACGTGACCCTGAAACGGGCGAAGAACTGCTCGCTCTGCGTCCTATGGGCCGCACTGCGACAGGTGTTCGTGGCATCAAGATGCCAGACGACGTCAAAGTGGTATCGTTAATTGTACCGCAAGGGGATGGCGCTATCCTGACCGTGACTGAGAATGGCTATGGTAAACGCACACCATTAGAAGAGTATCCTGCTAAGAGTCGAGCGACACAAGGCGTGGTCTCAATTAAAGTGAGCGAGCGCAATGGCCCTGTAGTTGGTGCGGTGCAAGTCGATGACAATGATGAAATCATGATCATTTCTAATCGCGGGACCTTAGTACGTACTCGTGTTAATGAAGTGTCTCGCGTTGGCCGTAACACGCAGGGGGTCATTTTGATCCGTACCATTGACGGTGAGGCTGTGGTTGGGTTACAACGTATCGAAGAAATCGATGATGAAGACCTAGTCGAGATAGAGCAAAATGAGGTGCCAGAAAATTCACAGGCACCCACTGCAGGCGATGACACGCCTGAGTAAATCTCTTAGTATATGAAAGCGGCTTCGGCCGCTTTTTTTATTTGTTGATAATACCTTTCGAGCACTTAATCGTGGTGCATAGCGTCCTAGGTGTTATCCATACGCATATGGAATGAGGAAATAGAAGTAATGAGCGTATACAACTTTTGTGCAGGCCCTGCCATGTTGCCACCCGAGGTTATGAAAAAGGCACAGAGTGAATTTTTGGATTGGCAAAATCTTGGAGTATCGGTGATGGAAGTGAGTCACCGAGCCGAGCCGTTTTTAACCATGGCGCAACAGTGCGAGGCGCGTTTGCGCCGGTTAATGAACATTAGCGATGATTTTGCCGTGCTCTTTATGCATGGTGGCGGTCGTGGTCAATTTGCCGCTGTGCCAATGAATTTGCATTTGGACGATGCACCAGCGGTGTATGTTAATACCGGTATTTGGTCTGACGGCGCGGCGACAGAAGCGCGTAAGTACACCGATGTGGTTGAACTGAACGTACGTGATGACCGTGATGGTCAGTTTGGCGTAACACCGGTGGCGCAATGGCCATTGCCTGAAAAAGCCAGCTACATTCATTATTGCCCTAATGAAACCATTGATGGTGTTGAATTATTTGACGTGCCTCGCCACCCTAGTGCGCCCATCGTGGCCGATATGTCGTCGATGATTCTATCGCGGGAAATCAATGTTGATGACTTTGATGTTATTTACGCCGGTGCGCAAAAAAATATTGGTCCTTCAGGGCTTGCTATTGTGATTGTTCGTAAGACGCTGCTTGAGCGCCAAGGTCTGCCGCGCCCAGGAATACTGGATTACGCGGTGGAGGCCAAGCAGGGCAGTATGTATAACACGCCGCCGACCTTCGCTTGGTATCTGGCTGATGAAGTATTTAAATATCTCGAGGAGCACGGTGGTGTTCCAGCTATGCAGCGCCATAATAAAAATAAAGCGGCCATCTTGTACGATTACATCGATAGCTCCTCGTTTTACAATAATAAAGTGGACAAAGCCTGCCGCTCATTGATGAATGTACCGTTTTGGTTGAATGACGAGCGTCATAACGAGCGCTTCTTAGCGTTGTCTAAACAAGCGGGCTTGCTGGCGTTAGAAGGGCATCGTTTTGTTGGCGGAATGCGTGCGAGTATCTATAACGCCATGCCGGTTGCCGGTATTGAAGCGCTAGTGACCTTTATGGATGAGTTTGCCAAGGAGCATGGGTGATGGAGTCATTACATTTAGCGCCAATTAAAGGCGTCAATGGCGAGGTCACCCTCCCAGGTTCAAAAAGTCTTTCTAACCGCATCTTATTGCTGGCAGCGCTTGCACAGGGCAATACCACGGTGACCAACCTGCTCGATAGCGATGATATTCGTCATATGCTTGCAGCGCTCTCGGCCTTAGGGGTTAAGGTTGAATTGAGCGATGATAAAACGCAGGCTGTGGTGCACGGGCGGGGCGGTGAACTGGATACCCCAGATGAAGCTTTGTTCCTTGGTAACGCGGGCACCGCATTTCGACCACTGACTGCGGTGCTAGCAGCAACTTCGGGCTCTTTCACACTGACAGGCGAGCCGCGCATGGAAGAGCGTCCGATTGGTCACTTGGTGGATGCGCTACAGTCCCTCGGAGCCGATATTCACTACAGCAAACAGCGCCACTATCCGCCGTTGGTGATTCACGGTCAAGGACTCAGCGGGGGGGAAGTAAGCATTGATGGCAGTATTTCCAGTCAGTTTCTGACCGCTTTATTGATGGCCGCTCCGCTGTTTCAGGGGGATACCAACATCAGCATTAAAGGTGAGTTAGTCTCTAAGCCCTATATAGATATCACCCTTGGGGTGATGGCGAAATTTGGTGTCCATGTTGAACATGACAATTATCAACGCTTCTATGTCAAAGGCGGACAAACATACCAAAGCCCTGGACGCATTATGGTTGAAGGCGACGCTTCCTCAGCATCTTACTTTGTTGCGGCGGCAGCCATTGCTGGCGGTGAAATCACCATTCATGGTGTTGGCTCGCAAAGTGTACAAGGAGATATCGGCTTTGCGAAGGTTATGCAGCAGGTGGGGGCTGACATTGATTGGTATGATACCAAGTTGGTTGTGCGCAAAGGTACACTCAAAGGCGTGGACATTGACGCCAATGCGATCCCTGATGCAGCAATGACCCTGGCAACAGTCGCACTGTTTGCAAAGGGCAAAACGGCAATTCGTAATATCTATAATTGGCGAGTCAAAGAAACCGACCGGTTACATGCAATGGCAACCGAGTTGAAGAAGTTGGGCGCTGAGGTCATAGAGGGTGAAGACTATATCGAAATCACCCCGGTAGCAGAGATTAATGATGTTGCCATCGATACTTATAACGACCATCGTATCGCGATGTGCTTTTCGTTGGTTGCTGTGGGCGGGTGGCCTGTCACTATTAACGACCCGAATTGCACCGCGAAAACCTTCCCTACCTATTTTGATACACTGTCACACGTCAGTCAGTACTAGCCTTTGCAGCCTGTTTACGCTTTTTCGCAAGCAGGCTGATACTTGATCTGTTACAAAACAATATTAAAAAACTACTGTAATGACGCGAATTTGCAGAAAAGTTCGCGTATAATACCGCCGATTTTAATGTTTGCTGTGCATGCAGGAGGTTTGAATGCAGGCATCAATGCCGGTGATCACCATTGATGGGCCAAGTGGCTCAGGCAAGGGTACGGTGTGTCGCTTACTTGCACAAAAATTAGGCTGGGACGTGCTTGATAGTGGTGCAATTTACCGGGTGTTAGCGCTCGCGGCGTTACACCACCAAATAGCCCTAGATAGCGAAGAGGCCCTTGTTCCTCTGGCGGCGAATTTAGATGTGCAATTCGAGTTTGATAACGAGACCGACTCGAGCAAGATTATCCTTGAGGGTGAAGAAGTCACCCATGGCATTCGCAACGAAGAAGTCGGCGCTGCGGCGTCTAAAGTTGCCGCGCTGCCGCGTGTACGCGAAGCATTACTGCGCCGTCAGCGCGCATTTCGCAGCGAGAACGGCTTAATCGCCGATGGCAGAGATATGGGCACGGTGGTGTTCCCCGACGCTGAGGTGAAGATTTACCTCACTGCCAGTGCCGAAGAGCGCGCCGAGCGCCGTTTTAAAGAGTTGAAGGAGCGTGGCCTGGATGTTACACTAGGTGGTCTACTCGAGGACATTAAAGCACGTGACGAACGTGATATGAATCGCAGCGCGGCACCCCTTGTGCCAGCGGATGATGCTATCACTGTTGATACAACGCAGCTCAATGCCGAACAGGTGTTCGCTCAGGTTAATAAGATCCTAGAAGATGCGGTCTTAGCCGGCAAACTCCCGCATACGAGTATAAAAGACTAATTTATTTCACATTGGCAGGATGCTGATGTTTTACTAATAACCCCGCTGAGCAGTGACGCGATGTGGAGAATTTAACTTATAGAGACGTATTAAGTATGTCAGAAAATTTTGCGCAGTTATTTGAAGAAAGCCTACAGGATTTTGAAGCTCAACAGGGCTCAATCGTAAAAGGTACCGTAATCTCTATCGAGAACAACATCGTTCTTGTAGACGCTGGCCTAAAGTCAGAAAGTGCCATTCCTGCAGAGCAGTTCAAAAATACTGCTGGTGAACTAGAAGTTGCCGTTGGTGACGAAGTAGATGTAGCACTAGACGCTATCGAAGACGGCTTCGGTGAAACTATTCTTTCTCGTGAAAAAGCGAAGCGCCACGAAGCGTGGATTCGCCTTGAAAAAGCGTGTGAAGAAAACGAAACAGTTACTGGTGTTATCAATGGCAAGGTTAAAGGCGGCTTCACTGTTGAAGTAGATTCAATCCGTGCCTTCCTACCTGGTTCACTTGTTGATGTTCGTCCAGTACGTGACACCACTCACCTTGAAGGTAAAGAGCTAGAGTTCAAAGTAATCAAGCTTGACCAGAAGCGCAACAACGTTGTTGTTTCACGTCGTGCTGTTATTGAGTCTGAAAACTCAGCTGAACGTGAAGAGCTACTTGCTAACCTTGTTGAAGGTCAAGAAGTTAAAGGTATCGTTAAAAACCTTACCGATTACGGTGCGTTCGTAGATCTAGGTGGTGTAGACGGTCTACTACACATCACTGACATGGCGTGGAAGCGTGTTAAGCACCCTTCAGAAATCGTAAATGTTGGCGACGAAATCAACGTTAAAGTACTTAAGTTCGACAAAGAGAAAACACGTGTTTCTCTAGGTCTTAAGCAGCTTGGCGAAGATCCATGGCAAGAAATTGCTAACCGTTACCCAGAAGGCGCTAAGCTAACTGGTCGTGTAACTAACCTAACTGACTACGGTTGCTTCGTTGAAATCGAAGAAGGCGTAGAAGGTCTAGTACACGTTTCTGAGATGGATTGGACTAACAAGAACATCCACCCATCTAAAGTAGTATCACTAGGTGATACTGTTGAAGTAATGGTACTAGAGATCGACGAAGAGCGTCGTCGTATTTCTCTAGGTCTTAAGCAGTGTAAAGCGAACCCTTGGCAGGAATTTGCGCGTCTTAACAACAAAGGCGACCAAGTTACTGGTAAGATCAAGTCTATCACTGACTTCGGTATCTTCATCGGTCTTGAAGGCGGCATCGACGGTCTTGTACACCTATCTGATATTTCTTGGAACACGCCTGGCGAAGAAGCTGTACGTGAATACAAGAAAGGTGACGAGATCACAGCTATCGTTCTTCAAGTTGACCCAGAGCGTGAGCGTATCTCTCTAGGCGTTAAGCAAATCGAAGCGGATCCTTTCAATAACTACCTAGACGCAAACAAAAAAGGTGCTATTGTTAAAGGTAAAGTGACAGCTGTTGATGCTAAAGGTGCAACAGTTGAGCTTGCTGAAGGCGTTGAAGGTTACATCCGTGTAGCAGACATCGCTCAAGAGCGTGTAGAAGATGCAACTGCAGTTGCTTCTGAAGGCGACGAAATCGAAGCGAAGTTTGTTGGCGTAGATCGTAAGAACCGCGCTATCAGCCTTTCGGTAAAAGCGATTTACGAAGCTGAAGAGAAAGAAGCGCTTGAGAAACTGAAGGCAGATGAGCCTCAGTTCGAAAACGCTATGGCTGCTGCATTTAAAAATGCACAAAAAGACTAAGCTTTAGTCGAGTCTAGGAAGGGCGCAAGCCCTTCCTTTTGTAAGCACTTGAGGAAACATTATGACCAAGTCAGAGTTAATAGAACAGCTTGCAGAACAACACTCACACATCCAAGCACGTGATGTTGAAAATGCCGTAAAAGAAATTCTAGAACAGATGGCCGGCTCGCTCTCTAGCGCCGAGCGCATCGAAATTCGCGGCTTTGGTAGCTTTTCCCTTCATTACCGTGCACCACGTACA
Organism: Pseudoalteromonas sp. CO325X; assembly: GCF_004208955.1. NCBI lineage: Bacteria > Pseudomonadati > Pseudomonadota > Gammaproteobacteria > Alteromonadales > Pseudoalteromonadaceae > Pseudoalteromonas > Pseudoalteromonas sp. CO325X. The sequence goes on from NZ_SGPG01000010.1 coordinate 63,914, forward strand.
GGCCGAAATCCAAAAACCGGCGAAACCGTTGAACTAGACGGTAAATATGTCCCTCATTTTAAACCAGGCAAAGAATTGCGCGATCGCGTTAACGAGAGCATACAATAATAACAACGGAGTCGTTACCGAGTGAAGGTTGTAAAAATCGTTCTTTTTGTACTGTGTGTTTTTATTGCCTTCGTATTGGGTTCGCAAAATCCACAGTCTGTTCAAGTAAATTATCTTATTGCTAGCGCTCAACTACCACTTGCTGCCCTTATCAGCGTGTGCTTTGTTATTGGCCTATTAGTCGGTTGCTTTGTAAGTTTCCGTGTGTTTTCCAAGTTAAAGTGGCAAAACTATCGCTTACAGCGACGCAATACCAAGCTAGCCCGTGATTCCAACAATGACATAGGCCCTGAGCCTGCCACTGAAAAAGACGGTTAGCCATGCTTGAACTGTTGTTTTTACTCTTGCCTGTAGCTGCGGGCTACGGCTGGATAATGGGTAAAAACAGTGCCAAAAACCAAGCCCATCAACATAATCGCAAAATCACCGCCGAATACAGTAAAGGCCTTAAGTACCTGCTTGATAGGGAAGAGGATCAAGGCCTTGAACACCTTATTCAATTACTCGAGGTCTCTGCGGACTCGGTTGAGCATTACTTGACCTTAGCGGCATTATTTCGCAAGCGGGGCGAGCTTGACCGCGCCATCAAGATTCATGAGTTATTACTTGAGCACCCTAACTTAAATCAAGATCAGCTCACTGAAAGTCGCTTAGAGTTAGCACAGGACTATATCTTGGCTGGATTGCTTGATAGCGCAGAAGAGCACCTACTTATCCTTGTTAAAGGGAAGCGTCAGCAGGCCATTGAACCGCTGATCACCTTATACTCACAAACGCGAGAGTGGCAAAAAGGCGTTGAGTTATACCAACGTCATGCCCATTTATTCATTCACAGCCAACAACGTATTGCGATTGCTAATTTTTACTGTGAGGCAGCCCTTAACAGTCAGCAAACAGAGTTGATGTCACAAGCCTTAGGAGTAGGCGAGCCGAGTATTCGGCCCTTATATGAACTTGGGTTACAGGCTTATCAACGGGAAGACTATGTGCAAGCAATTCACTATTGGCGTGACTTAGTCACTCAATTTACCCGCTGCTCACCGTTAGTGATTGATAAGCTAGCCAACGCCTATCATCATTTGAACTTACAGCAACAGTTCGAGCAATTGTTGAGTGAGCTGGTAGAGCAAGGCGGTGTCCTTCTTAAAATTCATTATTGCCAGCATTTATTAACACGAGGCGAAAACCAAGCGGCTATGGAGTTTCTCACCAAAAGCTTGAAGAAACAGCCGAATATCCGTGGCTTTCGTTTTCTGTTACAATTATTGGCTGGTCAAAATGCCCAACTCGATGAGGCATTAAACCCCATAGATAAACTGATCCAATCATATATAGACACCAAGGCAGACTATCAATGTCAGCATTGTGGTTTTGAAAGCCATAGCCATTACTGGTTATGTCCTTCATGTCGACACTGGGAGTCTATACAGCCAAGCCGTGGGCTTGATGGTTTTTAAACAGGAAAAAAATGAGCTCTGTTGATTCTAAAAAAGTATTGATCGCCTTAGATTATGACGACCAAGACAAAGCCTTAGCTTTTGTAAAGCAATTATCACCTAGCACTTGCCGCTTAAAAGTAGGCAAAGAAATGTTTACGTTGTTTGGTCCCGGTTTTGTCAAACAATTGGTGGATTTGGGCTTCGATGTATTTCTCGATTTGAAATTCCATGATATTCCTAACACTGTTGCTAAAGCGGTGACTGCGGCTGCAAAATTAGGGGTATGGATGGTTAATGTGCATGCCAGTGGCGGTGTGGCAATGATGGAAAAGGCGAAAGCAGCATTGACTCCTTTCGGTGACAAAGCGCCGTTACTGATCGCGGTGACCGTCCTTACCAGTATGGATGAAATACAATTAAAACAATTAGGTATTGATAAATCCCCACAAGAACAAGTATTGTATCTAGCCAAGCTTGCACATCAGGCTGGTCTTGATGGTGTAGTTTGTTCAGCGCAAGAAGCGCAGTTATTAAAATCACAGTTGGGGTCAGAGTTTACACTGGTGACACCAGGGATCCGCCCAGCAGGAAGCGATGCCGGGGACCAAAAACGTATAATGACACCAGAGCGAGCCGTTGCGAGCGGCAGCGACTATCTGGTTATTGGTCGTCCAATCACGCAAGCTGCTGATCCAGTTGCGGTATTAACTGAGATTAATGAGAGTCTAGGAGACTAAGGTGAAATACATTCTGCTGATAGCCCTCATTGTGGCCGCAGGTTACTATTATCATCGCCAGAGCACCGCAGAAAGTAATGCGCGCGCACTGGCGCTGTTGATTGAACAGGTAGAATACCAAGATGTGGATCTATTTGCTCTGAAAGAGGCGTTGGCAAAACGTGTCTATGCGATTTGCGCCAATAATGAAGCAATGCTGTTGGAATCTGGGCGTTCAGTGGGTAATTGTATGGAAGGCCATGATATTAAGCGTGTAGAGTGTGAAGGGCGTATCTTTCGGCTTGCTCCGTTGAGTATTAGTAACCGCTCAGAATTGCTTGATTATTCTAAGCGTTATGTACGCTGCGCATTGCCTTATGATGACCTTCGTTATCAATCCTACTAATCTACGTGAAAACGCGACTTAAGGTCGCGTTTTTAATGTGATTCGTGTGGCCTCGATATCAATAAGTTGATCTTTAAACAGACCACCAATAGCCTTTTTAAAGTTCGCTTTTGAGGTGCCAAACTGGCGTTTTATGGCCTCCGGCGCAGATTTATCTCCAAGCGGCAACACGCCACTACCGTCTTTTAACGCTTGCAGTATTTGCTCTTTAAGCGGGTCTAGCTTTGCTATCCCTTGCTTTTCTAAGACAATATCAAGCTTGTCATCTTCGCGGCACTGCAAGACGAACGCGTTAAGCTGTTGACCAACGTAAAGCGGACGATGTACGCGATTATGAAAAATAAGTCCCCAATGACTATCATCGACAATCACTTTGTAGCCTAAGTCGGTTTTAGCAGCCACCATGATGTCAACGGCATCGTTGAGCTGGTAACGAGGCTTTGCGTGACCGACGAATTTATTGAGGTTACTGGATGCACAAATACGTTTGGAGGCATTGTCCAGGTAGAGCTTTACTAAATAACTATTTCCCTCTCGCATTCGGGGTTTTTGTTCGTTAAAGGGTACCAACAAGTCTTTATCCAGACCCCAATCTAAAAAGGCGCCGGTTTTGTTGACTTGTTTAACTTGTAAAAAAGCAAAATCGCCCACTTGCGCTAATGGTTTTTTTCGAGTTGCGGTGGCGTGGCCCATACTATCTAAATAGACAAATACGCCTAAGCTATCACCTTGCTGTAAATCATCGGGCAGCTCAGAGGCAGGTAAAAATACTTCACCGAGTTCGGTGCTTCGCAAATACGCGCCTTCGCCTGCGACTTCCTCAACAAACAGCGTTTGCCATTGACCTAATTCACTCATTATTCGCTCTCTGTGTCGTTATTTTTTTTAGGCTTGCGTTTTACGCCCATGCTGTTCGGATCAAACGGTGCGGGTTGCGCCACTTTTACCTGCATAGGTTTACTTTTCTTGCGCTTAGCAAGAGGTTTTTTAGATGTTGCTGGCTTAGTTTTATCCTGGGGCTTTTTCTTTGTATTCGCTGGCGGTTTTGGACGAGTAAAGCCTTTAAACTTGCCGACTAGCCCCTCCACTTCACTGAACGGCAAAGGACGGCGCATAAATTGGTTTATCGCTAGGTAACTTTGCCAATCTTTCGGCCCCACTAATGAAATGGCATGACCTTTAAAGCCCGCGCGGCCAGTACGACCAATACGGTGAATGTATTCTTCCGCATGTTTTGGCAAGTCAAAATTGATTACATGGGTGACGTTAAGCAAATCGAGGCCCCGTGACGCCACGTCGGTGGTAACCAACACTTGGTATAGCCCACGGCTAAAGGCATCCATAATATCCAGCCGTTTGCTTTGCGCCAGCGTACCCGCGAGAGCGACGGCCTTAAAACCTTGCGCTGTGAGCTTGTTACACAAGCGCTCGGTATCATCTCGTGTGGCGGTAAAAATAATACACTGACCAACATTCTCTTGGGCAATAAAGTGATCGAGCAGGGCCTCTTTATGGTCGAGGTGATCCGCCAAATACAGATGCTGTGAGATATCGCTATGCTCATCTGTGGCGGCACTAATGGTCACGCCCTTAGGGTTGCGTAATAGGTTACGCGAGAGCGCACCGACCTGAGCGTGCTCCAAAGTAGCTGAAAACAAAAGGCTTTGGCGCAGACGATGATCTGCGGCCGCATTGATACGCTCAACTTGCTCGGTAAAACCGAGGTCAAGGATGCGGTCGGCCTCATCAAAAATGAGCAATTCCAGGCCGCCTAATTGTAATGAGCGGCCATCAAGGTGGTCGGCAATTCGCCCTGGCGTGCCAATCACAAAATGTGGATTCTTGCGCAGCGCCTTAACTTGGTCGTTAAAGTTCTCACCGCCAATCACTTTTGTTCCCGACAGTGCCGTTCCGGCTATCAGTAAACGTAGCTGTGAGTATACTTGTGACGCTAACTCGCGAGTCGGGGTGACAATTACTACACGGGGGTCGCGCTTTGATAGGGCCCGCTGCTTCATAACCCGTTGCACTGCAGGTAATAAGAAGGCAAGCGTCTTACCTGACCCGGTTTTTGATTGCGCAAATAAGTCATGGCCAGCGAGTGCCAAGGGTATGGCCTGCGCTTGGATATCGGTGGGCGTGGTAATACCTTGATGCGTTAGTTGCCCACACAGTCGAGAATCGATACCCAAATCACTAAATTGCAAATTAACTCTCCAAAATTACAGTTTATCCACCGCTATTATAACGTAATGAGACAGTTCACTGGCAGTGAATTTTGCGTTTTTCACCACAATCAGTAAAATACGCCGACCATTGCGCCGGATTTACGATTCGGTTTCGTTTTAAAAGCACTGAAGGTAACAGTTACTATGTCTGATCAATACGTCGTGTGCGCGCTGTATAAGTTTGTTGCGCTGCCTGATTTCGAACAACTTCGTCAACCTCTTTTAGATGTCATGCTTGCCAATGACGTACGTGGTACGTTACTGCTTGCCAAAGAGGGTATCAACGGTACGGTCGCGGGTAAACGCGAAGGGATTGATGCTTTACTAGGGTGGCTTGATAAGCAACCTAACCTCGCTAATATCGTTACCAAAGAGTCTTTTGACGATGAATGTCCTTTCTACCGCACCAAAGTGAAGCTGAAAAAAGAAATAGTCACCATGGGTGTTGAAGGTATTGACCCACGAGAAGTGGTGGGCACCTATGTGAAACCTAAGGATTGGAACGCGTTGATAAGCGACCCTGAAGTGGTGTTGGTGGATACCCGTAACGATTACGAGATAGAAATTGGTACCTTTAAAAATGCCGTTGATCCGCAAACAAAAACGTTCCGCGAATTTCCAAATTGGGCGGAGCAAAACCTTGACCCTAAAAAGCACAAAAAAGTAGCCATGTTCTGTACTGGCGGTATTCGCTGCGAAAAATCCACAGCTTATATGAAAGAGCAGGGTTTTGAAGAGGTCTACCACCTTGAGGGCGGTATTCTTAAGTACTTAGAAGAAGTGCCTAAGGAAGAGACCATGTGGGAAGGTGAGTGCTTTGTATTCGACAACCGTGTTGCTGTGGATCATGACCTAAACAAGGGTCAATACGACCAATGTCATGCCTGTCGTATGCCTATTACTGAAGACGATAAGCAAAAGCCGCAGTACATGCAGGGTGTGTCTTGTCATCACTGTCATGACAGTTTGAGCGAGGAGCAGCGCCAACGTTTTGCAGAGCGTCAAAAGCAAATTGACTTGGCGAAGCAGCGTGGTGAGGGTCATATTGGCCATGAGGCCCAAGAAATGCTACAAAAGCGCAAAGAGCAAAAGCAAAAGCTCAAAGAACAGCAACGCGCCGCGAGCAAATAATTAGCCACCGAAAAGGAAGTGTTGAACGCTTCCTTTTTCGTTTTAAAGAGCAAGGATGATGAGAGCGACATTACGCAGCACAATGATAGCTAAATGCGAGCAACAAATAGCGCGCAAAGGGGAGCAGGTAGGGTTATCTTTCTACGCTTTTTTCAAAAATAAAAATGATGACCCAGAGCTGCTGATGGAGGCGGCTACTTGGTGGATTCACACCCATCGGCTCGATCATTTTGAAAAAGCACATAAAGTAAAGAGCCTATTAATCAATGAGCAGTCTTTATCGTCGTGACGACCACAACGACCTACCTATCACCATCAACTGTATATAACGCACTTTTTTTTCATAAGCTTATGTGCTTTTATAAAAAGCTGTGCAGGGCGCAAAGCCGAATTAAAACAATTAGAAGGAAAGGCCATGTTTGAGGCGCTTGGGGTAGTCACTTTGTTTCTCGTTTTAGCGACCTGTTTACCCCTATTACCTATCGGTCATTGGAGTGTTCGGGGTTTTGATTTCCCGCGTTTACAGTTTGCGACCATCGCGACTCTTTTACTAATATTGCAAGCATACTTTCTTTCTTTTGCAAGCACTGCATCTTGGCTCATGGTCACCGCGACGCTCGGTTGCTTGCTATGGCAATTATGGTGGGTGTTACCGTATACGCCAGTGTGGCGTAAAGAAGTGCATAGTTGTCAGAGCCAAGATAGTGACAACAGCCTAAGTATTTTGGTTTCTAACGTGCTCATGACCAACCGCAATAGCAAAGCTCTGCTTGCGCTTATTCATGAACATAACCCCGACGTGGTGATCACTTTGGAGTCTGACCAATGGTGGCAGGACCAACTGGATGTGTTGTTAGCGCAAAGACCGCATAGTATAAAGTGTCCGTTGGATAACCTCTATGGTATGCATGTTTATTCGCGCTTAGCCATAGAAAACAATGAGATACGTTATTTAGTCGAGGATGATGTGCCATCTATTCATGGCGACTTGGTACTGCGCTCAGGGAATAAAGTGCGGGTGCATTTCCTTCATCCAGCGCCACCGAGTCCCACTGAAAATAGCCATTCTACTCCCCGTGATGCTGAATTATTGGTGGTGGCTCGACGTGTGGCTGAGCAATCGATACCGACGCTTATAACCGGCGATCTAAACGATGTCGCTTGGTCGCGTACTACACGGTTATTTAGAAAAGTCAGCGGCCTGTTAGACCCGCGTATAGGTCGCGGGTTATTTAATACCTTTCATGCTGATTACCCCTTGGTGCGCTGGCCGTTGGATCACTTATTTCACTCTCGCCATTTCACCTTAAATGAGATTCGGCCACTGCCTAATATTGGCTCAGATCATTTCCCATTGTACGCTTCACTTACTTTCTCCCCGCAGCAGGGCCACCAGCAGCAGGGAATAGACGCAGATGCACAAGATAAGCAACAAGCGCAGGAGATAGCGGCGCAAAAGCCAGTGACAAAAGAGGACGTGCTTTGAGCTAAGTTATTGGCTCAAAGTAGCGTTTATTTCCGCATCCACCCGGTGTCGAGCCTAACAATCACCCCTTGATTATCCACAAAGTAAAGATATGCAAAGTCAGCATGAGTCTGCAGCTATGTGTGATTCAATAACGCTATGTATTGTATTTCCCAAAAAGGGGAAGCGATTAGTCGCATTACAGTGGTCACTGACCGAGCTTAGCGTCAAGGCTGATCACAGAGCTGTTACACTACGTACACAGAGTATTAATTTAAAGCGGCCAATGGTTGTGGCCAACAACAATAATGAAGGTGGAGTTCCTTGAAGCAGGTATTTTGTGCATTAATTTGTAGTTTCATAGTATCTAGCAATGCGCTGGCCGCTGAGGGCAAGCGTGTGGTCGTCAATGCCGTAAGCCAAGAGCGAGCACAGCAGCAAGTTCAGGCGGTCGGCAGTACGGAGGCGATTCGCTCGGTCGTGCTTTACCCAGCAGTGGGGGACCGCGTCACCGGTGTGTATTTTCAGCCTGGGGATGAAGTGCAGGCTGGCGACTTGCTATTGGAGCTTGATTCACGCTTGCAAAGTGCGGCGCTTCAAGAAGCGCAAATACAATTAGCTGATGCAGAGCGAACATTAAAACGCTTAGAAGACAGCTTCGCTAAAGGTGCTATCCCTAAAAGCGAACGTGACGATGCGCTGACGCAGCGAGACTTAGCCAAAGTGGCGCTGCAAGTGGCAAAAGCAGAGTTGCAAGACCGTCAAGTGCGCGCTCCTTTCAGTGGAGTAATGGGGCTGACCGACGTGGAAGTCGGCGATCGCATCACCGAGCAAACCGCGATTGCGAGTATTGATGATATCAGTGCCTTGTACATTAACTTTAAAGCCCCAGAAGCAGCTGTGCCTATGCTGCGCGATGGTGCCAGTGTCACCGTGGTACCATGGCACACGCAAAAACAACTCAGTGCCGATATCGCTTATATGGACTCACGAATCGATGCGCAAAACCGCACCATTCGTGTCAAAGCAAAAATAGCCAACGACAATGAACAGTTTATCCCGGGCATGGGTTTTCGTGTCAATCTAAAGATGCAAGGGCAGGCTTATTCGGTTGTCCCAGAAGCCGCTCTGTTATGGGGGGCAACGGGCCCGTATGTGTGGAAAAGCGTCGATAACAAAGCCACTCGCGTTGATGTAAAAATAGCGCAACGGTTATCCGGGCGTTTGCTTGTAAGCGGTGATTTAAATGCCGGTGATTACCTCATAGTCGAAGGGGTACAAAGCTTACGACCTCAGCAAAGTGTGCGCTTTGAGCAACCCGCATTGGCACGCAAGGAGTAAGTGATGAGCGAGCAAACATCTGCCCACATCCAAGACTTGCCGTCGATGGCGATTCGCCGCCCGGTCCTCATCGTCGTACTCAACCTACTCATTATTATTGCCGGCATTGCCGCTATTGCAGGCGTTGAGGTGCGTGAGCTACCCGATGTCGACCGCCCCCGTATTACTGTGTCAGCGTCTTTCCCTGGTGGCTCTCCGGAAACGGTCGATACGGAAGTGACGAGCAAGCTTGAGGGCGCAGTAGCCCGCGTAAGTGGCGTAAAGTCAATTCGTGCACAAAGTGAGGAAGGCAGTTCTCGTATCGTGGTCGAGTTTCGCCCAGGTGTGAACCTTGATGATGCCGCGAACGAAACGCGAGAATCGGTGGCACGGGTTCAACGCGAACTCCCTGAAGAGGTCGAGCGTGTTTCAATAATCAAAGCCGATAATGACGCTGAGGCGGTGGTGTCATTGACGGTCAGCAGTGAGGCGTTGTCCTTGGAAGCGCTAACAGAGCGAGTTGAGACTGATTTAGCACCGCAATTTCTGACCATTCCCGGTGTCGCTGATGTACGCCTCAATGGCGACCGAGAGCGGGTGCTGCGAGTGCGTATCGACCCACTTAAACTGAGCAGCTTTAACCTGACTGTCCCCGATGTTGCTGATGCCCTGCGCCAAGCGCCCTTTGATGTGCCGGCGGGGAGCTTAAAATCGAATGATCAGCAATTAATCGTGCGCGCCGATGCCACTTCGGTCACGGCCGAGCAGGTGGGCGATATTATCGTCGGCGATGATACCCGCATTGCCGATATCGCAGCGGTCTATTTTGGCCCGGCCGACCCACGCTCCATGGTGCGCTTAGATGGCCAGCCTGTAATAGGCATGGAAGTGATCCGCCAAGCCCAATCTAATACCATCGAAATTTCTGATGAAGTGCTATCGCTATTAACTCAAATGCGTGAGCGTTTCCCTGAGATGACTTTCACACTGACCTCGGATGATGCTCAGTTTATCCGCAGCTCAGTGGATGAGGTGTTGAATTCTTTGGTGCTCACCGTGATTTTGGTGGTCATTACCTTATGGGTGTTTATTGGTTCATGGCGTGCCACCTTAGTTCCGGCCTTCGCCATTCCTGTGGCGCTGGTGGGGTCGTTAGCGCTGATTTGGGCACTGGGCTTTTCTATTAATATTTTAACCTTGCTGGCCCTGGTATTAGCGACCGGGTTGATAGTGGATGATGCCATTGTTGTCAGTGAAAATATTCAGCGCCAACGAAGCTTGGGCCTTGGGCGTCGTGCGGCTGCTGTAGTGGGAACGCGCGAGGTGTTCTTTGCCGTGGTGGCAACAACCGCCGTGTTAGCCGCTGTTTTCGTACCCATCGCATTTTTGCCCTCTACCGCAGGAAAATTATTTCGTGAATTTGGTGGTGTATTAGCCGGGGCAGTCATTATATCCAGCTTTGTGGCGTTGTCCTTAGTGCCTGCTTTGACATCGAAACTAAAATTAAAAAGCGGCGGCAAACATGTGTTTGGCAAAGTAGGGCAGGCGCTGGCTAATGTTTACAACTGGTGTATCCACAAAGTACTTAACCATGCTTGGCTTACGTTAATTGCCTGTGCTTTGGTGGCAGTGGCGTCGGGGGCACTGTATACGCAACTAGAGAATGAGCTTTTACCGAGTGAAGACAGAGGTAAAATTCGTATTTTTGCTCGTGGGCCTGATGGTGTCGGTCTCAATTTTATGGACCGCCAAGCCAAGGAAATGGAAGATATTCTGTTGCCTTACGTCGAAAGTGGCGAAATTGAATCTATCTACACCGTGGTTGGGCAGTGGGATCCGAATATTACCTTTATCACTGTGCCATTAAAGCATTGGGATGAGCGTCATTTTAGCCAACAGGAAATTATTAACAAAATTCGCGGGCCATTAGGCGATATCCCCGGCGCACCAGCGCGCGCATTTGGTTCTAATAGTTTGAATCTGCGCGGTCAAGGGGGTGGGGTCGAGCTGGCATTATTGGGCCAAGACTATGAGCAAATTTTTGTTGCTGCCCAACAATTCGCCGCTGAAGTGGAAAAGGCTATCCCACAAGTGGCGCCAGTACGCATTTCTTATCAGCCGTCGCAGCCGCAGCTGCGAGTTAATATCGATCGCCGTCGGGCACAAGAGCTGGGTGTTGATCTAAGTGACATTGCCATCACCTTACGCGCAGCCATCAATGGCGACGACGTGGCGGATTTAAATGTCGGTGACCAATCTATCCCGATTATGCTGCAAGCACAAAATCGTACTATCAATTCTCCTAGCGACCTAGCAAATCTGTATGTTGGTGCCAGCAATGGTCAATTGGTGCCGTTGAGCTCGGTTGCTAATATCAGCGAAGAGGGGGTAGCTGCAGAGCTGGAGCGCCATGCGCAGCGCCGCGCCATAGAAATGGATATGGAGCTGCCACCGGAAATGCCAATGGCGCAGCTTGTTGAGCAGTTGCGAGACTTATCGCAGCAGCACTTGCCCAGTGGCATCACTTTGGCATTCAAAGGCGAGGCATTAACCTTTGAAGAAACGGCTAATGAAGTACTGATGACCTATGTCTTGGCCTTTGTCATTGTGTTATTGGTACTGGCAGCGCAATTCGAAAGTGTTAACAGTGCTGTGGTGGTGATGATCACAGTGCCTTTCGGTATCACGTCGGCGATTTTAGCTCTGTATCTAACCGGTACGTCGCTGAATATCTATTCGCAGATTGGTTTAGTGATGCTGATTGGCTTGATTGCTAAAAACGCAATCTTGCTGGTGGAGTTTGCCGATCAACTGCGTGACCGAGGACACCCTGTGCGAGAGGCGGTTGAGCGTGCTGCGCTGGTGCGTTTACGCCCTATTGCGATGACCTTAGTGTCCACCTTATTGGGGGCCTTACCACTGATTTTATCCACTGGTGCAGGGGCTGAAGCGCGCAATGCCATCGGTTGGGTGGTCTTCGGCGGTTTGGCGTTAGCGGTGCTATTTACCTTATTCCTCACTCCGGTGATTTACTTAGGACTGGCGCGTTTCACCTCGCCACGAGGTGATGAAAGCAAACAATTGGCGCAGGAATTAGAACAAGCGCATTAATAAATAAATGTCCGCACCCGGTGCGGACATTTTTTTTTCAGCAATTTTGTATTAAGCTCAGTGTATTAGCACCTTTAAAGGCAGCACTATGCAAGCTGAGCAAATCGAAATTGCACAATTTTTGAGTGCCCATCCACCCTTTGACGATCTCCCCGAAGATGCCCTTAATAATCTTGCTCAACAGGTTGAGGTAGCTTATTTCCGTGCCGGCTCTGACATTCTCAACTATGGCGATGATATTTCCGATTTGTACGTGATCCGCAGTGGCTCAGTAGAGTCGTATCGGCGCAATGGGGACTTGTACAACCGTATGGACGAAGGCGGGATCTTTGGCCAAATGGGCTTACTGATGAACCGTAAAGTGCGCTTTCCCGTCAAAGCAATGGAAGACACGCTGGTGTACTGCATTAGTGTTGAGCTATTTAGTGACTATTGCGATAAATTTGAGCCATTTGCGGATTATTTTGAAGCAGATGGCAATGTTCGTTTGCACCAAGCCGTTGTTGAGCAAGCTGATAGTAATGATTTGACTACCGCCAAACTCAAGGTGTTATTACATCGTGATGTGGTTACTGTAAGCACCACGGCCAGTGTCCAGGAGGTTGCGGCTTTGATGACCCAAGAGAGCGTATCCAGTGTCTTGGTGACTGATGCCAACAAGCCTCTTAGCGATGACCCAGAAGAAGATGATGGGCAAGTCGTGGGTATTATTACAGATCGCGATATACGCACTAAGGTTGTGGCGCAGGGGCAGTCTTTAGACATCGCTGCTGAGCAAGTTATGTCGACTAACCTTACGCTGTTAGATGCCAACGACTATGTCTTTGAAGCCGTGTTAGCGATGCTGCGTGATAACTTGCACCATTTGCCGGTATTGCATAAACGTCGGCCAATCGGTGTCATTTCACTTTCTGATATTTTGCGCTATGAGTCGCAAAGTAGCCTATTGTTAGTGCGCGGTATCCTCGCGCAGCAAAGCGTTGAAGACCTCACTCATTACGCTCGGCAATTACCCTCTGTGTTTGTGCGTATGGTTAATGAAGATGCCAATTCACATATGATAGGCACTGCGATGGCGGTGATTGGTCGTACGTTTAAACAACGGCTGTTAGCATTAGCAGAAGAAAAGCTAGGACCTCCTCCTATCCCTTATTGTTTTATCGCGTTAGGTTCAATGGCGCGAGATGAACAATTGATAGTGACGGACCAAGACAATGCCATTATTCTTGATGACAGCTTTGATGAAGCGCAGCATGACGAGTACTTTCAAGCGCTGGCGGACTTTGTCTGTGATGGGCTCGCTGCGTGCGGGTACAGCTATTGCGAGGGTGAAATTATGGCATCGTTTAAAAAATGGCGCCTTACACGCTCGCAGTGGCGAGACACATTTGCATCGTGGATAGCTGAGCCTAAACCTCAGGCGCTACTGCATTGCTCTATCTTTTTTGACCTCGATGGCGTGTGGGGCAAAACTAAATGGGCCGACGCACTAAAATCCTTTATTGCTAAAGAAGCCAAAGCAAACCGTCGCTTCCTTGCTAACATCGCCTCCAATGCGCGAAATAGAACTCCGCCACTGGGGTTTTTTAAAGGGTTCGTACTCGAACATGATGGTGAACACAAGCGCTCAATTAACCTTAAACGCCGTGGTACAGCGCCGTTGACTGACGTGGTGCGGGTCCATGCCTTAGCGGTCAGCTCGCGTAAGCAAAACTCTTTTGAACGCCTAGAAGATATTATTGAAGCGAAGCTATTGCCTGAAGGCAAGGCACAGGATCTGCGCGATGCACTTGAATACATTGCCATGACCCGTATTCGTCACCAAGCATGGCAAATAGAGCAAGGCGAATCACCGGACAACCACTTAGACCCGCATTTGCTATCGCCTTTTGAGCAACGAAACCTCAAAGAGGCTTTTGCGATTTTAGAAAAAGCACAAAGCTTCTTAAAATTCCGCTATCAAAACGGCGCTGGGTTGAAGTAATGGCTAACAAAGCGTCTTTGCTTGATTGGCCATCGCGTTATCAAGCACTAGCGAAACAATGCCAGTCGCCGCAACTGAGGCAGTTTTATCAAGCTGGTATCCCCGCTGGAGATACCCCTTTAGAACATGTGCCATTTGCGGCTTTAGATTTTGAAACCACAGGTTTAGATGCTCGCAACGATGATATTGTCAGTATTGGTGTGGTGCCGTTTAGTTGGCATCGCATTTATTGCCAACGATCGGGGCATTGGTTGGTCAAGCCAAGCCAGCAACTGGCAGAATCGTCCATTGTTATTCACGGTATTACCCATTCTGAAATTGCTAATGCTCCGGATTTAACCGCCGTATTAGCGCCTGTAATTGAGGCTCTCGCTGGGCATGTAGCCGTGGTTCACTACCATGCGATTGAGCGGCCGTTCTTCTTCAATGCATTAGAGCGGCGCATAGGTGAGGGGATCGAGTTTGCGTTAATTGATACCATGGATGTTGAGCACCAAGCGCTACTAGCACGTCGTGGCTTATTAGGTCGGCTATTTAAAGATAAGATTGGCTCTTTGCGCTTGGGGGACACTCGGCTGCGCTATAATCTGCCGGCCTATCAGGGTCATAACGCATTGACAGATGCTCTTGCGACCGCCGAATTACTGCAAGCGCAGTTGCGTTATCATTATCGCCCTGACACACCGCTGTCGCAGTTATGGAAGTGACACCCTAAATACAAAAAAACGCCGCAATATTGCGGCGTTTTACTTAGGTTAACTATTTACCAGGGCGGGGCTCGGTGCGCAGGCCTAAAATTAAGCTTACACACATTAGCAATAGCACAATGGTAAAGGGGAGGCCTGTGGATATAGCACCGGCTTGCAGCGCCTCTATGGCCTCAGTACCACCAATCCATAGCAATGCAGCGGCAATGGCACCTTCCACGGTTGCCCAGAATATACGCTGAGGAACAGGTGCATCTACTTTACCGCCGGCGGTAATCGAGTCGATAACCAAAGAGCCAGAGTCAGATGAGGTGATGAAAAATACCAATACTAAAACAATGGCGATAAAAGAAAGGACACTTGCCATAGGCAGTTGTTCAAACATCTGGAACATCGCCAGAGGAACTTCAGTCAAGCCTTTCTCACCTAAGGTACCAACCCCATCAATAACTTGTTCAATAGCAATACCACCGTAGATAGACATCCACAATACTGTAACGAGCGTAGGGATCAGCAATACAGCAGTTAAGAATTCACGAATTGTACGGCCTTCGGATACACGCGCGATGAACATGCCAACGAACGGTGACCAAGAAATCCACCATGCCCAGTAGAACACAGTCCAACCATGGAGCCAGGCTTCGTCTTCGCGACCGTGCGGATTACTAAGTGGAATAATGTTTTCAATATATCCCATAATGGTATTGGGCACATTGCCCATTGCTGCGGCAAAACCCACCAAACCAACGAACACCAGCAATGCAAAAGCGATGGCCATATTAACGTTACTGAGCAGCTTTACGCCACCATCAATACCGCGCACTACTGAGACAATGGCTAACAAGGTCACGCCCGCGATAACGGCCACTTGCATGCCAATATCGCCATCGCTGCCAAACACATGGTTAATCCCTGCAGAGGCTTGTTGAGCGCCTAAACCTAGAGAGGTAGCAAGACCGAATAAAGTCGCAAGAACAGCTAAAATATCAATGATGTGACCAGGCCAGCCCCAAGCGCGATCGCCCAATAACGGGTAGAAAATAGAGCGAATAGAGAGGGGTAAGCCCTTGTTGTAGGCGAAGAAAGCTAAAGATAACGCGACAACTGCATAGATAGCCCAAGGGTGTAAACCCCAATGGAACATGGTTGCCCCCATAGCGACCTTAGCTGCTTCGGGTGTGTTTGCTTCAACACCAAGGGGAGTTTCATACCAGCCTGTGAAATAGGCAACCGGCTCTGCGACGCCCCAAAACATCAAGCCAATCCCCATACCGGCTGCAAATAACATCGCTAACCAAGAAATACGTGAGTGAGTTGGTCTGGCGCTTTCATCACCTAAGCGGATATTTCCGTAAGGAGAGACGATTAATGCTAAACAGAAGATGACAAAAATGTTCGCCGCCCACATAAACAAGGCGTCAAAGTTGCCGATAATATCCCATTTGATACCATCTAGTGCCCCTTTGGCGGTGGCCGGGTCGGTCACTAAAATGGCGATTAAAAACACCAAAATAAGGCCAGCACTCACGCCAAAAACAGGGTTATGGACATCAAACCCCCATTTCTGCACGTTGTCCTGGCCGACGGTGTAGTCGGTATTTTCTATACTATACTTATCATGATGTTCACTCATGCATACCTCTAGTTATTGTCATAATGCCCTTAGAGCTTAGACCTATGTGAGTTACCCTGCGTGCCAGCGCACAAAAAAGGTGGTTTGTAGACTAACTAAAATAGGCCCCATATCACTTACACTAGTTTAGAAGCAAAAATGTAAATGTAAATCACCAATTGTCTAACAGCTTGAATCTTATACATTACGGGGATGTTTCAAGGGGCGATCAAAAAAGCGCCCGAAGGCGCTTATGAGTAAAAATAATTTCACTGCAAATTATCGAACGATATCCATTTCAGCAAGTAGGTTATCGGCGTTATCCACATGCTCCATGACCCACAGCATATAGCGAGTGTCTACATGAATGGAGCGGTTGAGGTTAGGATCATAGTCCCAATCACCGATAATACTTTCACTTACACCGTCAAACAGCAGGCCGACTAATTCAGCTTTACCATTTAATGTCGGTGAGCCTGAGTTACCACCTGTGGTATCAACGGTGCTTAAAAAGTTGACCGGCACTGAGCCAAGCGACGACATTTGGTATTCACCATATTGTTTGTCGGCAATTAGCTGCATTTGCTTTTTCGGTGCATCAAAAGGCGCCTCGCCAGTGTACTTTTGTGCGATGCCCTCTAAGGTTGTAAACGGCGTATAGGTCAGCGCGTCTTTAGGTGAGTAGCCTTTCACTGTGCCATAAGTCACGCGTAAGGTGCTATTGGCATCGGCATAGACGGGTAACCCTTGCTCTTGATAAAAGGCAATAATGGCCGCCATATATTGCGGACGTACTTTAGCCAATTCACCGCTGAGCGCCTTTTTCGCCTTTTCTCGGCTGCGCATATCATCATAGGTGGCTACAGCGATGGCCAAAAACGGATCGTCGCTTTGTTTGAACTCTGATACTGATTTGCTCATCCAATCGATACGAGCTTGCTGTTCGTTAAGCTCGGTCTTAGCATACCAAGAGTCGATGCGCTGGCGCATGGCCTCGCTATCATAACCCTTATCAATCCCCAAGGCTTTATCTAAAGATGCAATACGCTGCGCTTGCGGCAGTTGTGCATAAAGGTCGATAAAGTGGGCGAGGATGGCGCTATCCACAGTGTCGTCGTAACGACGAGATAGGCTGGTCATGCGCGCTTCAAAACGAGCTTGATCGCGCTGTTGGTAGCCAGGCTCACGCTCAGCATCAGGCAATTGTTTCTCATTGGCTAGGCGGTATAAACGCTGCGCACTAGAGAGCATGGCACTGCGGCCCATGTAGCCTAAAATCAAGTCCAGTTCACTGGTTGCTTGCGATTGCTTTACCAGCTCATTGAGCTGGGTAAGGGTATCACCGTAGCGTGACTGACGCGCGTTGTCCGCCTTGATCCAAGTCGCGAGTTTTTGCGCCAAAGCATCTTTGCGTGTTTGCATATCAGTGTTTTGATAGGAGTCAATCATGCCACCATAGTTTTTCGCATAATTAGCCAGTCCAGCCAAAGTACTCTCGTAGGCAATACGTGCTTGTGAGCCTTCAGGGGCCTGCGCCTTTATGATATCAATGCTTTGTTCACGATAGGCTTTAGCAGTAGGGTACACATGGGTAAATTGGTGTGCCACTTCAGAGGCAGTGCGGTAACGGTTGGTGCGCCCTGGGTAACCGGTAACCATCACAAAATCACCCTCTTTAACGCCTTTGGCACTGACTTTCAGGTAAGAATCTGGAGTGAACGGCACATTATCTTCGCTGTACTCTGCAGGTTGGCCGTCTTTACTGACATAGGCACGGTAAAATGAATAGTCGCCGGTGTGACGTGGCCACATCCAGTTATCAATATCACCGCCATATTTACCAATCCCCATGGCTGGGTTATAAACCAAACGCACATCTTTAATTTCCAGTGCTTTAATCAGGTAATATTCCAATCCACCATGGAAGGTATAGACGTTACAGCGGTAACCCACGTCTTTTTCACATTCAGCCACCAGCGATTTTTCTGCTTTTTCGATGGCTTTGTAGCGAGTATTACCATCCATATCATCGTTTAACCGGGCGTTCACTTTGTCAGTGACATTAGTGACTTGCTCGGTTACATACACTCGAGAGCCAGGGGCGGCAGGTAATTCCTGTTCAGGCTTTTCCGCTAAAAAGCCGTTTTCCAGAATATTGTTATCGGCACTGGAATTATATTGAATGGAGCCGTACGCACAGTGATGGTTGGTGACGACTAAACCTTTAGGCGACACAAATGAGGCTGTACACCCCCCTAAGCTGATAACTGCATTCATCGGGAATTCGGTGAGCTTAGAGATGTTCTTAGGGTCTATTTCTAACCCTTTTTGCTTTAACACAGATTCCAATTCCGGAAGCTGGTGAGGTTGCCACATACCTTCGTCTGCCAGTGCCGGTGAGGCAGCAACAGCGAGCGCGAGGGCGCTTAGAGAGCGAAAACGCATAATCTAGAGTTCCTAGTTGTTATTTTAGTGCCACAAAAGTGTCTCTTAGCTGCCACCTTGGTGCAACTTTTTGCTGCTAAGTTCACAACTGATGTGTAAATAATCGATTACAAACAAGGGAATGGAAAATTACTGAGGCTCGTCTAGGCTTTAGGAACCAAGCTCAAATACAACAACAATAATTTAAGGTGTGCGTGTCGTGACCAAAACAACCCATGCGTTGATAGAGCAGTACCGCCAGTGTCGTGAAAACAGCGAAGCCTTGGTGGCAAAACTCAGTGCTGAAGATTGTCAAATTCAAGCAATGGCTGATGTCAGCCCAATGAAATGGCACTTGGCGCACACCAGCTGGTTCTTTGAAACATTTTTACTTGCACCAAAAAAGATTGTTTCTGAGCCTTTCCATCCTGATTTCAAGGTGTTGTTCAATTCCTATTATCAAGGTATCGGTGAGCAGTTCTCACGGCCTCAACGGGGCGTGTTATCTCGTCCTTCATTGCGCCAAGTGATGGATTATCGCCACTGGGTTGATAACCACGTTGTTGCTGCCCTTGAGCATGATAGCGATGGGTGCGCAGAGTGGGTCAATTTAGGGATTGCGCATGAACAGCAGCACCAAGAGTTAATGCGCATGGATATGCTTTATAACTTCAGTGTTAATCCGCTGTACCCGACTTTAGACGAGCACTTAGTGTGTCCCTCGAACGAGCAACCCAGGCAGTGGCTGGATTTTGCTAGCACAGATGCGCAAATAGGGGCGCAAACGGGCTTTAGTTTTGACAATGAGCGGCCCCGTCACCGCGTCCATATTAATGAGTTTTCCATTGCATCACATCTTGTCACCAACGCAGACTATCTGGCCTTTATCGACGCACAAGGCTATCAGCGCAGTGAGTTTTGGCACAGTGATGGCTTTAGTTGGTTACAGCGCCAGCAGATAAAAGCGCCGCTGTATTGGCGCTACCAGAATAACAATTGGTATGAATTCACCCCCCAAGGATTAATCCCGCTTGCGATGAATGCACCAGTGCGTCACATCAGCTTTTATGAAGCCAGTGCCTTCGCCCAATTTAAAGGTGCGCGGTTGCCAAGTGAGTTTGAGTGGGAGTGGGCCATGGAGCAAGCTCAAGCAGGTCATTGTGATATCGCACAAATTGATGACTGCGCTTGGCAGTGGACTTTAAGTAGCTATCAGCCATACCCTGGATTTCGGCCATTTGCGGGCGATGCCGGGGAATATAACGGAAAGTTTATGGTGAATCAGCAGGTGCTCAGAGGTGGGTCGTATTTCACCCCCAAGCAGCATACGCGATTAACGTATCGCAACTTTTTTTACCCCCATCAACGGTGGATGTGTAGTGGCATTCGCCTCGCCAAGGACAGAATCTATGAGTAACCATGCATTGCCATTCACCTGCCGTCAGAGCTTTTTGGATGACGTTATTGATGGTCTATCGCGAAGTCAAAAAACGCTGCCATGCAAATACCTGTACGACGACTTTGGTGCGCAATTGTTTGAGCAGATCACGGCGCTGCAAGAGTACTATCTTACGCGCACAGAATTGGCCTTACTGGCACAGTATGCGCAGGACATCGTCGCGCACTTACCGACACAGGCAACCGTGATCGAACCCGGCTGCGGCTCGGGCCAGAAAGTCGCGTATTTACTGGATAATATGCCTGACGTAAATGGCTTTATACCAATGGAGATTTCCACTGAAATGTTGCTGTATACTCAGCAGCGTTTGCGCCAGCGCTTTGCCCACGTAAACATCCACCCACTGCATGGTGACTTTACCCATGGCCCGACCATCAAGGCGTTAGTGCAACAGCATGGCCTGAATAGCAGCAATAATGTGGTGTTTTTCCCAGGCTCAACCTTAGGCAACTTTTCCCCCATCCATGCAATTGAAGTGCTGCATAATTTACGTACGCTGTGTGGTCAAGATGGCCGTGTGCTCATTGGTATTGATTTAATTAAAGCGACACCGAGATTATTGGCCGCCTATGATGATAGAGAAGGGGTTACCGCTGCGTTTAATCGTAATCTACTGACGCGTATTGCGCGCGAGCTAGGCGCACATCTGTGCTTAGAGCACTTTCGCCATGAGGCCCGCTTCAACAGTGAACAACACCGCGTTGAAATGCACTTGGTGGCGAATCAAGACACCTGCATCAGTGTGCGAGAACAGCGTTTTACGCTTCGTGCAGGAGAGTCCATTCACACCGAAAATTCGCATAAGTACACGTTAGCGAGCTTTAGTTCCTTGATTGGCAATGCCGGATTGACCTTGGTTGATAGTTGGTGCGATTCGCAAGGGGATTTTGCGCTGTGTTTAGTGAAGCCGCAGCGCTAACACCTTGGCAAAAATACGCACATATTGACCCGATAACTTATAGCTAAGGCGACTCGAACCCTGGTGGATGATTGCGGTATTGAGACCATAATGA
This sequence comes from Pseudoalteromonas sp. CO325X, assembly GCF_004208955.1. NCBI lineage: Bacteria > Pseudomonadati > Pseudomonadota > Gammaproteobacteria > Alteromonadales > Pseudoalteromonadaceae > Pseudoalteromonas > Pseudoalteromonas sp. CO325X. The sequence goes on from NZ_SGPG01000010.1 coordinate 85,037, forward strand.
CGGTGCAGCCAGGGCGCTATCACGGCGAGGGCTGATGCGGTCGCCAAGTCCTCCGGGTTACCGAATTGCGGCGCAAAGTAGCGACATTGCCAATGTCGTTGAAGGTGACTTGGCTTATTGATGACGATCAGCGCGTTGCGGCGCGTAGCAAGGTGCTCTAAATCCACTTCAAGGAAGCGAAGATCGTCGCTGTCACATTGTATGAAATCATAGCCAAAAGGTTCGCTGCCAGTGAAGGTCAAAGGCAGGTTTACGATTTTTGATAAGATGTTGTCATTGCAAGGGCGTGCTTCAAGCGCGTCAAAGGTTAACATTGCTTGAGCGTTGACAGCGAGCCCGCCCCTGAGAGGCTCCGTTTTGGAGCACATTGATTTGCCATTGGCGCTGCACGCAATGTGAGCGAGCGTGCCGTGACCACAGCGGCGCACAGCGTGGCCATTTTGCCACCATTGGATCACTTGTGAACGAGCGTGGTTAGTCACAAAGGTGCACATCACAGGCGCTAAGCGCATTGAAATATGACGGCAGTGATGGGCTTGTAAGCGTGGCCCATCAAACACCCAACTGGGGTTGGCCCCCCGGCCCGATAGCTGACTGAATACCTTGGCAAAGTAAAGCGCGCTGCAGCCAAAGCGTTTACTCAAGCGCAGCGCAAGCTTTGATTTTGCCGGATACAGCCTATGCTTTGGGCGTTGCATAGGCCGCTTGGTGAGTGTTGGCTGCTCGACCTGACGGGTCAGCGTTATCGGCAAAAGATGCATCCCAGGCTAAAGCCTCAGGGGTTGAACAAGCCACGGATTTGCCATGAGGCACACACCGGGTTGGCGCTTCTCCAGGGAAGTGTTGACTGAAAATACTGCGATAGAAGTACGCCTCTTTGGTTTGTGGCGTGTTTAGTGGGAAACGATAGTGGGCATTGGCCATATCAATATCACTAACCTGGGTATCGACATAGTCCTTGAGTGAGTCTATCCAACTATAGCCAACGCCGTCGGAGAACTGCTCTTTTTGTCGCCACAGCACATCGTCGGGTAAGTAGCCTTCGAAGGCTTGGCGAATAATGTGCTTCTCTATTTTCCCGTCTTTACACATTTTCGCCTCAGGGTTGATACGCATGGCAGTATCGACAAATTCTTTGTCCAAAAACGGCACTCTGGCTTCCACTCCCCATGCTGCCATTGATTTATTCGCTCGCAGGCAGTCGAACATATGCAATTTAGAGACTTTACGATTAAGTTCTTCATGGAACTCTTGTGCATTGGGAGCTTTATGAAAATACAAATAGCCACCAAATAGCTCATCGGCGCCTTCTCCGGAGAGCACCATTTTTATGCCCATGGCTTTAATTTGCCGTGCCATCAGATACATGGGGGTGGACGCGCGTACGGTGGTGACATCATAGGTCTCTAAGTGATAGATCACTTCTTTTAAGGCATCAATGCCTTGTTGCACTGTAAAGTGAATGGGGTGATGAATGGTGCCTATTTGTTTGGCGACTTGCTCTGCGGCGGCTAAGTCGGGCGACCCTTCCAGACCAATGGAGAATGAATGTAGGCGAGGCCACCATGCATCACTGGCGTCATTATCTTCTATGCGTTTACTGGCAAACTTTTGTGTTATTGCTGAGATCACCGACGAATCGAGCCCGCCAGATAGCAATACGCCGTAGGGAACATCACACATTAACTGGCGTTTTACCGCTGCTTCCAAACCTTCACGTACGGCTTTGGCTTCTGCGGGATTATTCTTGACGTTGTCAAAGTGCTGCCAATCGCGTTGATAGTAGGGGCGATACTCTCCTATATCACTGTCAAGGTAGTGGCCCGGAGGGAATTCTTCAATATGATTGCAAATAGGTGACAGTGCTTTAAGCTCACTGGCAACATAAAAGTTGCCTTGCTCGTCGCGACCTGTGTAAAGGGGCACGATACCGATATGATCGCGGCCAATCAGGTATTTATTTTTGCGCTCATCATACAAACAAAAGGCAAAGATGCCGTTTAAGTCATCTAAAAAGTCACTGCCTTGTTGTTCGTATAAGGCTAAGATCACCTCGCAATCGCTTTGCGTTTGAAAGTCAAAATCGATTGTTAGCGCCTCAGCGAGCTGTTGGTGGTTATAAATTTCGCCGTTGACTGCCAAAACATGACTTCGATCGGCGTTATACAAAGGTTGAGCCCCGCTTTGAACACCGACGATGGCCAGTCGTTCATGCACCAAAATGGCATTATCGCTACTGTAAACACCAGACCAATCGGGGCCCCGGTGACGTAATAGCTTGGACATATCTATGGCTTGCTCGCGCAGCTTTTGGGCGCCAGATTTTATATCCAGCACGGCAAAGATTGAACACATGGTTTTTCCTCATTCCTGTTACTTCACCTTTGTTGTATCAGAAAAATTTTGCCAAGTCACACCGCAATTTACCTCTTTAATGCAAATTTAATGCACTGAAATAAGTCATAAAAAAGCTGTTATGCACCATAATAGGTCGGAGTAAGTTTGTTGCGGGGGAAAAGCAACAGCTTTAGCATATTTTCGGTCGATAGGTGTAATTGCGACGCACCAAGGTGGTGCGCCTTAGATAGGGTGAGGGGTGCACTTTGTCGAAAACCAAAGCGCGATATCTTAGCGAGCGTGTTGGCGCCCCCGCATGGCAATTTCAAGGCGGTTAAGTTCATGCTGGTGGGCTGCATTGATCGCCTCTGCTTGTGCTAAGCTCACCGGCTCGAACTGCAACTCAGCGCCGGCGCGAGCCTGCCCTAAACGGGGTAAGTCTGCACTGATCACGTGACCGAGAATAGGGTAGCCGCCCGTTGTCTGACAATCATTGAGCAACACAATGGGCTCGCCATTACCGGGTAATTGAATGGTACCGGGACTCACCGCTGTGCTGGCGATCCCGAGATAGTGGCGTAGGCGTTCATGCTGTGGCCAATGCAGTCGTAATCCCATGCGGTTACTTTGCGGTGCAACTTGCCAACGGCCTTCGGTAAAAGCGCTTCTGATTGATGCGGTTAAGCCATGATCGCGTTGCTCCGGGATAAAATGAATAGGCCCCTGGCGGGTCGGTAAGCGCGCCCCAAAACCCTGCGGGTGAAAGCTGCTCGGGTGGATAGCTATTCGCTCACCCGCACTGAGTGCACGACCGTGATTGGCGCCCAAACCGGCCATGATATCGGTGCTGTAGCTACCCAGTTCTGCGGTGGCGGCAATGCCTCCGGCAAAGGCAAGGTAACAGCGCAGGTTCAGTGCGCTGGAAGCGAAAGTCAGTATGTCACCAGGCTGGGCTTGATAACTCCAGCCTGGGTCAACTCGGGCACCATTGAGATTAGCACTCATGTCGGCGCCACTGAGTGAAAAACACTGGCTACTGCAAAATTTTAGCTGCGCCATGCCTAAGGTCACTTCAAGCGCTGGCGTATTATCTGGGTTCCCCACCAATCGGTTGGCAATACGCAGGGCATCACTGTCGGCAGCGCCTGCTTGCGATACACCCAAATGGCGATAATTGAATCGCCCCAAATCCTGAATACTTAGCTGTGGGCCGCTTTTTATCACTTCAATCATGGTCTACCTCCACAAAGCGAATAGTATCACCAGGTGCAAATAAAGCAGGGGGGGTATTATGTTTGTCGAATAAACACAGATCAGTGTAGCCAATCAGGTTCCATCCCCCCGGGGATTGCGCAGGATAAATGGCGGTTTTATCGTGAGCGATGGCGACGGTGCCTTTTTTCACTTCGGTACGGGGCGTGTCTAGGCGCGGTAAATGCAGTGCTTTGGGGAGCCCACTGATATAAGCGAAGCCAGGTTGAAAGCCAAGAAAATCGACCTCGTACAAGGCGCTACTGTGCAGCTTTATGACTTCCTTGACACTCATCTTGCTGGCCTCAGCTACGGCTTCTAAATCAATACCGTATTCGCCCCCATAGTGCACGGGGATGTCGTGGTGTGCGTGACTGAGTGTCGTTTCGTCAAGCTGATGCCACGCTGTTAGTAATTGCTGTTGCAACTGCACAACATCAGTGCCTTGAGCGCAATACAGAGTCAGACATTGATGGGCGCTGACCACATCAATACAACCACCTTGATTTATATATGTGTTGGCCAAGTGATTGACCATGCGCTGCTTGTGTTGATGCTCAATGCTGTCTATGGCACTGCAATCGAGTACCAAGGTATGGGTATCAATATGATAAAAGCGCGGATCAGGTCTCGCTGTGGCCATAAACTCCTCACTGAGTTGTTGTTATTGTGCTAGCAAATTAGCATAAATGCGGATAATTAAGTACCGCGTGCGATAAAGTTAAACCCGTGGCAACATCAAAGCGCTGATAGCCCCTGCAATGCCGAGAATGCTGTAAATTAAAATGAGTTCAGCATTGTTGAGCCAGTGGCTTAACAAGCCCAAACTGCCAAACGCCAATAAACAGACCCCTATAACCGTGTTGCTTACCGCCACATAATCTGTACGTTTATTGCCCTCTGCCATATCAACCACGTAGGTTTTGCGTCCTAACCGCACGCCTTGGTGGGCAATAGTTAATACCAGATACATTGCTGGCAAAAAGGCAATATGACTCAACAAACCAGGGGAGTAGGTCGCGACCAGATAAACGGCAAAACCATTGATGCTAACTAAGGTGGCACCTAAGACGAGCACATGCTTACTGGATAAATCACTGAGACGCCCCCAAATCGGTGCTGAGATTAAGCTGGCGACGCCGGAAATTCCCATAAATAAAGCGAGTAATGAAAAGTCGAACTGTTGCTCACTGGCCAACACAATATAAAAAGGGGCGCTTAACGCCGAACACAATAGCAATGCTCGGGTTAGCACAAAGTGCGCAAATTGTTTATCAGTCTTAAGTAAAGTGAGCTTGCCTAGCGCATGGCGAAGGCCATTTCGACCTCCTTCTGTAGCGCCGCTGTATTCACGAATACGACCATAGGTGAGGGCGGCCATTAGCCACACAAGGGCACCGCAGGTTAAGGCAATGAGTACCGCTGATTTATCCCCTTGTTGTTGATAAAACCATAAACCAAGGCCAAAGGTAATGGTCGCAAGCCCAGCTGCGCTTGCCGCAAAACCCGATAAACTACCCCGTTGCTGCTTGGGGATGACCTTACCCAGTACATCCTTTGCGGCGACGGAATTAAACCCGCGCGCTAAGGAAAACACCACCAGCAAAGCGATAATAGCAAGCCCTGCTGTGGTGCCTTGCAAGGTTAACCCCACTGCAACCATGGCAAATATACAGAAACTTTGCACTATAGCACCGAGCACCCACACCCACTTGCGCACTGCTAAAGTACGAATAAAGTCGGCAATTGCTAGCTGCGGTAATAACGAGCCAGACTCGCGAATAGGCACCAGCCACGCGATCAGTGCACTGGGGACCTGCAAACTTTGCATCAACCACGGTAGGGTGACTTTAGGGTTGAGCAGCGCATCAGCAAACTTGCTGAGAATTTGCGCCAGTAGCAAGGTTAAGTAATTGCCGGGTACCACTTTGCAGGCATTTTCGTCGATGGCTTTACAAGCGCGTGCATCTTCGACGTTGGCGAGGCGTTCATATATGGCTTCTTTGGTCAGTTTGTCTTTCATGCGTGTACTCAATGAATAAATTTATTGGTGTGAACGGTCAACTAAAAGACACGCTACTGCGTAAAGCAATAGCATAGGTCTGGCGGTACCGTTGTATTCACTCTACGTACTTACAGGGCATCTATGATCATTTAGTTTAATGAGGCTAGCATGTTTAACAAGTTGTTTTTTCTTCTTATTTTTCTCGTGACCAGCTCAGCAGCGATGGGCGCAGACAACAATGACGCACAAATGAGTGTCGCGAAAGAGCGCGTTGTGCTCGGGGCAGGGTGCTTCTGGGGGGTTGAAAAACGCTTTGAAGCGCTCCCTGGGGTACTCGATGCTCAGTCAGGCTATGCCGATGGGCGTGGTTTCAAACCTACATACAAAAATATCATTGCCGCTAAGCGGCGCTATGATGAGAACAACTATGCTGAGGTGGTTAGGGTGACCTTTAATGCCAATGCCATTTCATTAGAGCGTATTTTACAGTTTTATTTTGAGCAACATGACCCCACCCAAGTCAATCGCCAAGGGAACGACCGAGGTACGCAATATCGCTCGACCATACTCACTTACAGCAACGAACAAACTGAACTTGCGCAGCGAGTAAAAGCACAATACCAAGCATTATTGAGCGAGGCGGGCTACGGCAAGATAGCCACGCTCATCAAGCCGCTCGATAAGTTCCATATGGCTGAGCGCTATCATCAAGACTACTTGCGCAAGAATCCCAATGGATACTGTCCGGATCACTCCACCGGCGTGGTGTTTAACGCCAAGGAGACAGAGCACCAAGACAACACTCAGCTGCTTGAGGGCAAACACATTGTCGTTTTAGACTCACCAAACTATTGCCCTTATTGTGAAAAGTTTAAACAAGAGGTGTTGGCAAGTTATCAGGGCACGATTGACGTACATTTACGTTACGCTTCACAGCTTCAAGGCCTTACCATTACGTCCGAGACTTACGCCACCCCCACCATTTTATTTATAGAAAATGGCCAAGAAGTAGCTGCGCACCAAGGTTATATGTCACCTGAGCTATTCTATCAAGCTCTCGGCGCCTTTAAACTGGGTGATTCAGAAGCGTACCGGGTGGCATTCGCCAAAGGGACAGACAGCCGATTTTGTAAGCAATATGAGGTGTTCAAAAACACGCCGGACGGAGTGTTTGTTGACAAGCTATCAGGGGCGCCACTGTTCGATACTCGCGACCGCTTTAATTCCGGCACCGGTTGGTTGTCTTTCACCCAGCCGGTGGCAGGGCAAGTGACTCGTCATCAAGACAACAGTTTCGGTATGCAGCGCATCGAGATCCGCTCCAAGTCGTCGGGCATTCATCTAGGTCATGTGTTTCCCAATGAGGGGCCTGATGGCAAGGCGCGCTATTGTATCAACGCGACGGTGTTAGAGTTTTTGCCTCGCAATGAATTTAACGGGCGTTCGTAACAATGTCTCAGCCACTGCTGTCGAACAGCTTTTTGCGCACCAAGGCTCGATACTCACTGGGGCTTTGCCCCAGCTCTTGACGAAATAGGCGATTAAGAAGAGCTTGATTACCAAAGCCTAATTCCATTGCGATGTCGTTAATCGTTAAGTTCGAGCTGGCGAGCAGCTCTTGAGCGCTTTGAATTTTCAGTTTACGCCAATATTGGTTGGGGCTGAGTCCTGCGGCCTGTTTAAAACGCCGGGTGAGGCTACGCTGAGAAATATCAAAGGAGCTTGCAAGTTCTGTAATACTCAGCTCAGCGCTTAAGTTGTTTTTCATCCAAAATTGGATTTGCGCTATTAGCTCATCAGGGTGGCGTTCATTCATCCCTTCTAAATAACGCTGCTGTTCATAGGGCTTACGGACCTCATGTGAGAAGTTACGCTGCACATGTAAAGCACATGCGCGACCGTAAAGGCTTTCTAATAGATGAACAATCACATCTGCGAGCGCGTTAAGGCTGGCAACACTGTATAGCCCTTCGGCTTGGGTGATGAAGTATTCCGGTTTTAGATCAACCTTGGGGTAGTCACGTTTGAACTGCGCAGCATAATGCCAGTGCGTGGTGGCAGGGTGACCATCCAGCAACCCAGCCTCTGCTAAAAAGCAATTGCCAGTACCCACCCCTATCATGGCTGTGTGCTTGCAATTCATCGCCCGTAATGCCGCTACCAATGCATTTTGTTGGCGCAGTACTGGTCTGGGGTTACGCCACAGACTCGGTAAAATCAATAAATCACAGTGCGAAATATCATCATAGTTACGGCTTGGAAAAAACGGCAACCCGCTGTGAGCGGTAACCGACTCTCGGTTATGGCTAAGCAGCTCAATGCACAGTGCCCGACAATTTGGCACATGGCGCTTGGCATAAGCATAGCCAGCCTGAAGCATCTCAAACGGCAAGGTTAAGCTGGTGGCCAGCATATGCGGATACAGGGCAATCATGACGTTATAAGGGGACATACAAAGCTCCGACCACTTTAATTTGGCTATTTTTAATAAATATATGGCCATTAAAGCACAAAGACTAGGTGTAGTTCCACTTACACTAGAGACATATATAGTCTTAACGTCTTAGAGTTATTATGAAAGCATTACCTGTTATTGTCGCTATGGGTGGCATCAATGCCGCTGGCCGTACTTCGTTTAACCAAGGGTTTCGTCGTGTTGTCCTCGATGCTTTAGGGCAGCAACAGCGCCAAGAAACCTTACTTGGTCTTGCTGCGCTTATGAATTTGGTGAGTAAGCAAGAAGAGCAATTAGTTGATGGCGATGGAAATACCATTACTCTTGACAATGTTGAGAGCCAGCTTGGCGAACAAATTTTATCGGGTACGCTAATTCGCCGCATTGAGGCGACGCACTTTGATGTGGATGCGACTCACTGGCAGCAAAAGTTAACTGGTCACAGTGAACAAGCGATCACCTTTACCACGCGAGCACGGCAACTACCTTCGCCTGTGCCCAGTAACTGGCAAATAACTGAGCTAGATAAAGGCCAAGTTGAAGTACGTATCAACGGCGAATTTACCTTTAAACATGATAGTTTCCGAGATAACCCGATTAAAGCGGCGGGGCAATTGCCAACGGGCTTTGACCCGTCGGTGTTATATAACAGCCGTTATCAGCCTCGGGGGCTGCAAGCGACAATTTTTGCAGCCAGTGATGCTATTCACTCCAGTGGCCTTGATTGGCAAAAAGTAATGAGTGCTGTAGCGCCGGATCAAATTGGTACTTACAGCGCCTCGGTAGCGGGGCAGGTCAATAGCGAAGGCTTAGGCGGTCTATTTCGTTCCCGTTTACAAGGTGATCGCGTCAGTACTAAGCAGTTAGCGCTTGGTTTAAACACCATGTCGACGGATTTTATCAATGCCTACGTAACCGGCAGTGTCGGCACGACGTTTACCACATCGGGTGCTTGTGCCACGTTTTTATACAATCTGCGCGCTGCGGTGAATGACATTACCGCTGGGCGTACGCGCGTGGCTATTGTTGCTTCAAGTGAATGTGCCATCGAGCCGGAGATTATTGAAGGCTTCGGGAATATGGGCGCGTTGGCCAACGATGATAATTTGAAAAAGCTTGATAACAGCGATGAAGTTGATTATCGCCGTACTTCCCGCCCGTTCGGAGACAACTGCGGTTTCACCATAGGTGAGGGGGCACAAGTCACCATTCTTATGGATGATGCCCTAGCCTTAGAGCTGGGGGCGCAAATACGTGGCAGTGTGCCAGAGGTATTTGTAAATGCCGATGGGTATAAAAAGTCAATAACTGCGCCAGGGCCGGGTAATTACATCACTATGGCCAAATCTGTGGCCCTAGCCCAAGCCATGGTTGGCGATGAATCTTTAACCCAGCGCAGCTTTGTATTAGCGCACGGCTCAAGTACGCCGCAAAATCGCGTCACTGAGTCTGCTATTTACGACCGTATTGCCAGCGCCTATGGTATTGAGCAATGGCCTATCGTTGCCCCGAAAGCCTATGTGGGCCATACCATCGCACCGGCCAGTGGCGACCAGCTAGCCTTCGCATTAGGGGTGTTTGATACCAACATCATGCCGGGGATCACGACCATCGATAAAGTGGCTGATGATGTGCACGATGACCGCTTACATATCAGTTTGACCCATCGTCATTGTGAGGCGCAGGACGTTGCCTTTATCAACTCAAAGGGCTTTGGTGGTAACAACGCTACTGCGCCCGTGCTAAGCCCCGAATTGACCAAAAAAATGTTGGCTAAACGCCATGGAGAGCAGGCGATGAGCGAACACCACAAGCGCTTGCAAAGTACTCTCGCTCAGCAGCAAATTTACTGGCAACAAGCACAGCAAGGTGAATTCAACATCATCTATCGCTTTGGTGAAGGCCTAATCGATGAGGCAGATATTCACTTTGATCAGCAGCAAATGCGCATTCCCGGGTTTACAAACTCGGTGAAACTTAACATTGAGAACCCTTTTGCAGATATGAAATAGCGCAACCATTGTTCATTGATTATGGGCTGCTGCCATAATCCTTGGAGATTTGCGCAATATATCAGCAGGTCACTCAGGTGGCCTGCTTTATCACGGTAAAGCAATTGCCTCGGGCGCAGCCTGTAGCTAAAATACGCGTTTGTCTTTATTGCTCGGTGCGTAGTGAAAAACTCCCTAGAACGTAAAGCGCTGGTGGTGTGTGTCGCTATTGCGGCGATCACCGCGTTATGGCCCCAGGGCCTAAAAACGTTAATTCAACCTGCCATTCAAACAGCGATTGCCTACTTGGGCAGCGGCTTTTTCCTGTTTGTAAACGCGCTCCTGCTCGCTTTGTTGATGTTGTGCTTTAGTCCCTTGGCGGGAAGGAAAATGGGTGGGGCTGATGCCCAAAAAGAGTTTTCCACTTTCGGCTGGTTGGCCATGCTTTTTGCCGCAGGTATGGGCTCGGGGTTGGTGTTTTGGGGCGTCGCTGAGCCGGTATTGCACAGCCATCAAATGCCTCTTAAGCACAGCATGTATCCCGAGCCAGTCGCCGCCAGTATGGCGTTAACTATGCTCAATTGGGGCTTTCATGCATGGGCACTTTACGCAGTATTTGGTTTGATGCTCGGCGGTGTTACGCGGGCGATAAAAAACGCCGATGATCTCAGTGCTCCGGTATTACACGCGTTGCCGTGCTCCTTAGGAGTAAAGCATAAAGTTCGCATCAAACGAGTTATTTACTTTGTTGCCATTATCGCCATCTTTTTTGGCGTGGTGGGCACCATTGCCAATGCCAGTATGTTATTGAAAAATGGCGTCACCATTAAACTTGAGCATTACGGCTTGAGTTTAAACGCACATTGGGTCGGTGCCTTAATGCTGCTCGCGATCACCGCGTTGTATGTTACTTCAGCTCGTTTTGGGCTGCGCCGTGGTATTCAGGTGCTCAGCAAGTTCAATGTCTATCTAGCGTTTATTATGATGGCGTTGGTGATATTGACGGTGCCACTAACGCCGATTTTGAGCACTTTGTGGAATGGTCTAAAAGAGTACCTGTTGCTGGTGGTTTCAGGTGCATGGCAGTTTGACTCGCAATTAAAAGATGCTGATTGGGCCTCAACCTGGACCTATAATTACTACTTTTGGTGGTTGGCGTGGGGGCCCTTTGTAGGGCTGTTTTTAGCGCGTATATCTCGAGGTCGACCGCTATGGCAATACATTCTCGGTGTGACTATTATCCCAACTATGGTCAGCTTAGTGTGGTTCAGCGTATTAGGGGGCTCAGCACTGGCATTGGATAGCCAGACCCAAGCGGATTTAGCTGCCGTGATCAGCACCGATTACACTCAAGGTGTGTTTATTTTCTTCTCGCAACTCGGTGGCGTTGGTGAACTATTGGCGTGGCTCAGTTTGCTATTACTCATGGTGTTTGTGGCCACCAGTGCCGATTCTGCGCTGCTGGTGATCCGCCAGCTCTGTGAAAGCGTGCACTCGCGCGCCTCACTCTTTTTGTGGTCATCAGCGATGGCGGTGATAAGCCTTGCATTACTGCTTATTGCCGATGAACCGCTTAACCGCAATATTGCGGTAATTGGTGGTATTCCTTTTTTACTGATCTTTATTGTGCAACTTGTGGGGTTTATTCGCGCCTTTACGCAAGAGTTGCTTGACGACTCGCAGCAACCCCCTCCCGAGTAATGACACTCAGGAGGGGGTTGGAATTAAGCTAAGTGCTTGGCGTGAAAACGCAAATGTTGATCAATAAAGCTGCTAATAAAGAAGTAGCTATGATCGTAACCGGGATGTTGCTCGAGAATAAGCGCAATGCCCGCTTCATCAGCGCTTGCTTGTAGCAGCTCAGGTTTAAGCTGCTGTTGCAGGAAATCGTCCGCCAACCCCTGACTGATCAGGAGCGGGGGACACTGCTCGGCGTTAGTCTCTGCCAGTAATAAGCTACTGTCATATTCGCGCCATGTCTGCTTATCATTGCCCAAATAGCCGGTTAAGGCTTTTTCACCCCAAGGACACCGAGTGGGGCTCGCTATCGGTGCAAAGGCACTGATACTGGCAAACTTATCGCTATTACGCAGCCCTAATACCAACGCGCCGTGACCGCCCATGGAGTGGCCGCTGATGCTTTGCTTACCACTGACCGGGAAATGCTCGTTAATAAGCGCCGGTAGTTCCTCATTGATATAATCATACATCTGGTAGTGCTGATCATAAGGTGCTTGCGTGGCATTAACGTAAAACCCAGCACCCAGGCCGAAATCATAGGCCCCATCTTTATCGTCTGCAACTTGCTCGCCACGAGGGCTGGTATCAGCGGCAACGATAATAAGACCAAGCTCGGCAGCACTTTTGAATGCTGCTGCTTTTTGCATAAAATTCTCATCGTTGCAGGTTAAGCCGGAAAGCCAATACAGCACCGGCGCGCGCTGACTTTCATCCACCCCGGGTGGTAAATAGATAGCGAACGTCATCGTGCAGTTATTGACGGCAGATTCATGGCGGTAGCGTTTATGCCAACCGCCGTGAACCTTGTTCTTTGAGATCAGTTCAAGGCTCATAGTACCCTCTACTTATCAAAATGGATGACGCTGCGAATGCTCTTGCCTTGATGCATCAGATCAAACGCCTCGTTGATATCCTCAAGGCCCATGGTGTGAGTTATGAAATCATTAAGAGCAAATTCGTTGTTTAGGTAACGCTCTACAATTTCTGGTAACTCTGAGCGTCCCTTAACGCCACCAAAGGCACTACCGCGCCATACACGACCGGTAACCAATTGGAAAGGACGGGTAGAAATCTCTTGCCCAGCACCAGCAACACCAATGACTACGGACTCACCCCAGCCTTTATGACAGCACTCTAGAGCACTGCGCATAACATTGACGTTACCAATACACTCAAACGAGAAATCAACGCCGCCGTCGGTCATCTCGACAATGACCTCTTGGATAGGCTTGTCGTAATCATTGGAATTAACTAAGTCAGTGGCCCCCAGTTTTTCTGCCAGGGCGAATTTGCTCTCGTTGATATCAATGCCGATAATACGGCTTGCACCGGCCATTTTCGCGCCAATGATGGCTGACAAGCCAATACCACCGAGACCAAAAATAGCAACGGTATCACCCGGCTGTACTTTTGCAGTATTGAGCACCGCACCCATTCCGGTGGTGACGCCACAACCAAGTAAACACACTTCTTCCAAAGGCGCTTCTTTATTCACTTTTGCCAATGAGATTTCCGGTAAAACCGTGTACTCCGAAAAGGTAGAGGTGCCCATGTAGTGATAAATTGGCTCACCGTCTTTATAAAAGCGTGTGGTGCCATCTGGCATCAGGCCCTTACCTTGGGTTTCGCGAATTTTCTGACACAGGTTGGTTTTGCCAGAAGTACAGAATTTACACTCACCACACTCTGGCGTATAAAGTGGAATAACATGATCGCCTACCGCCACACTGGTCACTCCTTCGCCGACGGCTTCAACAACACCGCCTCCTTCATGGCCCAAAATGGCAGGGAATATGCCCTCTGGATCTTCACCAGAAAGAGTGAATGCGTCAGTGTGGCATACGCCAGATGCATGGACTTTAACCAGCACCTCACCGGCCTTAGGCATCATGACATCCACTTCTTCAATTTTAAGTGGTTGCTTTGGACCCCAGGCTACAGCAGCTTTTGATTTAATAAATTCGGCCATTTTTGTGTTCCCGTTTATGTAAAAGTGGTGAAATTATTACACAATATGATACTTTTTGGCCCAGATTAATATACTTTTACACAGAGGTAATAATGCGCTGGCAAGGTATGGTCGAGTTTGTCGCTGCTGCGCAAGCGGCTTCTTTCACTCAAGCAGCCAAACAACTAGGCACATCCGTGGCGCATATAAGCCGCTCGGTAAGCGCTTTGGAGGAGTACTACAATACTCAGCTGTTTATCCGCAGCACACGTAAAGTGGTGCTAACGCAGCAAGGTGAGCTGCTGTTGCATCATGCTAAAAAGGCGCAAGCGGTATTGGAGCAAGGGGAGTGGGCTCTCAAAGAGCAACAAGCGCAGCCCAGTGGGCAACTTAAAATTACCGCACCGGTGATGTTTGGTGAGCAATTTATTATGCCCTTGGTGCATCGATTTATGGCTAAGTACCCCAAAGTGAGCGTCAATATGATGCTCAGTAACCAATCTCTAGATTTGATATCAGAACATATCGACTTGGCCATCCGTATCGGTGAACTGGCTGACTCCAACCTCACCGCACGGCGTATTGGTGCACGCGCTGTGGTGGTTTGTGGCGCACCTTCATACCTTGAGCAGCAGGGGGAGCCTTATGCTTTAAGCGAACTCAACTATCATCATTGCCTAGTTGGTCATTCGGATTATTGGCGCTTTGCTGAGCAACAACGGGTGCGCCATGTGAAAATCACTAAAACCCGGCTGCGCTGTAATAGCGGTTGGGCACTGGCGGATGCCGCCAAGCAAGGACTAGGATTGGTGCAACTGCCTGATTACTACGTGCGCAGCGATTTACAACAGGGGCGTTTGCATGAGGTACTGCAACCATTTGCGATACGCAAAGAGCCCATTTGGGCCGTCACCCCGGCTAACCTTTACTTGGCAAATGCCACCAAAACCTTGCTAGATTACTTTGCCGATCACCTCAGTGAAACGCTCAAGCCTAATTTTTAAGCCTAGCTATGTGTAAACACAGGTGATGGGCGCGTTGGGATACCTATTCGCTGGCCCCTGTGTTAGCATCATCGCTTTGCAATTGGACTGTTAACCTGTTGATGTATAAGCCTGTCAGTTTATTTATTGGCCTGCGATATTCGCGACTCTCCAAAGGCAGTGCCTTTGTGTCTTTTGTGTCGTTTTTCTCCATCGCTGGCATCGCCTTAGGGATCACCGCCTTGTTTACGGTTATGTCGGTGATGGATGGCTTTGAAAACAACCTCAAACGCTCAATGTTATCGATGATCCCTCATTTGCAAATCGATATGCAGCAACGCAGTGAAGCGCAGCAACAAGCACTGCAGACGAGGTTGCAGCAAATGCCTGAGGTCAAAGCTATCAACCGTTACCATCAAGCGCAGGCGATTGTACAAAGCGGCGCCGATATCCAAGGTGTATTGCTGCAAGCACCCTATGAAGCGCTTCCTGAGCATGTCACTGAACATGTTGAAGTAGGCGATAGTAGCCAGGTTTTTGCCCAGCGCTACACCATCGCTATCAGCCGCTATCTTGCTCGCTCTTTGCAGGTCGGCTTGGGAGACACGTTGCGTGTGACCATTCCCAGTGTCTCGACCTATACCCCCATGGGGCGTATTCCTGCACAGCGATTGTTTACCATTAACGCCATCTATCGTACTGGGTCCGAGCTTGATATGCATACCTTGTTTACCTCCGGCGAATCATTGCAACGCGTGATGCGCATCCGTGATAAAGCGCATGCGCCATTAGAAGTGATGCTCAACGACCCTTTCTTGGTGGATGAGGTGCTACGTAAACTACCCATCGGCCAGCGTGAAGGCATAACCGATTGGCGGCAAAGTCAGGGAAGTCTGTTTTCAGCAGTGGCAATGGAAAAGCGTATCATGAGCTTACTGCTCGGGCTGATTATATTAGTGGCGGTATTTAACATTGTTTCGTCGTTGACCATGATGGTGCGAGAAAAACAAGGTGAAGTCGCTATTTTGCAAACATTAGGGCTTAACTACCGTCAAGTGGCTCGCGTGTTTATGGTTCAGGGCATGTACAACGGTGTAGTTGGTAGCATTATCGGCGCCGTATTGGCACTGTTGGTGGTGGGCAATTTGAATACCCTTTTAGCGAGTATAGGAATCCAGCTTCTAGGGCAGCAGGAGCTGCCCGTGGTGGTATCCTCTATTAATTTATTAGCGATTGTTGCCGGAGCGATTTTTATGAGCTTTTTAGCAACGCTATACCCAGCAAAAAAAGCGGCGCAGGTCCGCCCGGCAGAGGTTCTACGATATGAGTAATGCAGTATTACGCTGTGAAAGCCTAATCAAAACATATGCCGATGCAGCAGAAGAAATTACTGTTTTAAAAGGCATCGATTTATCTTTAGAGCGCGGCGAGAGTGTTGCCATTGTTGGCGCCTCTGGGTCTGGAAAAAGTACTTTGCTGCATATTCTTGGCACCTTAGATGTACCAAGTAGCGGCGAATTACGTATCTGTGATACCGACGTTGCAGCGCTCAGTCGTAAGCAACAGGCCCAATTTCGTAACAAGCACCTTGGTTTTATTTATCAGTTTCATCACCTATTGATGGAGTTTACCGCCCTAGAAAATGTCGCTATGCCACTGCTCATCGCTGGGGCCAACGCTAAACAAGCCCAGCAAAAGGCTGCAGCTATGCTTGAGCGCGTTGGCCTCTCACACCGCTTGAGCCATAAGCCTGCCAAGCTATCCGGTGGAGAGCGCCAACGGGTTGCTATTGCTCGGGCCATCGTTAACGAGCCTGCCTTAGTCTTGGCCGATGAGCCCACAGGTAACTTAGACAAACATAATGCCCAGCGTATTTATGAACTTATTGCTCAGTTACAACAAGATTTAGGAACCAGCTTTGTGGTGGTAACCCATGATTTGGAGTTAGCAGGGAAGTTGAGTCGCCAGGTGGAACTTGATGAAGGGGTGCTTCATGAACCTGTGGTGGGCACAGCACAATGAATGCCCTACAGCTAAGCTACCAACTTGCGCGGCGGTTTCGTAAATCTCAGCATCACTCAGGATTTATGGGCTTTATGGCGAAAAGCTCCAGTCTTGGCATTATCCTCGGTGTGGCGGTACTGATATTAGCGCTCTCGGTGGTTAATGGGTTTCAGCAGCAGTTGGTAGAGCGGCTGCTAGCCTTGGTGCCCCATGTAGAGTATGTCGCCGCTGATACCCCTATTGATAACTGGCAAGCGAAACGCCAGCAACTGGCAGAGCAGGATGGGGTAGCCAGCGCGGCGCCTTTTGTTGCTGCCAATGCTATGGCGCAATATCGAGGTGAACTTGCCGCCGCTCAGCTTCGGGGGGTTGTGCCGGAGTTTGAAAGCCAAGTATCAATAGCAGATGACTTTATTGATGGTAAACCTTTAACACAACTCGCAGGCAATGAGCTTATTATCGGCCAGCAGCTAGCAAAACAACTGGCGGTTAATATTGGTGATGATATCACTTTGCTAATGAGTGATGTGACGAATAAAAGCAAAGAACTGTCTGCGCCGATCCGCATTCAAGGTCGGGTGGTGGCCATGCTAAACAGCCATGGGCCGCTTGATAAGCAATTGATTTACCTGCCTATGTCTAGGTTGCAATCGGCTTTTTCAATGGCTGACCATCAGGTCACAGGGCTAAGAGTAACACTGCATGATGTCTTTGCCGCGCAAACTCAGGCAATGGCCATAGGCCGTACACTCAGTGATTATGTGTACGTCAATAGCTGGATAAGAACCCAAGGCAGCCTCTATGCGGACATTCAAATGGTTCGCACTATTGTGTATTTAAGCGTCTTTTTGATCATCGCGGTGGCGAGCTTTAACATCGTTTCGTCGCTGTTTATGGAAGTAAAAGAAAAACAAAGCGCCATCGCAATATTGCGCACCATGGGGGCCAGTGACTTTGTGATTATGCATGCATTTTTACTGCAAGGTGTGGTGTCAGCGCTGTTTGCGATTATAGTGGGTATTGTTATCGGCGTATTGTTAGCCATGAACATCACCGAACTTTTTGCTTGGTGGAGTGCCTTTATCGGTGAGAACAAGCTGGCTGGGGTCTACTTTATCGACTTTTTACCTTCGCAAATCCATTGGCAAGATATTGTTGCTATTGCTGTGATTGCCCTTGTCATCACTGTTTTAGCCTCTATATACCCAGCTTGGCAGGCCAGCAAGGTGGACCCTGCAAAAGTACTTGGCAATTAACGGCAAAATCCGTCGTAGCTCTTGCAACACGCTGTGGTAATTCGTAAAGTGAAGTCAGCGTTAACAGATAAAAAAGTAGTAACATGTCAGAACAACAAGAACAGCAAAAAGAACAAGAAATTCGCGAATTCCAACGCCACTGTTTCCAAAGTGCGCAAAAGCACTTAGCAGAGAAGGGCATTATGCCTAAATCGGTTGTCGACAAAGACAGTCGGTTCCTCGCCCCTTTGTGTGCGGTGTGGAAATTCAAAGCGCAGAACGGCAAAACCTATTGGGTGATCACAGGGCGCTTGCCTGCTGACCATGTTGAGGTTACAGCGGCCACCAACGCGCGTGAGGCAATGCGCTATTTCTCGTTGCAGTGGCAAATGCAAGCTGAGCAACTACTTAATAGCCAAAACTTAGATAAAACCCAACACGACTTTGCACAACTGCTAATCAAGCGCGCTCACGGCTTGTATGAGCTGTGTGACAAAGACGCGTTATGGGTTAATGAACCATCGTAAAAGGGCTTGAATCACATTGTGCAATGGGGCATTGCAGGCGTTGCCTTGGGATGCCCGCTTCCATAAACACGCATCCACACGGCGAGAAACCCTTGTTCTTAAAACGCTCAACTTCATCGAGTAAGCAGTTAATGCATATCGACTCTAAGCCATTGCTAGCCGCGTTGCTCAGTATGAAAGTGAGCATTTGCGAGTAAATGCCTCGGTTTCGATGCGGCGGTAGCACAGCTATACGGCCAAGTAAGCCATCTTTACATAGCCGCGCAGTGGCAACGGGTTCGCCGTTATCTGCATAGGCAATAAAGTGCAGGGCGGTTGTATCACGGCCATCAAACTCGATGGCCTTTGGTATATTCAGCTCACACACAAAAACCCTTTCGCGAATTTGCCTTATTGGGTTGTCTTGTGATCCCCAGTCGACTTGGTGGATCTGATAGGACATACACCCTCCTATTCACTGTACCAGTATCCCTCATTGATCAGTGTAGACAAGGTTTGACGAAAAAGTAAACAATTTAACGCAGGCTCAAGTTGGGATGTACAGATGCTTTGCTGATCACACAACGCCTGTATAGCGCCAAGATGCTCAATCGGTAGGGAAAAGCTGTGTCCCTCGACAAATAATATCACCGCGTTATCGCGAGTAATGTATAGGGCTCGTAAGCCTCCTGCCTTGTATAAATGCGGATAATCGCTCACATAGTCGCAGATTGTATCTGCACACATGGCGGGTTCAACAGGGAGTAAGTCTTTGTCGTGCTTGGGCTGGCTTAAGGTTTCGCCAATAAAGCGTAAGAACACACTGTCATCATCAATCGCTTGATGCATGAGCGCCCGTAAGTTCTCCAGCTCGTGGTCATGCAGTTGACCTTGGCTACTACGAATTGCCAGTTCTGGGTCGCCATAGCGAGGTTGACCTAGGTCGTGATCGATAAGATGATCGGCAAAGGCACTCATTAAATCAACTTGGTTGGGAGCGCGAAAGCCCACCGAGTAGTTCAGCGAGGGGGCCACAGCATAGCCTTCGTGCGGTGCATTCGGGGGAATATAGAGAATATCGCCGGGCTCTAATTGCACGTCAATGACGGCCTCAAAGGGGTCGACTTGTAATAACCCCTTATTAGCACTGAATTGACGTAGGTTCTTATTTACTTCGCCAACGCGCCAATGGCGTTGACCTTGCCCTTGAATAATGAACACATCATACTGATCCAAATGTGGGCCAACGCCGCCGCCTGGAGTAGAGTAACTAACCATTAAATCATCAATACGCCAGTTCGGGATAAATCGAAATGGTTCCAGTAATTGACTCGCTTCAGGATGCCAGTGATCCACCGCCTGCACCAGCAAGGTTGAGTCAGACTCGTCAAGGGCGCTAAAGTCTTCAAAAGGACCATTTAGACATTGCCAGCTGCCATCATTGGTGACAATCCGTGATTCAATCCCTTCTTCCATAGCAAGCCCGGCAAGCTCTTCGGGTGAAAGTGGGTCATTGAAATCAGTAAAGCCCGCTTTTATCAGCAGCGGCTTCTTTTGCCAATAGTGTTGCAAAAACTGTTCTTTAGTCAGCTCATTGATTGTTAAGCTATACATAGTTTCTCCCAATAAAAAAGCGAAAGGGCAGCCCTTTCGCTTTTATGTTATCACTGTCGATGGACTTATAGGTTTTCTACAAATTCAACGGCACGGCCAATATAATTTGCCGGTGTTAATTCTTTTAGCTGCGCTTTGATTTGCTCAGGTAACGCTAGGGTATCGATAAACTCGGCCATAGCGGCTTGGTCTACACGTTTACCTCGAGTCAGCTCTTTAAGCTTTTCATACGGTTTTTCAATGCCGTATTTACGCATTACGGTTTGAATCGGCTCAGCAAGCAGCTCCCAGTTTTGGTCGAGCTCAGCCAGTAGGCGCTCTTCGTTCACTTCGAGCTTGCTTACACCTTTTAACGTTGCTTGGTAGGCAATCAAGGTATAACCCATGCCAACACCCAAGTTACGTAATACGGTTGAGTCGGTAAGGTCACGCTGCCAACGAGAAATTGGTAGTTTTTGCGCTAGGTGGGCGAAAATAGCGTTGGCGATGCCAAGGTTACCTTCGGAGTTTTCAAAATCAATCGGGTTCACTTTATGTGGCATGGTTGATGAACCAATCTCACCGGCAATGGTCTTTTGCTTAAAGTGGTTTAGCGCAATATAACCCCACACATCACGGTCAAAGTCGATGATAATGGTGTTAAAGCGGGCGACGGCATCAAACAGCTCGGCGATATAGTCGTGCGGCTCGATTTGCGTTGTAAAGGCATTCCAGCTTAGGCCTAGGCTAGTAACAAAACGCTCGGCGTGGCTGTGCCAATCGTAATCTGGGTAAGCACTTAGGTGGGCGTTATAGTTACCGACTGCGCCATTAATTTTGCCAAGCAATTCAATGTTCGCAACCTGATCACGTTGGCGCTTTAAGCGCATGTAAACATTGGCAAACTCTTTACCCATGGTCGAAGGCGAGGCAGGCTGACCGTGAGTGCGGGTCATCATCGCCACCGATTTGTACTCAACCGCTTTGGCTTTAATGGCCTCAAGCAGTTGATCCATGTAAGGGAGTAATACGCTGTCACGGGCTTCGCGCAGCATTAAACCATGAGATAGGTTATTAATGTCTTCTGAGGTGCAGGCGAAGTGGATAAATTCGTTGATGGCGTTAAGCTCAGCGTTATCAGCCACTTTTTCTTTTAGTAAATATTCAACGGCTTTAACATCATGGTTGGTGGTGCGCTCGATATCTTTGACACGCTGTGCGTCTTGCTCGTTGAAATTGGCGACAATGCCATCGAGGAGTGCATTGGCTTTGCTACTTAAAGCCGGAACTTCAGTGATCTGCTCGGCAGCAGCAAGAGCTTGTAACCAACGTACTTCTACCTGTACGCGGTATTTGATCAGGCCGTATTCACTAAAAATGCTACGTAATTCGCTGGTCTTGCTACCGTAGCGCCCATCTACCGGAGAGATCGCGGTTAACGCTGAAAGCTCCATATTAACTCCTAAGTTTTACGTTTGAACGATAATGTCTATGTGTACGCCGCCGGAGGCGGCGCTGGGGTTTAAAGTTGTTCCTTGGCCAATGCCAACATCTTGCGCTTGGCAAAAATAAAGTGCCGCCGTTTACCGCCTAACTGGCGCCATAACACCGCCGCGCGAATACCGGCTAATAGCAGGGCGCGAATACGGTTTTGGATGCTGCTTTGTTTCAGTAGTTGAGGCTGACCAAATACTTGGATACGCTGCCCTAGGGGGCTTATTACCGTCGCATATGTCTCGGCAAAAGCGGCAATAATGGACTCATCCATTAGCTCTAAATGAGTCAGCTTATTTTTAGTGGTTTGAATTTCACTACCCAACTTATTCAATGCCTCGGGCTTGGAAGCTAAGATGCGCTCGAGCTGAATTAAGCCACCGACATATTTTACGAGTTCGACATTTTTCTCGGTGCCGGCACTTAGCTGAGCCACCAGGGCGCGATAGCCGCTGTATAGCTC
Source organism: Pseudoalteromonas sp. CO325X (assembly GCF_004208955.1). Taxonomy (NCBI): domain Bacteria; kingdom Pseudomonadati; phylum Pseudomonadota; class Gammaproteobacteria; order Alteromonadales; family Pseudoalteromonadaceae; genus Pseudoalteromonas; species Pseudoalteromonas sp. CO325X. Next base: position 107,042 of record NZ_SGPG01000010.1, read on the forward strand.
GCGACGAGAGCCGTATACATCTTCGACGTTATCCGGGTCGGTAACTACCAGCGAATTGAGCAGGGGTTCGATATCACTTTGCTGGGCTTGGCCATACTTAGCGAGCTTTTGTACTTGAATGGCCACTTGGCACATAGCGGCTAGGGCCATGATCTGATTGGCATTCATATTATTTAATCACCGAGTCGATAATGCCGCCACCTAGGCACACATCTCCGTCATAAAAGACCGCCGATTGACCGGGTGTTACTGCTTTTTGTGGCTCATCGAACAGCACGCGTGCGACGCCGTCTTCACCAGCGACCACGGTGCAGGGAATATCTTGTTGGCGATAGCGGGTTTTTACCGTAAGTCGGCACGTGCCCTTAGGCCCGATGCGATCAACCCAATGCAGTTTATTGGCGTTTAAGCCATTACTAAATAGCCGTGGATGATTTTTGCCTTGACCAACGATAAGCACGTTGCGCTCAATGTCTTTATCAACCACATACCAAGGCTCACCTGAACCTTCTTTTAAACCGCCTATATGCAAACCCTTACGCTGTCCTAGGGTGTGATACATCAAGCCTTCATGCTCGCCGACAACTTCACCTTCGGTGTCTTCAATGTTACCGGGTTGGGCGGGCAAGTAACGCTGTAAAAAGTCTTTAAATTTGCGCTCGCCGATAAAGCAAATACCGGTGCTGTCTTTTTTATCGTGGGTGACTAGGCCTTGTTGCTCAGCGATGGCACGCACTTGTGGCTTGGGAATATCACCGACCGGGAAGAGGGTTTGCGCGATATGTTCATGACTCAACGTATACAAAAAGTAGCTTTGGTCTTTATTGTCGTCTTCACCGCGCAGCATAACAAACTTATCACCGCGTTGCTCACGGCGCACATAGTGACCTGTGGCTATGTAATCGGCGCCTAAGGCTTCTGCAGCAAATTCTAAAAAGGCTTTAAATTTGATTTCTTTATTGCACATGATATCTGGGTTCGGGGTACGTCCTGCCTTGTATTCGGCTAAGAAGTACTCAAACACGTTATCCCAGTATTCAGCAGCGAAGTTGACCGTATGCAGCTCAATTCCCAGCTTTTCGCATACCATTTCCGCATCTTTTAAATCTTCGGCGGCGGCACAATATTCGTCATTGTCGTCTTCTTCCCAGTTTTTCATAAACAAGCCTTCCACTTGGTAGCCTTGCTCTTTTAACAGGTATGCTGAGACGGAGGAATCTACACCGCCGGACATGCCGACGATGACTTTTATTTGGCTGTTATCGGTCATAAAAACTGAAAATAACTATCACGTTGCTACTAAGGCGCGGATTATACCACGCTTACATAAGGGCTTGAAGTACTGCTGCGCGCTTAGTCTTGACAATGACGCAGATATTCTAAGGGTAAAACAGGGCGGTTTTGGGCGTCATCAATGCATGTTAGCACGATGCTCGAACGCAATGGCTGCTCCTTGATTTGCGCTATGTTCAGCCAGTGGCAGGCAATAATATCGCTATCTTGGGGAGCGGTTTCACTCGCTTCATCGAGCTCAGCAAAAAAGCAAAATCGCAAGTAATGGGTGCCATTGCGCGCTTGGAGGCTGTAAATACCCACCAGGCCTTGCGGCGCGAGGTTGATCCCCGTTTCCTCCAATAACTCGCGCTGCGCTGCTGCAATTAAGCTTTCGTTCGCTTCCAAATGGCCCGCTGGCTGATTTAATACGCGCTGCCCGGTGCTTTTATCGCGCTCTTCTACCAGTAAATAGCGCTCTGCACTCTTTACAACCATGGCGACTGTGACATTTGGCTTATGCATAAGGGCGCAGTTCCTGGTACTGGCCGGGTTGTAACTCACCCAGTTGATACTCACCTATACTGGCTCTGATCAACCTAAGGGTCGGGTGGCCTACATGGGCGGTCATGCGCCTTACTTGGCGGTTACGCCCTTCACTGATAGCAATTTGCAGCCAGGTGGTGGGCACACTTTTGCGCTCACGAATAGGCGGGTTACGAGGCCAAAGGTGAGGTGGCTCGGCAATCACACTTACCTTGGCAGGGCGGGTCAGACCATCTTTTAATTCGACCCCGGTTCGTAGTGCCTCGAGCGCTTCGTTACTGACTGCGCCTTCGACTTGGGCCCAATAGGTTTTAAAGGTGTTTTTTTTCGGATTGGCCAGTTGATGTTGTAACTTACCGCAGTTAGTAAGTAGTAGCAGGCCTTCAGAGTCTCTATCTAGGCGACCAGCGGCATACACATGTTTAATTGGAATAAAATCCGCCAGGGTTTGCCGTTTTTCAGCGTCGGTGAATTGGCTAAGCACATCGAAAGGCTTATTAAACAGCACGACTTTTACTTGCTCTTTCGGCAACGGGGGCTTGCTGGCTTTTTTCGGGCGTGTGCGTGCATGTCCGCTTGCGCTTTTAAATCCACGTGGTTGTTTCATCAATGTTAGTTTTTCCAATAAAAAAGGCACCCATTATGGGTGCCTTCCAATGCATTAATGGCGATTACTTAAGTTTAGCTAGAATCGCGTTAAATGTCTCGCTTGGACGCATCGCGCCGAAGGCAAGTTGTTCATTTGGCTGGTAATAACCACCAATGTCCATGGCTTTACCTTGGGCACCGTTAAGCTCATCCATAATCTTCTGCTCGTTGCTACGCAACTCACCTGCAATTTCTGTGAAACGTGCTTTTAGATCAGCATCGTCATCTTGAGCTGCAAGCGCTTCGGCCCAGAACAGCGTTAAGTAGAAGTGGCTACCACGGTTATCGATTTCACCTACTTTACGAGACGGTGATTTGTTTTCATCTAAGAACTTCGCTGTTGCTGCATCTAACGTATCGGCGAGCACTTGTGCCTTGGCATTGTCAAAGCGACCGCTTAGGTGCTCGTATGATGCTGCCAGCGCAAGGAATTCACCTAAAGAATCCCAACGTAAGTGGTTTTCTTTTTGGAATTGCTGCACGTGCTTAGGTGCACTACCGCCAGCGCCAGTTTCAAACAGGCCGCCACCATTCATTAATGGAACGATAGACAGCATTTTTGCACTGGTTCCCAACTCTAGAATTGGGAATAGGTCAGTTAGGTAGTCACGCAGTACGTTACCGGTAACGGAAATGGTGTCTTTACCTTCTTTAATACGCTCTAATGAGAACTGCGTTGCCGCGACTGGATCCATGATACGAATATCTAGGCCGTCAGTATCGTGTTGAGGTAAATAGGTGTTCACCTTTTTGATTAGCTCGGCGTCATGGGCGCGGTTTTCATTCAACCAGAATACCGCAGGGGTGTTTGACGCGCGTGAACGATTCACTGCTAGTTTAACCCAGTCTTGGATAGGCGCGTCTTTAACCTGACACATACGCCAAATATCACCGGCTTCAACATCGTGCTCGATTAAGGTGTGACCGTTCGCATCGACAACGCGTACTTTACCGGCTGATTTAATCTCAAACGTTTTATCGTGTGAGCCATACTCTTCTGCTTTTTGCGCCATCAAGCCGACGTTAGGCACGCTGCCCATGGTGCTTGGGTCAAATGCGCCGTGCTTTTTACAAAACTCAACGGTTGCATCGTATACGCCAGAGTAGCTGCGATCTGGGATAACAAATGCGGCGTCTTGCAACTGGCCATCGGCGTTCCACATTTGACCTGATGAACGAATAGCGGCTGGCATTGACGCGTCAATGATCACATCGCTGGGGACATGTAAGTTGGTGATGCCTCGGTCTGAGTCAACCATGGCTACGCGTGGGCGCTTGTCATACACGGCCATAATGTCCGCTTCAATTTCTTTGCGCTTGGCTTCATCAAGGTTTTCGATACGTGCATACACATCGCCAATACCGTTTTTAACGTCTACGCCTAACTCATTGAAGAGCTCACCGTGCTTGTCGAAAACGTCTTTATAGAACACCTTGACCGCGTGGCCGAAGATAATTGGGTCAGACACTTTCATCATAGTGGCTTTCATGTGCAGCGAGAACAACACGCCTTGCTCTTTCGCAGCATCAATTTGTTCGCCAATAAAGGCCTGTAATTTTGCTGCGCTCATGCGTGAGCCATCAATAATTTCGCCATCAAGTAATTTTACTTCCGGCTTCAATACGGTGGTGTTACCTGCACCGTCAACATGCTCGATACGCACGCTAGTGGCTTTATCAACGGTCACTGACTGCTCAGAGCCGAAGAAATCGCCGTCTTGCATTGACGCGACACGTGACTGTGAATCTTTGCTCCATGCACCCATTGAATGTGGGTTTTTGCGAGCGTATGCTTTTACAGAAGAAGGCGCACGACGATCTGAGTTACCCTCACGTAATACAGGGTTTACCGCACTGCCTTTTACTTTGTCATAACGTGCTTTAACGTCTTGTTCTTGCTCGTTCTTTGGCTCATCTGGGTAATCTGGAAGGGCATAACCCTGCGCTTGTAACTCTTTAATAGCCGCTTTCAGCTGTGGAATTGAGGCACTGATGTTAGGCAATTTGATAATGTTTGCTTCAGGTGTTTTTGCCAACTCACCTAATTCGGCAAGTGCATCGCCAATGCGCTGATCTTCATTTAGGAAATCGGGGAATAGCGCAATGATGCGCCCGGCTAGCGAGATATCACGGGTTTCTACCTCAACGCCCGCAGCTTTGGAATAGGCTTCAATAACAGGTAGGAGTGAGTAGGTAGCCAGGGCTGGCGCCTCATCAGTTTTTGTATAAATGATTTTCGAGGTCATTTTGTGTCCTAATTTATCGTTGTATCGTATCGACCGCTTTTAAAGTCTAGTTTAGCGCGGCCAACTCGTGCTGTTACTGTATGGCAGTGTAACAAGCTAAACAGAAAAGCTCCATTCACCTAGACGTTAGGGCGATTAGAAAAAATTCAAGTAATGTTTACACAAATGAAAGAATTTTACGGTAAACAAAAAAGAGGGAGGGGTCAGGGGGAGATCAAAGCGAGCCGAAATACTGCAAAGCCCGCTCTTCGATGTACTGTTGAATGTCTGCGTACGCCTCAAAAGCACTTAGGTCTTTCCGCATTAAAGCGGTTCAGAGCCATCAGTTGGTGCAATATTGGTTGCGTGCAGGCCTTTAGGCCCTTGTTGCAGTTCAAACGTAACATCTTGGCCAGCTTTCAGTGTTTTATATCCGTCCATCTGAATAGTGGAATAGTGGGCAAAGATATCTTCTTCGCTACCATCTTCTTGGATAAAACCGAACCCTTTGGCGTTGTTGAACCATTTGACTTTTCCACAAGCCATACTTCTACATCCTTCTATAAGTTGACTAATTTAGTTAATCTAAACCTGATAGTTTGTTAGACTGGCGAATGAATAGCCAGTCCACGTTTGACTGTAGTTTATTTGGTCATTCAGTCAAGTTTTTTGTGCATTTTTTTAACAGTTTATTTATTTTTGATTTCAGGTTTGCTTGAGATCTAGAGACAAGACTATATTTAGATATGAGTGGAATGAAAGATTCAGGTGTTGTAGAGCGTAGTCGTGACGAGCAAAAGCAAAAGCTGCAGCCACCGCGTAAGTTTAAGGTAATCTTAAATAACGACGACTACACGCCCATGGACTTCGTTATTGAAGTATTAGTAACGTTTTTCAATATGGATAGCGAAAGAGCAACAGACGTGATGCTCAAGGTCCATCACGAGGGTAAAGCGGTTTGCGGTATCTACCCTGCAGATATTGCCCATACCAAAACAGAGCAGGTTAACCGCTACGCCCGTGACCATGAGCATCCACTGCTTTGCAGTTGTGAGCAGGAATAAAAGTTTGAAAGTTTTGGGGGTTGCCAATGCTAAATAAAGATCTAGAGATTACCTTGAACAACGCGTTCAAAGAAGCCCGCACACGCCGCCATGAGTTTATGACGGTGGAGCATTTGCTGCTGGCATTACTAGATAATCCATCCGCGAATGAAGCCCTCATTGCCTGCGGTGTTGACTTGAGTTTGTTGCGTAACGAATTATCTGAGTTTATTGATGAAACAACGCCGGTCATCTCAGATCTTGAACAAGAACGGGAAACCCAGCCAACACTCGGTTTTCAGCGTGTTTTACAGCGTGCCGTGTTTCATGTGCAGTCGTCTGGGAAAAGTGAAGTCACAGGCGTCAACGTGCTGGTCGCTATTTTCTCTGAGCAAGAGAGCCAAGCCGTTTACCTATTGAAGAAAAACGACGTTAATCGCCTCGATGTAGTGAACTTTATCTCTCATGGCATTTCGCGCATGGACGACGAGGGTGAAGAACTCGGTGATCATGAAGAAATTCACGAGGAAATGGGTGGTGAAGCGTCGGAAGAGCAAAATATTCTCGACAAATACACCACTAACCTCAACGTGCAGGCAGAAAAAGGGCAGGTAGACCCGCTGATCGGTCGCGATCAAGAAGTTGAGCGTACTGTTCAAGTGTTGTGCCGGCGCAAAAAGAATAACCCGTTGTTGGTCGGCGAAGCTGGCGTGGGTAAAACAGCCATAGCCGAAGGGTTGGCTTATCGTATTATTCACAATGAAGTCCCTGAAGTTATCGCCGATGGCGTGGTTTATTCCCTTGATATGGGTGCCTTGCTTGCTGGTACTAAGTACCGGGGGGATTTTGAAAAACGGTTAAAGAGTTTGCTCAAACAGCTTCAAAAAGAACCTGGGGCCATTCTCTTTATTGATGAAATACACACCATTATTGGTGCCGGCGCAGCATCGGGCGGTGTCATGGATGCATCGAATTTAATTAAGCCATTGCTATCAAGTGGTGAGCTTCGCTGCATGGGGTCGACGACCTATAACGAGTTTAAGAACATTTTTGAAAAAGACCGCGCTCTAGTGCGTCGTTTCCAAAAAATAGATGTGAGCGAGCCAAGCGTTGAAGACACTGCAAAAATTCTTAATGGTCTGAAAGAACGTTATGAAGAGCACCACGGCATACGCTACACGCAAAAGGCACTGCGTGCAGCGGCAGAGCTAAGTGCAAAATATATCAATGAGCGTCATTTACCGGATAAGGCCATTGATGTCATTGATGAAGCGGGTGCAAATCAACGCTTGCAGCCTGTATCTAAGCGCAAGAAAACCATTAATGTTGCCGATATTGAGCAAATTATCGCTAAGATAGCGCGTATTCCGCAGCAAAGTGTGTCTTCAAGCGACAAAGAAGTGCTGAAAAACCTCGACCGCAACCTCAAAATGTTGGTGTTCGGTCAAGATCAGTCAATTGAGGCTTTATCTTCTGCGATACGTTTGTCGCGCTCAGGCCTTGCCAACGAAGATAAACCGGTGGGCTCATTCTTATTCGCAGGTCCAACGGGCGTGGGTAAAACAGAAGTGACTAAACAGTTAGCCAAGTGCTTGGGGATTGAATTCATTCGCTTTGATATGTCTGAGTACATGGAGCGCCATGCCGTAAGTCGCTTGATAGGCGCACCGCCTGGGTATGTTGGTTACGAGCAAGGAGGGCTATTGACTGATGCGGTGATCAAGCAGCCACATGCCGTTGTGCTACTCGATGAAATCGAAAAGGCACACAGCGATATTTACAATATCTTGTTGCAGGTTATGGATCACGGCACACTAACCGATAACAACGGCCGCAAGGCGGACTTCCGTAATGTTATTTTAGTGATGACCACCAACGCGGGTGTACAAGAAACGGTGAAAAATTCCATTGGTTTTGCCACGCAAGACTCATCGCATGATGCGTTAGCGGAAATCAACAAGGTGTTTACGCCAGAGTTTAGAAACCGTTTGGATAATATCATTTGGTTCAACCACCTTGATACCGAGGTGATCTTGCAAGTGGTTGATAAATTCTTGGTAGAGCTGCAAGCACAGCTTGATAAGAAATCAGTCAATCTTGAACTGACCGACGAAGCACGTACTTGGTTGGCACATAAAGGCTATGACAAAGCCATGGGTGCACGGCCAATGGCGCGAGTGATACAGGAGCAAGTTAAGAAACCATTAGCGAACGAAATTTTATTTGGTCAGCTCGTTGATGGCGGTGATGTGAAAGTGGATGTCAAAAACGATAAACTGGAGTTTAACTACTCTGAAGAGCTTAGCCCCGCCTAACGTGCGTGGCACTTAGCAAAAAGCCCAGCACTTGCTGGGCTTTTTGCTAAACTGGCTTCGCTGGCAAATTAGCGCGCGCGGAAAACGATGCGGCCTTTGCTTAAGTCGTAAGGCGTAAGTTCCACAGTTACTTTATCACCAGTCAAAATACGAATGTAGTTTTTACGCATTTTACCGGAAATATGCGCCACAACTACGTGGCCGTTTTCTAGTTCTACACGGAACATAGTATTAGGTAGGGTATCAAGTACCGTCCCTTGCATTTCAATTACGTCTTCTTTCGCCATATCTAGCGTAACACCTCTGTGATAGTTAAACGCATGCGATTGTGCCGAAAAGCAACGAATAAGTAAAGCCAAGGCACTGAATTTGTCGAATTTGTGCTCATTCGACGGCAATCCACGCATCTGCACGCAATCTTTGCGCTGGTCGGTACTGTAATTTATAGCGCATCTTGCGACAATCATCGATTTGATATCCCAAATAGACAAAGTCTTTTGCCAGCTTCTGGGCATGCTCTATCTGTTTAAGGATCATCACGCTTCCCAAGCTAAGCGCCTCATAATCCGGGTCAAAAAAAGTATAAATAGCAGACAAGGAGTTGGGCATAACATCGGTAACGGCAACGCCAATCAAGCGCTCTTGATGCCAAAGCTCAATAAAAGCGATGTTCATCCACTTGCACAGTAAGAAACTTTCAAACTGACTGCGCTCAGCGGGATACATACTGCCATCACTGTGGCGCTCATTAATATAGCGCTCGTACAGCGGGTAGTATTCAGGACGCTCAAAGTGACTCACATGCACGGCAAACTCTTTGACTTTATTAAGCTTACGCTTTTGCGAACGTGAAGGTGTGAACTCACTGGCTAATATGCGCACCGATTCACAGGCCGTGCAACTGGGGCAATGGGGTCGATATATTTGTTCACCACTACGGCGAAAGCCATGTTGCAAGAGCGCTTCAAACCCTTGTGGGGTATAACATAAGGGATCAAGAATAACCAACAGCTGTTCTTCTTGTTCATCAAGATAACTACAAGGAAAACGTTGGCTAAGGCCTATTTTTATGGGAAGGTGTTGCGCCATAAGGAGACTCTAGTTGTTGTGCTCGCCAAAAAGACAAATCAATGGGATATTGATTACTCTCTTTAAGTCTAGCCAAAAAATCCTCTCTGGGTAGGGGAGTTGCCCCCAACTGCGCCAAATAGGGGTTCATCATTTGGCAGTCGATAAAATCTCCACCATGTTGCTTGAGCAATTCCACTAGCGCCCACATCGCTAATTTGGAGCAGTCCCGTTGGCGAAAAAACATCGACTCACCGCAAAACACCCGTGACTGCATAATGCCATAAAGTCCGCCAACCAAACGGGGGCCTTGCCATACTTCGACGCTATGGGCAAGGTTTTGATGGTGAGCTTGGATATATGCGTGCTCCATCGCATCTGTGATCCAAGTACCTTCTTGCGCTATGCGTTGGACTTTGCACTGATGGATAACCTCAGCAAAACACTGATTCACGCTTACGCTGATAGCGAGTTTGCGTGCGCTTTTACGCAGGCTGCGGCTAACGTGGAAATCATCAAGCTCGATGACGGCGCGCTCGCTAGGAGACCACCACATAAGAGGTTCACCTTCACTATACCAAGGGAAAATACCTTGGCGATACGCATCGCTTAAGCGTGAAGGGCTAAGGCAACCACCAATAGCAAGGAGGCCATCAGGGTTCTCTAGCGCAGTATTCGGGTGTGGGAAGCCTTCGTCAATGCTACCCAAGTGGTGTAAATATTGAGTCATAGAATAATGGGGCCGTAGCCCCATCAATACTTATTTTAAGTTATCTAGGTAACGCTCGGCATCGAGCGCCGCCATACAACCTGTGCCAGCAGAGGTGATTGCTTGGCGGTAAATGTGGTCAGACACGTCACCGGCAGCAAAAACACCTTCCACACTGGTTTGTGTAGCATTTCCATTTAGGCCTGATTCAACAACTAAATAACCGTCTTTCATTTCTAACTGGCCTTGGAACATATCGGTGTTCGGCTTATGGCCAATCGCAATAAACACGCCCATTACATCAAGCTCTTCGGTGGCGTCAGAATTGGCATCTTTAATACGCACACCTGTTACGCCCATGTCGTCACCTAACACTTCATCAAGTGTACGATTCCAATGGATAGTTACGTTGCCATTTTCAGCCTTTTCTAATAATCGATCAGAAAGGATTTTCTCACTTCTAAAGCTATCACGGCGGTGAATTACGTGAACTTCAGAGGCGATGTTAGACAAATACAGCGCTTCCTCAACAGCGGTGTTACCGCCACCAACAACAGCCACTTTTTGGTTCTTGTAGAAGAATCCGTCACAGGTCGCACACGCAGACACGCCACGGCCTTGGAAGGCAGTTTCTGAATCAAGGCCAAGGTATTTAGCTGATGCACCGGTGGCGATGATCAGCGCATCGGCTGTGTACGTGCCGCTGTCACCTTTAAGTTCGAACGGACGAACCTGGGTATTCACCTCGTTGATGTGATCGAACACAATTTCAGTTTCAAAGCGCTCAGCATGCTCTTTCATACGCTCCATTAAAGCCGGACCCGTTAAACCGTGGGCATCGCCAGGCCAGTTTTCAACTTCAGTGGTCGTGGTTAACTGACCGCCTTGTTGAATACCAGTAACCAGCACTGGGTTAAGGTTAGCACGGGCGGCATAGACGGCTGCGGTGTATCCCGCTGGGCCGGAGCCAAGAATAAGTAATTTACAGTGTTTGGCGCTCATACAACTTTCCAATTAATTCATGTGAACATAGTTATGCGGGTGATTCTAAGAAAAACAATCCATAAGTAAACAATTTTGCAAACATAACTCAGCGCTAAAACCGCAGGATGTCAAAAAATCTGTACTTGTGCGTTATTACAGCAAATAACGAATAACAAACCGTTATTTCATGACCTGTGATATTTTTTTTGCTATGTTCTAGGGCAATTATAAACTCGCCCCGAGGGTGCGCCCCCGGCGACGCAGAAAAATAAGGGCCTCATGTATTTTTGGCAACATCAAGCGGGCTATGCGCTCGAACAACAAGACATTGATATTTTACTTGATGCAAAAAGCTACCGGCAGCGACTGCTTGAGCTGATTGCCTCGGCTAAACACCGTATTTATATCACCGCTTTGTACCTTCAAGATGATGAAGCGGGTCGGGAAATTCTTGATGCATTACATGACGCATCGCGCCAAAACCCAGAGTTGGAAGTGAAAGTACTGGTCGATTTTCATCGTGCTCAGCGTGGGCTCATTGGTGCCGACAAAAGCGAGGGCAATGCGGCTTTGTATTACCAGCGCTTGCAGCAAAGCGGCTCCAACGTGCAAGTATATGGCGTGCCAGTAAAAGCAAAGGAATTGTTTGGGGTACTGCACCTCAAAGGCTTCGTCATCGACGACACTTTGCTGTACAGCGGCGCGAGCCTGAATAACGTTTATCTACACTATTTCGAGCGCTACCGCTTAGACCGGTATTTTGTTATCAAGCAAGCACAATTAAGTGACGCCTTTGTGGAATTTATAGAGCAGACCTTAATCGCCTCTGACGCCGTGCCGCGTTTAGACAAACGGCCAATTCCAGCCTTTGTCGACATTAAAGCCGAGCACAAGCAATTAGTCAGGGCACTGAAAAAAGCAAGTTATCGCCAGAGCAGCCAAGACAGTCATGCCCCCTTAACCGTACGTCCTTTTATTGGGCTCGGGCGGCGCAACAACAAACTTAACCGTTTAATCAAGCAACTGTTTGATATTACCGATAATGAGCTTGTGCTTTATACTCCTTACTTTAACTTCCCGACGCCGCTGTTAAGAGCGCTACGCAGGCTGTTACGTCAAGGTAAGCAAGTAACTATTGTTGTCGGTGATAAAACCGCCAATGATTTTTACATCCCTCCGACTGAGCGCTTTTCGAAAGTAGGGGCTCTGCCTTATTTATACGAAACCATTTTGGCCAAGTTCCTAAAAAACCAAAAGCGCTTCATCGAAGCGGGTAATCTCAATGTGTACCTGTGGAAACATGATAGCAACTCGTTTCACTTAAAGGGCATATGCAGCGACAAGCGCTATCACTTATTAAGTGGTCATAACCTTAATCCTCGAGCTTGGGGTCTGGATATCGAAAACGGCATTTTTATTGATGATAAAGACGGACAAATGGTTGCAGCGATTGAGCAAGAAAAGCAGGCGATTATGCAACATTGTACCCGCTTGAACAGCTATAAAGAGCTGGAGCAAATGGCTGACTACCCAGAGCCAGTGCAAAAGATCCTTGGCCAGGCTAAGCGCGTCAAAGTGGATTTTGTCGTAAAACGCTTCATTTAAAGCCATATCGTAGCATTCACTTTTATAAAGAGACTCATAACGGGTCGCTTTTTTGTTTGCGTAATAGCTCACATAGTCAAGAAAACGACCCAATCGCGTGCTTTTGTAGCAATACAAAAACGAGCAATGGCTATTTTTAATAATATTGGCAATGAGTTAGCTAGTCTGTTAAAAATATATCACTCAGAAAAGTGAGCGGTAGCGCAGTAGAAAAATGCGCGATTCGCTCGCTAAAAATGTGTTATGCCTAGATATTTGGAACCCCAATGTGTAAATTTGAATATAAAGAAAATTTTTTGGAAGCTATCAAGCTCGGTAACCAGTTGCTCCCAGCTTGGTCATTAGATGCAGATGTGTTGGGGGATTTGATTGATAGAATTGAAAAATCAGGGAATCAAAATGACTACCGTTCTCTTAATTTAAAGTTAGTAGAGCAGCTAAAGGAACAATTTATAAAAAATGGCTTTGTTAAGCCTGCAAATAAATGTTTAGAATATTCCACCTACGCAGTTCAGTTAATAGAGGATTTACAAGACCGAGGCCGATTACCTGGGCTACCATTCTTTCTGACCGTGGGCAATGTCTATTACAAAGGTGAGCCAGAGCCTTCGTTAGCAAGCAAGGAGTCAATAGAGGCTTTAATCAAGAAAGGTAAAGGCGTTTCAGACGTTAACATACACGTTTGGCTAACTTCGTTTGATCTGAGTGTTATCGATCTTACTCTTCAGTTTTCATTAGCGGCTAAAGGAAAGCTCTCTGGTCAACCAGGTGCTATGGTAACTGAGCCATTAAACAAAGATTATATCTATGAACCAATTTTGGTAAACAATCTATTCGATAGAGCTATTTGCCATGGTGGTTTAACCCCATCGTGGGTTTAGGCATAACAAACGCATCAAGTCGTTGCTGAAAAGCGCGGCTGGGACATCAAAACTACGCGGCGATTAGTTTTAGAGCTTCGCCCAAGTTTAAACTAACTGCCGCTACGTTTTGCTGCCCCTTATGCGGGCGTTGGTATGACTCCCCATGTCAAGCTGGTTACACTGAACCCTGCCTAACTTTTTAAGCCCTTGATAATCAGTTTTCCTCAATAAGTTGAGTTAACACATCGAATGAAGCAAGTAATGTCGTCGGTTATCATGGCGAAGCGTCGCCCCGGTGGTATCCGTGGATTACTAATCTGTCGATTAGCAGCGCCTACCTTACTTAGTCCGCCGTGGCTGCTTCACAGCGACACACTGTCTTCAGTCTATGTTCGTGGTTCAATAACTATTGCTAATTACTGCCATCCTAACGCCCTCGGTGATTGTGCCACACCCGCTGCTTGATCCAATGTGTTAACTCAAAGCCGCTTTTCATCTTATGCCGGAACCCCTGGGATACGTAGTTTTGGATTAACCGGACTTAACACTGTCTCTCTGGCAATCGCCCAGATATAGGCAATCATTTCCCGCGCGATAGCAGTCACCACCACGTTGTAGTGTTTGCCTTTATGTATCAGACGCTGATATCGACGGCACAGCCTTAGTTGTGCGAGCCAGGCCATATCAACAACTTGCTTGGGCAACCCTTCTTGGCGTTTTTGCAATTCAGTGGTCACTGCTGCCTGGTAGCGATAACTGTGCGCTCCTTCCACTAACAACCGTCTTGCTCGGCCATTGCCACATTTGGTGATTGCGCCTAAATGACGTTTGCCGCCACTGGAATGCTCTGAAGGGACTAAGCCTACATAACTCATTAATTTCCTTGGGTGGTCGAAGCGAGTTAAGTCGCCGAGCTCTGCAATCACACCTGCTGCTACCAACAGCCTGACAACTCGCATGGCCTGTATGGCTTTGACGACAGGAAAATAGCGCCAGTTTCTGACCTGATACTCAAGTTCATTGTCGAGCCGTTTCAGTCTATCCATCCGCTCATTGATGGTTTGAATGTATTCCTGTAATACAATCTGTTGAGCAGGATGAGGCAATATCAACTCAGTGAGCCAACGCAGGTGTTTGAGTGACCAGTTTGCTGTTCCACTGTAATTGATGTTATTGCGCAGAAGCAGCGCTTTAAGTTGGTACTTAGCGTCTTTCAAATCTTCCATGGCCGTTTCTCTAGCGCGAGATAAGTCTCGCACGGCCTCGTCTTCCGGCTCAGGAACATAAATAGGAGTGAGGTCTTCAGATGACCAACTTAATGGCATGACGCTTATCAGTCTTTACACGCTCGCCAGGCTTCTCAGGAATAAGTGACGGGGCAACCACATAACAACAATGACCAAGACTGGTAATGAGCCGATAAATCCAGTAACCACAGGGTCATGCTTCATAGACGAAATGCAAAGTTGCGTGTGGGTATTTAGATTCAAATTGCCTGACAAGCTTTTTAACGGCCGCTTTAGCCGAAGGAATACGGCCATAATGCACGGGTTGTTCGCCTCGATGGTCCTCAAGATAAGCGATCTCATGAAATTCTTTATGTGTGTCTAAGCCAATGAAAAGTATGCTATGTTTGTTCATGCTAGCCTCTGCTGTTTAGTTAATTTGCAAACTAATTATGGCTCTGGCTTTAAGCTAACCCACGCTAGCACCGTGTGGGAGTCATTATGCCTATATGGAGGACTTACCCAAAAAGTAGACACCTTCTATAGTTAGAAAAGAGGTGTCTCATGACTAGACCCAGGCCTATACCGAAGAGTTTCGTCGCGAAGCGGTTCGCAGGGTGGAGCAACCCGGAAATACCAACAAATCCGTCGCCGAAGAGCTGGGGATCAGCGCCCAGCAAATTTATAACTGGCGTAGGCAATTCAACCGTCTTTCCGACAAGCAATTTAATACCGTTCAAGGCGTTGATTACTCGAAACATGAAAGTGAGGAACTGCGCCGTCTCAAGCGCGAGCTACACGACCTGAAAGAAGAAAATGAATTCTTAAAAAAGGCAGCCGCGTACTTTGCGAAAAGCCAGGAGTAAAGTACGCGCTGATTGCGCAGTATGTAGGCCAGTTCCGGATCACCCTGATGTGCAGAGCATCGAAAGTCTCACGCTCTGGCTTTTATCGTTACCTGAGCCGAAAGCCGAGCGATAAAGCACAGAAACATGCTGAGTTGGCCCATCATGTGAAAGAGGCTTATGAGGTCTTTAAGGCACGCTACGGCGCGCCCAGGATAACATATGAACTCAATGCCAGCGGTGTTCGATGTAGCCTCAATACGGTCGCTAAAATTATGCAAGAGCTGGCTCTTAAGGCAAGAAATGGCAAGGCGTTTCGTTACAGTCGCAGCTGCTATTCAAACTCGAATGTAGAAGGGAATGTGCTTGCCCAGCAGTTCATCACAGAGCGTGCCAACAGGAAATGGGTATCAGATATCACTTATATCCGTGTTCGCGGCCAGTGGCTTTATCTAGCCGCTGTGATGGACCTGTTCTCAAGGGCGATTGTCGGTTGGGCATTAGACACGTCGATGACGGTCAAGCTGATTTCAGATGCTTTCAACATGGCACTGGCCCGCAGGGAGGTTAAACCAGGTTTGATGCTTCACTCAGATAGAGGCGTGCAGTACCGTGCGGTGGCCTATCAGGATTTAGTGCGTTCATCAGGTGCGATAATCAGCATGAGCCGAAAGAGCAATTGCTGGGATAATGCGGTGATGGAATCCTTCTTCAGTCGTCTCAAAGTTGAGCTGATTTATGCCGAGAAATTCCACTCGATACAACACGTTAAATCCTGTATGTTTGAATACATTGAAATATTTTATAACCGCAAACGACGTCACTCAGCGTTAGGCTACCTGAGCCCGCTGGAGTATGAACAACGGTTTGCGTAATAACCTGTCTACTTTTGATGGGGAAGACCAGTTTCAAAGGAGAGATCATTGGAACGATCTGATATATCTAGATTCTTAGTGCACCTTACAAAAGAAATATAGATGCTGAAGATAATTTAATTAGTATTCTGAAAGACAAAAGGATTGAGGCACGCAATCATCATTGTTTTTTTAGCCCAAAAATAAACAAGATGAAATTGACGAGCCAATTAAAGTAGGCATCTAAAACAATATGCTTTACTCAAATTCCACTAGACCAAATTAACAAATTGGCTGTCGAAGGTTTCCCTAGAAGAATACGATTACAACTATATGGGCTAGCTTTTTGGCGGAAAAATATGATTGAAGTCGGGACCAACCCTGCTATCTATCGCAATGCTGAAAGAACGACATTGCGTGAGTATCTCTTGAGCGAGTTTGAGCGCCACTTTAAAGGAGTTGATGCATTTCATAAGTAGAAAGTGCGTGGGCAATACTATAAGGAGATCGTACATTACTACTCTTTGGTCAATATTATGCACGAAAAACATGATTTCTCATGGGAGCGAGAGTGGCGGCATTCCGGAGATTTCAGGTTCAAGTATTCCAATATAGTTGCTATCGTACCCAAGCACCCTGACGAATTTCTGGAGCGCTGCGAAAATGAATTGCCTGATCAAAGCGTTAAGTTCATAAGGCGTATTCCGATTATCTGTTCATCGTGGTCATGTGGAGATGTCGATCAAAATATGGAATAAAAATTCTTGACAAGGCAATGGTGCCTTGTAGCATCGAGATTTATTTTTATATGGAGTTAAAATTGAAAAAATTATTAGCCTTACTTCTTTTCACAGCATTGTTAGGATGCCAACCAGTAGAAGTAATGACTAATGTTGATATGCCAAAGGGCTGGACATTGGACGAAGGGCAAAATTTCTTAAATAAAATGGATATAAAAAAGCTGCAATTTGTTGTAGTGAAAAAGTTTCCATCTGTTCGAGGTAGAAAGGTAAACTTTAATATATTACCTACTGTTTTTAATACAACTTTTAGTACGGGTGACGATAAAGGAGAATCATATAAATACCGAATCATTGTAACGACAGAAGACGGCTGGGAGAAAACCGGGGAATTAAAAGAGTTTATTGCTTTCTATTTGGATGGGTTATTAAAAAGTAGACAGAAACTCAATAAGATAGTGTTGGTCGATGTACCAAAAGGAATGGATGAGTATGAAGCAGATAAAAAGCTAAGCACTCTTAATCAAACTGGATTTGAAGCTAAATTAGTTGACGCTTTTCCACAGATGAAAAGTATACCTACGCACATTAATATTATGCCAACGGTCCTAGCACCTACTGACAAGGCAGCTCGTAAAGTTAAAATACATGTCATGGCTGTATCTGAGTCTAAATGGCAAACAGAACCAGAAATAGAGCAATTTATTGCTGAGTATATTAGCCAATATTTATTTGCAACATAACAAGCCATTACAGTGCAGAACTTTTTACGGCTGGCTTTTTTCACTGCGTTCGTTATTTTAGCCAACAATTAAAAGCCCCTTATTGGGGCGTTACCGAATATATACTCTAACTCATTTCTGTCCAAAATCGAGTGTGTCCAACCGTCTCATCTTTTTCTTCATTAACAGTCACTGAGTAAATTAAAGGCTTACAAGTTTCGCATTATTAGGGGTAGGGTCGTAGATAATCGGGAACAGTTGTTAATCGGCAATAAAAAAGGGCAGATAGTGTATCTGCCCTTTATATTTAGTTACTTATAACTAGTCGTTATAGGCTCTCAACCGCAGTGCGTGGGTCAAGGTATTCCATATCAAATGCTTCAGCAACTTCTTTATAAGTTACTTTACCTTTGATGACGTTAAGGCCTTCTAGGAAGTGCTCGTCTTCAAGAAGTGCTTGCTTGTAGCCTTTGTTAGCCAGCTTGATGATGTACGGCAATGTCGCGTTGTTAAGCGCGAAAGTTGATGTACGTGGTACTGCACCTGGCATATTCGCTACGCAGTAGTGAACTACGTCATCAACAATGTATGTTGGCTCGTCATGAGTAGTTGGCTTTGAAGTGGCAATACAACCACCTTGGTCGATAGCTACGTCAACAATCGCGGCACCAGGCTTCATTGCTTTGATGTGCTCAGCAGTCACAAGCTTAGGCGCAGCAGCACCTGGGATAAGTACACCACCAATCACTAAGTCAGCATCCAGTACGTGCTTCTCTAGCGCGTCGGCAGTTGAATACACTACTTTAGCAAGAGAACCAAACTGAGCGTTAAGGCTACGTAGTACGTCAACGTTACGGTCTAAAATGGTCACATCAGCGCCTAGGCCGACAGCCATTTGGGCTGCGTTACGGCCAACCATGCCACCGCCGATAACCACAACTTTAGCAGGCTCAACACCCGGTACGCCACCAAGCAACATGCCAAGGCCTTGCTTTGACTTTTCAAGTGCCTGAGCACCAGCTTGGATAGACATACGACCCGCCACTTCTGACATTGGCGCAAGTAGCGGTAAACCGCCTTTAGCATCGGTTACGGTCTCGTATGCGATACAGATAGCGCCGCTTTTCACTAGGTCTTCAGTTTGTGGTAAATCTGGCGCTAGGTGAAGGTAAGTAAACAAGATTTGATCTTGGCGTAGCATCGCACGCTCAACAGCTTGCGGCTCTTTTACTTTGATGATCATCTCTGCTTGGGCGAACACATCTGCCGCATTTGGTAAGATTTTTGCGCCTACTTCGATGTAATCTTCGTCAGTAAAACCAATGCCTAAACCAGCATTCGTTTCAACAATGACCTCGTGACCATGGTTGATAAGTTCGCGCGCGCTGGCTGGGATCATACCAACACGGTACTCATGGTTTTTTATCTCTTTTGGTACACCAATAATCATAGTTACTATACCTTTTGTGAACAGGAAAATTTTTCACTATTGTACTTATGCCTAAATAGTGTGTCTCACTGTTTTACATTTTCAAGCCAGTTGAATACACTTAAATCAAAGTAAAATTAGATAAATCCACTTTCATTAACTATGTATACACAACTAGACCGTATCGACCGTAAAATTTTAGTCGAATTGCAACGGGATGGCCGTATTTCCAACGTTGAATTGGCAAAACGAATTGGCCTTAGTGCGACCCCTTGTTTGGAACGCGTGAAAAAACTTGAGCGTGAAGGGTATATTCGTGGTTATAAAGCGGTGGTCGACCCCGCCAAGCTCGGTCAGGCGCTGTTGGTGTATGTGGAAGTGACCATTACCAAAACATCTCCCGATGTGTTTGACGAATTTAACCAAGCGGTAAAAAAGCACGATGAGATTGTGGAGTGCCACTTAGTATCAGGGAACTTCGACTTTTTGCTGAAAACACGAGTGACCGATATGTCTGAGTATCGTCAGGTGCTTGGCGATATTTTGCTGAAGCTACCCAATATCAGTGAAAGCCGCACTTATGTGGTCATGGAAGAAGTAAAAGGTGAAGAGGCATTAATTATCCGTCCACAAGTTCCTTAAGGGCCCGTTAATGCTCGTGCCGATTACAATTACTGATTATAAACCCAGTGCATATTCAGCTGAGAATTGATAAGGTAAGAGTAATGCGCTGTAGTATCGAAAGAAAGAATAAGGATAATGGAATATGCGCCTAAATGGTGTCCAAAGACTGCTTGAAACTGGCTTAATAGTCAGCACCGCGCTAGCCATTTTTATTTTGTGTGCGCTGGTGAGTTTTGACCCAGCCGATCCGTCCTGGTCGCAAACAGGTGAGTTTGTCGATGTTAAAAATATCACCGGCACTGCGGGTGCGTGGGTGGCGGATATTTTATTATTTAGTTTTGGTTGGTTGGCGTTTTTAGTTCCCGCAGCCATTCAACTGTTTGGGTATCTCGTTTTTAAACGCCCCCACAGAGTGCTTAGCTTAGATTATGTTACCTTGGCGCTGCGCCTCATCGGCTTAGTGCTGTTTACATTGAGCGCTTGCGCTATTAGCTCCATTAATTTTGACGATATTTTTTATTTTTCTTCCGGTGGGGTAGTGGGGGATGTTATTGCCGGTGCGATGATGCCAGCATTTAATTTCACGGGTACCTCTATCCTATTGCTGTGCTTTTTCTTTGCCGGCATGACCTTACTTACAGGTGTTTCTTGGGTTCAATTTGTTGATACCTTGGGCGCGTATGTTATGAAAGCGGCCTTGTTTGTTTGGCAGTGGTTGCAAAGCAAACGTGGGCAATACCAAAGTGAGTTTGCTGAAGCCGAGCAGCGCAGCTTAGCCAATGAGCCAAATCCACAAGTGGAAGCGACGCAGAGCGCTCAAGAGCCAAAGCTAGAAATTAAAAGCGATAACGCTGAAACTGAAGTTGAAGCCAATAAAGACAAATCATTGTTAGATAAAGCTGCGGCTATGTTTGCGCCCGAGCCTAAAAAAGAGCCTTGGCAGGAGCAAAGCAGTGACAGTGATACGCAGAGCGCTACTAAAGAGGCGCCTAAACAACATCCGGCATTTGATGATATTGATGCCATGCTCGGCGATGAGATGAATTTTAGCGCCATTGATGATGAGGGCTTTGATACCGTCAGCGCGCTCAACGAGCTAGACCAAGCGCCCACCGAGGCTACACCAAGTACACAGCCCCAAAATAAAGGGGTGAACACGGGTGTTGCATCAGCGCACAAAGAGACCAACAATTCAGTGGCATCAACCACAGTGGCACAAAAAAAGGCGCCAACAGCCAAAGAGAAATTCGAACAACTATTAGAAGAAAAGCCGCCCATGGAGCCGCTTCCTTCGTTGGATTTACTTGATAGGCCGGATAAACAGAAAAACCCCATTTCTGAAGAAGAACTCGAGGCTGTCTCTCGGTTAGTAGAAAGCAAGCTGCAAGATTTTGGCGTACAAGCGTCGGTTGTAGGGGTTTATCCCGGTCCGGTAGTTACACGCTTTGAACTCGATTTAGCACCGGGTGTAAAGGTCGCGAAAATTTCTGGTTTGTCGAAAGACTTGGCGCGCTCGTTATCTGCGGTCAGTGTGCGTGTGGTTGAGGTGATCCCGGGGAAAACCTATGTTGGCCTTGAGCTGCCAAATAAACACCGCGAAATCGTGCGCTTATCAGAAGTGATCAATGCCCCTAAGTTTGAGCAAAATAAATCGCCACTAACCATGGTGTTAGGTAAAGACATTGCCGGGCAACCTGTGGTTGCAGACTTAGCTAAAATGCCGCACTTATTGGTAGCAGGTACCACCGGCTCGGGTAAGTCAGTGGGCGTTAATGTGATGATTTTAAGCTTGCTATATAAATCGCCACCAGAAGATGTGCGCATGATCATGATCGACCCGAAAATGCTGGAGTTATCGGTGTACGAGGGGATCCCACACTTACTGTGTGAAGTGGTTACTGATATGAAAGAAGCGGCCAATGCACTGCGTTGGTGTGTTGGTGAAATGGAGCGCCGCTATAAACTGATGTCGGCTTTAGGGGTGCGTAACCTTAAGGGCTACAACCAAAAAGTGCTTGATGCTAAAGCCGCAGGGGAACCTATTTTAGATCCTTTGTTCAAAGATACAGATGGCATGGCTGATGGGCCGCAAGAGCTAGACAAGTTACCCAGCATTGTCGTGGTGATTGATGAATTCGCCGATATGATGATGATTGTTGGTAAAAAAGTGGAAGAGCTCATTGCCCGAATCGCACAAAAAGCACGGGCTGCAGGCATTCATTTGGTATTGGCTACACAGCGTCCATCGGTGGATGTGATCACCGGCCTGATTAAAGCCAATATCCCTACACGTATGGCGTTTCAGGTGTCCTCGAAAATAGACTCGCGCACTATTCTTGACCAACAAGGGGCCGAGCACCTTTTGGGCATGGGTGACATGCTGTATTTGCCACCTGGGACCAGTGTGCCAGTCCGTGTTCATGGTGCCTTTGTTGACGACCATGAGGTTCACGCGGTTGTGAGTGACTGGAAGGCCCGAGGTAAACCTGATTATGTGGATGAAATACTCAATGGTGACGCCGTCGAAGACGTATTGCTGCCTGGGGAAACATCCGAAGACGGCGACGATGAATCAGACCCATTGTATGACGAGGCCTGCGCTTTTGTTATTGAAAGTGGTCGTGTGTCGGTATCAAGTGTACAGCGTAAACTGCGTGTTGGTTACAACCGCGCTGCGCGATTGGTTGAACAAATGGAGCACTCCGGTTTAGTCAGTTCGCCCGGCCATAATGGCGCCCGTGAAGTGCTAGTTAAGAATAACGCTGGCTAAGGAAGTAATATGAAACAATTTTTATACAGTGCAGTGGCAAGTGCCGCCCTGTTTTCATCAACGGTTTTTGCCGACGACGCACAGATGCTGCAACAACAGCTAAAGGGTTTGGACTCACTCAGCTCGGCTTTTTCACAGCAAGTGTTTGACCCGCAAGGGCAGCTGGTGAGTGAAAGTAAAGGTACGTTGCAACTAGAGCAACCACGGAAAATTCGTTGGGA
The DNA here is from genome assembly GCF_004208955.1 of Pseudoalteromonas sp. CO325X. Taxonomy (NCBI): domain Bacteria; kingdom Pseudomonadati; phylum Pseudomonadota; class Gammaproteobacteria; order Alteromonadales; family Pseudoalteromonadaceae; genus Pseudoalteromonas; species Pseudoalteromonas sp. CO325X. The sequence continues at coordinate 129,751 of NZ_SGPG01000010.1, forward strand.
GCAACAACAACCAGACGAAACCTTGTTTGTCTCCAACGGGGTTGATAGCTATTACTTTGACCCTTTCGCCGAGCAAGTGACGGTACTGGATACCTCTAAACTAATTGATAATACGCCGTTTATTCTGCTCACCACAGAAGATGACGAGTTGTGGCAGCAGTTTAGTATCAAGCAAATCGAAGCCGGCTTTGAGATTACTCCGAAAAATACTGAAGATGCGCAAGTAGAAAAGCTGACGTTGCATTTTGATGAGCAGCAACAAGTTGCGGCGCTTGAGGTGCTTGACCAATCAGGTCAGCGTTCACACTTTCATTTTGATGCGCCCAAGCGCAATGTTGATATTGATGACAGCGTGTTTGAATTTACCATTCCTGGGCACGTGTTTGTTGATGACCAGCGTGCGCCACAAGCCGAGATAAACCGTGGCGAATAATTTCTCCCTAGATTTTGCCCCCGATGTGCGCCCGTTGGCGGCGCGCATGCGCCCACACACATTGGATCAGTACATCGGCCAAAGCCACATATTAGGTACAGAGCAACCCTTGTACCAAGCTATTAAAAGTGGCCACTGTCACAGCTTAATTTTGTGGGGGCCACCTGGGGTCGGTAAGACTACGCTGGCGCATATTATTGCGCACCACAGCGATGCCCAGTTTTTGGAGTTATCGGCGGTCAGCGCCGGGGTGAAAGATATCCGTGAGGCCGTTGCCAGTGCCAGCGACTTGCTGCAACAACAAGGCAAACGCAGCTTATTGTTTGTGGATGAAGTACACCGCTTTAATAAGTCGCAGCAAGATGCACTATTGCCGCATGTTGAAAACGGCACCTTCATCTTTATTGGTGCTACCACAGAAAATCCTTCTTTTGCATTGAATAACGCCGTGCTGTCGCGCGCCAGAGTGTACACGCTGAAAAAGCTTTCAGCGGAAGATTTGCAGGCAGTGGTGAATCAGGCCCTGCAACAGGATGACATTCTTCGCCAGCAAGGTGTGACCATCGAGCCAGATAGCCTTGAGCAGTTGTGCCACAGCGCCAATGGCGATGCCCGCAGTGTGCTTAACCTGCTGGAAGTGGCGGCAAATTTGGCGCAGCAACACCAAGGCTGTATTAATCAGGCGGTGCTCAAACAAGTCGCGCCGCAAATGGTTGCCCAATACGATAAGGGGGGCGATCATTACTACGATTTGATTTCTGCTTTTCACAAATCAGTGCGCGGCTCCGCTCCGGACGCAGCATTGTATTGGTATTGCCGTATTCTTACCGCCGGAGGCGATCCCTTGTACGTTGCGCGGCGGCTACTAGCAATTGCCACCGAAGACATCGGCAATGCAGATCCCAAAGCCATGGAGGTGGCGCTGAATGCTTGGGATATTTTTCATCGCGTTGGCCCCAGCGAAGGTGAACGTGCCATAGCTCAAGCCACCTTATACCTAGCTAGTGCGCCGAAAAGTAATGCCGTATATATGGCCTTTAATGAGGCCAAACGTCACGCGAAAGAGACCGCCCATCTCGATGTGCCTTATCACATCCGCAATGCGCCCACGCAATTAATGAAAGAGCAGGGCTTCGGCGAGGATTATCGCTATGCCCACAATGAGCCGGGAGCCTATGCAGCAGGCGAGAACTTCTTCCCCGAGGAGATTGCTGACAGCCGTTATTATCACCCGAGCGATCGTGGTTTAGAAAAACGCATTAGTGATAAGCTTGCTTATTTGCAAGAGCGTGATGCGCAAAGCGACAGGAAGCGCTATGAGCGCTCTTAGTACCTACTTTTTTATTGCCATTGGCGGGGCCTTGGGTGCCTGCGCCCGCTTTGGTATAAGTGAATTAGCACTAAAACTGCTGCCTAAGGGATTCCCTTTTGGCACGCTGGCGGTTAATATTCTCGGTTCATTGTTAATGGGCATATTATATGGCCTGTTGGATCGCGAAATGCTATCGCATCCGCACCGCGTCACACTCGGAGTCGGGTTTTTGGGCGCGCTGACAACATTTTCTACATTTTCCATGGATACGCTGTTGTTGCTTCAGCAAGGGCAGTGGTTGAAAGTGGCGTTAAACGTCCTCCTTAATGTGGGGATGTGTATATTTATGGCTTGGATAGGCCTCATGCTAACAACGCAAAAAGGTTAAAAACTCACATGTTAGACTCAAAGTATCTTCGTCAGGACGTAGAGCAAACAGCAGCCCGTTTAAAGGCACGTGGCTTTGAATTAGACGTAGCGAAACTGGCACAACTCGAAGAACAACGTAAAGCGCTACAGACTAAAACGCAAGAATTACAAAGCGAGCGTAACTCCCGTTCCAAAGCCATTGGTCAAGCGAAGGCGAAGGGTGAAGATATTCAACCTTTATTGGATGCCGTTGCCAACTTAGGTGATGAGCTCGAAAATGCTAAAAAAGAGCAAGATGCCGTCCTCAATGAATTAAAAGACATTGCTTTAGGCCTGCCTAATTTGCCAGCAGAGGATGTTCCAGCAGGCAACGATGAAGACGATAACGTCGAGGTTAGCCGCTGGGGTGAGCCAAAAAGCTATGATTTTGAGGTTAAAGATCATGTTGATTTAGGCGAGGCGCTGGATAAAGGGCTGGATTTTGAAGCCGGGGTGAAGCTCTCGGGTGCCCGCTTTACAGTAATGCGTGGGCAAATCGCGCGCATGCATCGCGCGTTGGTGCAATTGATGCTCGATACGCACACCGATAAAAATGGCTATACCGAAATGTATGTGCCTTATTTAGTGAATAAAGACAGCTTGTTAGGCACGGGTCAGCTACCTAAGTTTGCCGAAGACTTATTCCACACAGAGAAACTGGGTGAGCACGATGATGGCTTTAGCCTGATCCCTACCGCTGAAGTGCCGCTGACGAACTGTGCGCGTGACGAAATCTTTGAAGAAAAAGAGCTGCCAGTACGAATGACTGCGCATACTCCGTGTTTTCGCAGTGAAGCAGGCAGCTATGGCCGCGATACGCGGGGCTTAATTCGTCAGCACCAGTTCGATAAAGTTGAGTTAGTGCAGTTGGTTAAACCTGAAGATTCAATGCAGGCACTGGAAGAGCTAACTTCTCATGCCGAGCAAATCTTGCAGGCGCTTGAATTGCCGTATCGTAAAGTAGTGTTGTGTACCGGCGATATGGGCTTTGGTGCAATGAAAACCTATGACTTAGAAGTGTGGTTGCCAGCACAAGACACCTATCGCGAAATTTCGTCTTGTTCAAATATGGGCGACTTTCAAGCGCGCCGTATGCAAGCGCGTTTCCGCCGTGCGGGCGAGAAAAAACCGGAACTACTGCATACACTCAATGGTTCAGGGTTAGCCGTGGGCCGTACGTTAGTGGCTATTTTGGAGAATTATCAACAGGCGGATGGCAGTATTGAAGTGCCACAGGCGCTGCGCCCTTACATGGGTGGGTTAGAGCGTATCAGTGCTGCGTAACTATTAGTAGCTTATTGAAAAGGCCGCATTTTACGCGGCCTTTTTTGATCGCACCGCACGCCTTGACCGTAGCTAATACAAAGCAAATTACAAGGAGAAAGTATGGACTATTCTGCGGTTATTTTGGTGTCATTGGTGTTGTTTGCCTGGATGTTGGTAGCGCAGTGGTTTGTGGCGTCAACCGTAAAGGCGAGGGCCGATAACGCTATTCCTGGAAAAATTGATGATAACCTGTCTCATGACTCATTTATCTTTCGTGCCCACCGAACGTTTCAAAATACATTAGAAAACGCGCCGCTGTATATTGTTTGTGCCTTAGTCGGTCTGCACTTGGGGGTGTCAGGGCCCATCTTCGCTATAGCCAGCGCGGTATTCGTCGGCGCTAGAGTCATTCATATGCTGCTTTACTACGTGATTGCCACCGAATCCAACCCCAGCCCCCGGAGTTATTTCTTTATGATCGGCTGGCTCGCGAATATCGTGATGCTCGTGCTACTCACACTGGAAATCTTATTCTTTTAATCTTTTGGGTGTGGGGTGTATTTAATTGTTAATGCTGTGAGCAGTAGAATCTACGAGCTTGAAGCGGGTGAAATGTCTTAGAGATAGAGGCATACTGAAAGCGGGTGGGTGAACTCACTCGCTTTTTTATTAAAGCGGTTTGGGGTCTGTGGCAAATTCCGCGTTTTTTAAGTATCTTGGCTAATATAAGCCGCTAATGGCCCAATAGATAAAAAGGATTTTTATGGCTCTGTTTTCTATTTTACTTGGCGTTGGGGCCTTTGCTATCTCGATGGCTATCGCCTTTATTGTCGGCATTTCGTTGCAAAGCCAAGATATTAACGTGCCTTTCGGGTTCATGTTAGCCCTTTTCCCAGCGTTACTGGGTATGATATTGGTTATCCCAAGTACAATATTTAGAAGTGTATTTGTGCTCAAAAAGCAGTCTAGGCAAGCAGCTAAAGAGAGAGCCATTTTGGGTGCGGGAATTCTTGTCAGCCTATTCTATTGTGTATCAATTTATAAAGTTGTTATGTCTTAGTGGCAACAGGTTTGCTATCTGACTTTTGAGAGCGAGTAACGACCGTTGATAACGACTTAAATATTTCATTCGGTGGATATATTCACTATTTATTCACACTATTCTTTGACTGAATTTATCTAATACATTTACTATGAAACAACACGTTTATCAATTCAGTAACGAGTCTAAATGGCAACTATACCCTTAAACGAAATCTACCAACACAAGCTCAACTTTCTTATCGGTGCAGGAGCTTCAAGTGGCCTATTCCCGACTCTATGGTTGCCCCTCAAAGACTCTGATAATGAAGAGAACAACGAAACGATTGAAACGCTCGCAACTAAGCTAGATCAACTGGGAGAAGAGTATAAAAGTCATCATGCTTTGCTGTTTATGTACTACTACGAAAACATTATCGAACCTGTATGTAAGTTTCAGCTTAGTGATATCTATATTCCTCATGCTAAAGAATGTACGAACGACGATCAGTGTGAGGTCTGTAAAAAAAATGAGCTAAGAAAAGAGACTATCGAAAATTATGAGATTTTCATCGACTCTATCGTAAGGCTATTGCAGCAGAAGAGTGACTTTCAAAGACGTTGTAACCTTTTCACTACTAACTACGATGGCTGTGTCCCATTAGTAGCAGACAAGATGATTAAGAAAGGGAATCTTGAATTCAACATCAATGACGGGGCGAGTGGCTTTCTCGAAAGAACCCTATCAGCACGCAATTTCAATAATTACCTCTGTCAATCAGGTGTATTCGGACGAAACTCATCTGATATACCACAAATCAACTTTATCAATCTGCATGGCTCTGCTTATTGGCGTAAGTTAAATGACACTATTAAGGTAGAGTACAATTTTCTCAATATTGCTGGGGTAATTCCAGAAGAAGCTCGCGACAGCCTTAAGCAGCTAAGTGAAATTCTGAATGATAAAACCAAAACAACACAAGATATACTCGACCTTAAAGTGGAGGTTAATGACGGCATCCTAACTGCGTTTTGGAATTCTTACGATAAACTCCCTATCGTCAATCCAACTAAATGGAAGTTTCATGAAACTGTTTTCGAGGAGCATTATTACCAAATGCTTCGCTTGCTCAGTTATCATTTGGAAGAGAAAAATTCGATTTTAGTTAGTTTTGCTTTTTCGTTCGCTGACGAGCACATTCGTAACTTGATTAAACGTTCACTGTCTAACCACAAACTACAAGTATTCGTTTGTTGCTTTAACGACAAAGAGCATGAAACTATGTATGGCTACTTTGGTGGTTATAGGAACGTCACACTAATAAAGTTCGACGGTGAAAACTTAGACTTCACTAAGTTCAACGAAGCGGTATTCAATGCTGACTTGCTTAGAGGTGACGACTAAATGAGCATCAACGTTGGTGAAGTCATTGCGGTTCGTGGTACTCAAGTCACTCTGCGCATCTTTGATGAGTCAAGTTTGGAAACTATGTTCCATGATGGAAAGAAGTACAAGGGTGTTTCTATACGTGAATACATTGGCGTTAAGCGTGGCTTTTGTCTCATCGTGTGTATTGTTGAGGGTGAGTATCTGGATGAAAACCGATTTGAACTAGAAGACAAAAAAATTCAATATATCCGCAAAGTAGAAGCCAAGCCCATCGGTTACTTTGAGCAGAATAAGTTTAAAGACGGCATTAAACTAATGCCGATGATCAAAGACAAAGCTTACTTACTCAACGAGCACCAAGTCGTCAGCATTTTTAGTCAGGGAACAGATGGAACGTTCAATATTGGAAAAATGCTGAAAGAGGAACTACCCGTATCACTTCCATGGAATAGGATTTTTAATAGTCACATTGGTATTTTTGGTAATACGGGGAGCGGTAAATCTAACACGCTCACTAGGTTATATGCGGAGTTATTTTCTAATTTTGAAGAGAAGCTGATAGGCAAAAGTCAGTTTCTATTGATTGACTTTAACGGTGAATACAGTGGTAACCAATTGATCAAGACCCCTGAGAACAAAAAGTCATTCAACCTAAGCACGGGGAAAAAGGAAGGTGAAAAGTTACCGTTAGCAAGTGACCAGATTTGGAACACTGAGATATTAGCTCTGCTATTTCAAGCAACTTCTAATACCCAGACACCATTCATCAACCGTATTATTGAGCGAAGAAAAAAAGACATAAAGAAAGGTGAAAGTTTAAAGGACTACCTCATAGGCACGTTTTACCTATGTTTTGTAAGTCCAGCGCAAAGTAGAGATTCTTTAGTTCATCTTAAGGTTATCGCAGAGCACCTTTCAGACCCCCCTCTAATAGATAAGCTAAGTAACATTTTTTGGTTTGATAAAAACTCGAAATTTGCATGTAAAGCGATGCCAAATTGGGAGTATTTTGATTCTAATGAGGGTTTTACCGCCAACCTGAGACCAATCTTAAACGCATTAGATCTAGCTAACATTGATCCTTTAGATGAGCTGGTCGTGCGTATTAACCTTCAGTTACTTAGAGATTTATCATATGGGAATATTCAGTTTGAGCACATTCAACCTCTTTTGAAGAGAGTTGAAAGTGCTGTGAATGATCTACGAAAAATCTTTATTGTCAAAGAAAATGTAAATGATGAGTTCAAGCTACTGAATGTTGTTTCGTTGAGAGGATGTAATCAAGCAACTAAGAAAATTGTGCCTTTGCTGCTAGCGAAGATGTTTTATCAAGAACATAGAGATAACGTCGATACGCCCCCTAAAAATACGTTGCACTTCATCATCGATGAAGCACATAACATCTTGTCGCAACAATCAAACCGTGAGCACGAGATCTGGAAAGATTACAGACTGGAGATGTTCGAAGAGATCATCAAAGAGGGACGCAAGTTTGGGATGTATCTGACCCTATCAAGTCAAAGACCAGCAGACATTTCACCTACGATAATGTCTCAACTTCATAACTTTTTTATCCATAGGCTTGTCAATGATAAGGACTTGTTCCTGATAGACAACACGATTAGCACGCTAGATCGAATGTCTAAAAGTTTGATACCGAACCTATCTAAAGGAGCATGTGTTGTAACTGGCACTGCTTTCGATTTACCGATTGTAATGCAGGTAGATTACATCGAAAGCAAAGAAAGCCGTCCTGCCAGCGATGATGTTGATCTTGCTGAACTCTGGGGACTTGTTGATAAAAAAGAGGTATAGCTTTGTTTGCGGAAATGGTGGGGCATGTCTTGCACCGTGCAAGACTTTTGCTCTCATTGTTCGCCTTTTTTGATGTCAGTACAAAGCTAAATAACCGAGTAGGGCGCTTTACTACTTATTGTTAACCTTATTCCTCAACGAAATTAAAACTGAGAAAAAAGGGGCCTTGTATGGCCCCTTGCTCGTTAGTCTGTTCCTATAAAGCCACCGGTTTGATGGGCCCACAGTTGGGCGTAGATCCCCCCTTGGGCGATAAGCTCTTGGTGTGTGCCTTGCTCTACAATATGGCCTTTGTCCATCACCACTAAGCGATCCATTTGCGCTATGGTCGATAAGCGATGGGCAATGGCAATAACGGTTTTATTTTCCATTAAGGTATCTAGGCTCGCTTGAATCGCTGCTTCTACCTCAGAGTCTAAAGCTGATGTGGCTTCATCGAGTACTAAAATAGGAGCGTCTTTTAACAGTACGCGAGCAATCGCGATACGCTGACGCTGGCCACCTGATAGCTTAACGCCGCGCTCACCCACTTGCGCATCCAGCCCTTTATTACCATGACTGTCTTCCAGTTCACTAACAAAGTCCCATGCCTCAGCCTTTTTCGCAGCGGCGATGATTTGCTCATCCGTGGCATCGGCTAAGCCATAACCGATATTTTCGCGCACGCTACGATGCAGCAGCGCGGTGTCTTGTGACACCATAGCGATATGTTGGCGCAGGCTTTCCTGAGTCACCTGGTTTATCGGCGCATCATCAATACGAATGTGTCCTTGCTCAACATCATAAAAGCGCAATAACAGGTTAACTAAGGTTGATTTACCGGCGCCAGAGCGACCAACAACCCCAACTTTTTCGCCAGCAGCAATGTTTAGAGATAGCCCATCGAGCACCGGTGGGTGTGACGGGGTAATTGGCTTGGCATAATTAAAGGTAATGTTATTAAAGTCGATGCGCCCATGGGTCACCTTCAGCGTGTTGGCATCCTCTGCGTCGGTTATGGTTATGGGTTTCGTTAAGGTGTTCATGCCATCGGCAACGGTGCCGATATTTTCAAACAGGGCGCTGACTTCCCACATAATCCACTGCGCCATGCCGTTAAGGCGAAGTGCTAAACTAACGGCAATGGCAATGGCGCCGACGCTGATTAAACTAATAGACCAAAGGTAAATCGACAATGCTGCAATCACCGCCACCAAACCATAGTTAAGCAGCTGCACACTCACTTGTAATTTAGTGACCAAACGCATTTGCCGATATACCGGGTCTAAAAACAGCTCCATCGATTCACGGGCATATTGCTCCTCCCGCGATGAATGAGAGAAGAGTTTGATAGTGGCGATGTTGGTGTAGCTATCAACAATACGGCCTGTCATTTGTGAGCGGGCTTCGGCTTGTTGCTCGGCGACCGCTTTCAGGCGCGGAATAAAATAACGCTGCACTGCAATATAACCTACAAGCCAGCCTAAAATTGGCATCATTAAGCGCCAATCTGCCTGGCCAACAAAGAACAGCATGGCGGAAAAATACACCACAATATACACCGCGACATCCAGTAGCTTGATGACGGTTTCCCTTACCGCCAACGACGTTTGCATCACCTTAGTGGCAATGCGCCCGGCAAAGTCGTCGGCATAAAAGCTCACGCTTTGGCGCAGTAGGTAACGGTGCGCCAACCAGCGAATGGCCATGGGGTAATTACCGAGCAAGCTTTGGTGGAGAACGGCTGAGTGAACAAACACTAAAATAGGCAACAGCACGATAGTGACCAGACCCATAAACCAAAGCGTATCGGTTTCGGTGCTTAACAGCTGTTCCGGGGTTGTCTGTCCAAGCCAGTCAACGAGTTGACCCATAAAGCTAAATAGCGAAACTTCAACAATGGCTAATAAGGCGGCGCTGATTGACATCACCGCCAGCGGCCAGCCCATGCCTTGGGTGTAATAACGGCAAAAAGCCCATAATCCCTTGGGTGGCGCGGTAGTTGTGCGCTCGGGAAAAGGGGCGGTTAGTTTTTCGAAAAAGGAAAGCATAGCACCACACATAACTAACTGATTTAAGGCGTCAGTGTAGCGATTTTGCGGCGTAAAACCTAGCGCAACGAGTGTGCTAATTTTGCACCACTGTGATGACTATGCCGACACCTAGTTACGCGCTTTGTGCTTGTTCATTGAGCTCTGCAAGCATCATTTCGCGCATTTTAAACTTTTGTAATTTCCCGGTGACCGTCATCGGGTATTCCTCGACGATACGAATATACTTAGGCACTTTAAAATAGGCGAGTTGATCTTTTAGGTAGGCCCGAATTTGCGGCTCATCAATATCGCGGTTGTCCTTTGCTTTGAGCCACAAGCATACTTGCTCGCCAAATTTATCATCGGGGATACCAAAGACCGCCGCATCACTGACAGCATCGTGCAAATACAGCACTTCTTCTATTTCGCGCGGATAAATGTTCTCGCCACCACGAATGATCATATCTTTAATACGGCCAACGATGGTCACGTAACCTTGCTCATCCATGACCCCTAAATCGCCAGAGTGTAGCCAGCCCTCAGCGTCGATAGTGGCGTTAGTTTTCGCTTCATCACCCCAATAGCCTTGCATCACACAGTAGCCGCGAGCACAAATTTCACCCGGGCTACCAATGGCAGCGATTTGACCGCGTTCATCAATAATTTTAATTTCTGTGTGCGCCATTGCTCGGCCCACGGTTTGCACTTGTTTGTCAATTGGTGCGTCGTTTTGGGTAATATGGTTGATGGGGCTGCACTCGGTCTGCCCGTAACCAATCACCACTTCGCGCATATGAAAATCACTGTGTACTTTGCGCATCAATTCTTGCGGGCAGGTGCTGCCGGCCATGACTCCGGTGCGCAAAGTGCTAAGGTCGTACTGCTGAAAGTCGGGGTGTTCTAATTGCGCAATAAACATCGTTGGTACGCCGTGGAGCGCCGTACAGCGCTCTTGCTCAACGCAGCTTAGGGTGCTGATTGCATCGAATGAGGGAGCTGGAAATATCGCACAGGCACCGCTGGCCAAACACACTAGATTGCCCAGCACCATGCCGAAGCAATGGTACAAGGGCACTGGAATACACAGTCTGTCTTTATCATTAAAGTGCATCGCTTGGGCAACCAGCAAACCGTTGTTTAAAATATTGCGGTGCGAGAGCGTGGCGCCTTTGGGGTTCCCGGTTGTGCCCGAGGTAAATTGAATATTAATGGCGTCATCGGGTCGAAGTTGCGCTTCAATAACCCGCATTTGCTGGTAGTGCGCATCCTCGCCCAGTTGTTGAACCGACGTAAATGATGTCATGCCGGCAAAAGGTTGCTCGGAGAGAATAATTACCTGCTCTAAAGTGGGCAGCGCTTGCAGGGTGGTTTTGCTACCGTCTTTTAATTCCGGTGCAAGCTGGTAGATCATGTCAACGTAGTTTGATGCTTTAAATTGCTCGGCCATCACCAAATACTTTACACCCACGTTGTTAATGGCAAAGGCCAACTCATGAGGGCGATAGGCGGGGTTAATGCACACCATAATGGCGCCAATTTTGGCGCTTGCGAATTGCACTAAGGACCATTCAATATTGTTGGGTGACCAAATGCCAACCCGATCCCCTGGCTGCACACCTAGAGCGAGTAAGCCCGCAGCGAGGCGCTCTATTTCCCGTAAATACTGGCGGTAAGTCCAACGGATCCCTTGGTGGCGAACGACAATCGCCTCATTGTCTGGGTGTTTGTCGACAATATAATCAAGATGCTCGGCGATGGTTCGCTCGCTAAGCGGCGTTGAAAATGAGCCGTGGTACTGGCTCAACGTTAACGGTAGTGAAGGGGAGTGATTGTCTTGTTGTTGCGGCATTGACTGCCTCCTTGCCCGGATAGATGTTGTCATTTTAGGTTCTTCAACACCTAATCAAGCACAGAGTGTCGACACTTTCCATTATTTTGAGGTGGTTTCTGTTGGAATTAGACTAAAGGTTTAGTTTTTGTCGACATAAAAAAGCGGGCCATGGGCCCGCTACATCGTCTTGGGGAGAGAAATAATTTAGCTCGTTGCTTCTTGCAGTGCCTTCATTTTATCGTGGCAAATTTGCATGCGTTCACGAAGCTGAGAAAGAACTTGTGCGCACTGAGGTGGCTGCGACTCTTCTAGTGCATCGTCGAACTCTTCAAGCACTTTATCTTCGACCTCTTCAAGGTGTTTAATGTACGTATGTTCTTCGTTGCTCTTAATCGCGCTCATCACCTTAGTGTAGGTTTTACGTACATCTACCAGGGTGTCTGAGCCGGTTTCAATTTCGCCTTGCTCTTCAATGGCAAAGGGTTGCAAGTCGGTCACCGCTTTGTGCTTTTCATCGATCATGTTTTGGAACACGGTACGTACATCATTACTATCAATGTTGTCTTTGGCATCGGAGTAAAAATCAATGCCACCCTTTAGTACTTTGATAATGTCTGTGATTTTCTCTGAACGTTGCATTGTCATAATTGTGCTCCTTCAATTTTGAATTCGATTTAATAGGAGCAATGCTTGTGCCAAATCGAGGGAATACATAAAAACCATTATTAAACAGTGTTTTATCTTTATCTTCGAACGCTTGAATGTGTAAGCCAACGCCTTTTTCATGGGCAACTATGAAAGCTTTTCAATCGCAGGCGGTAAAAACGTCATAGTCGTACAACCAACAAAACGTATTATTTTTTACCTTTCACAGTGCTCCAGGTGAAGATGTGCTGCGTAGTAGCTATTATCGGAAAAAGAAGGAAGAAGAATGGATTGTAACGTTGCCCCAAGCACAACCTACCACGAGTGTAATACCCTTACGACAACGCGTCGTAAACGGGGAAAAGGATTTGAATACTTCCATCTTGATAAGGAAAAGATAACCAGTCGTGCTTACTTAAAACGAATGCGAGAGTTGGCTGTGCCTCCTATGTGGCGTGATGTACGTATTAGCGCTTGCCAGTACAATAAGGTGCAGGCCGTTGGCGTTGATGGCAAAGGAAAGCGACAATACATTTACCACGCCCATTGGCAATTGGCGCAACAGCAAAAAAAATTTGCCAAGTTAGGTGAATTCGCTGCTCAGCTTCCAGATGCGCGAGGGCACTGTTTATCCTTATTGGCAGAACCTGATTGGACGAAAGACAAAGTGTGCGCGCTTGGGTGCGCAATCTTAGACCTTACCGCGATTCGTGTAGGCAATAATAATTATTACAAAGCCAATGAAACTTGTGGGTTAACCACGCTTCGACGCAAGCATGTGGATATTAAAAACGACCATGTACAATTTAGCTTTAAAGGTAAACACGCAAAACACCGAGAGGTGCGCATTGACGATACTGAGCTTGCTGAATTAGTGGCTTCAAGTGCAGAGCAACAAGGGTATAGCTTGCTACGTTATTATCAACAAGGCCAATGGCATGACCTACAAAGTGATGATATTAACGAATTTATCCACCGTGTTTTTGGCGGCCACTTTAGCGCCAAAGATTATCGCACCTGGGCGGGGACGCGAATGGCGGTCCGCTTTGCCCACGTAGCCGCAGAGCAGGTACAGGCGCACCCAAGGCGCAAATTTAAGTCTCAACTGGTTAAACTCGTTGCCAAGCAGTTAGGCAATACCGCGAACATTTGCGAACAGTATTATATTCACCCGAAGGTGTTAGAACACCTCAGCGAACACTATGAAAATGAACACCCGTTTGCGCATTTTGACGCGACACCGCGCTCTTTAGCCGAGGAGTTGGACATGGATGAGAGGCATGCGTTAGCGATTATTACCGGGCGATGACGTAACAGGCCATTTCTGCGGCCTGTTACTGTCGGGGGGATTACTGCTTAGCGTAAGTGCGCAGCATAATATCGACATACGCCGTCATAAAGGCTTGCTCTTGAAACTTCTTCAGTCCCGTATCAGCGAACTCAATAGGTAATGGGTTGCGCTTAAGCTGTTCTTTCATCTCTGTGGCACTAATAATGTGCACATCTAAGTTAGTTATTAGCTGCAGTGCCGCTTCCATTTTAAAGCCAACCGCGCCGCCAGCGAACTTTCCTTTATGAGGTCGCGCTTTGATGGCGATAGCATCCACTTGGTAATCTTCCATCAGCTTTTTGAAGTCGCGATGAAACTTTTGGATTTCTTCAGTATCGTTGGCATCGCTTAAAACAAAACGTGTTTGGCGCACATCACGGATGTCAAACACATCATTTTCTTTACTTAGAAGGCATAGTAAAACTTCACTGCCTTTTATTTCTACGCCGCAAGTATGCATAGTCAAATATCACCTTTTTTATCAATGGCATTAGTATATCAGAAGCGCATACAAAATTTGTTAAGAAAATTAGCAGACGAGCCTTGTATTTACCTCTATAGCGCGCCAAAATAACGCCTCGCTCACGCTGTGTGGGCGGCAGTATCATCGCAATGCTTGTTGGTATAAGCGTTGATTAGACTTATTAAATAGACAAATAAATACACGTGGCGCGGCGTAGGTGTCACCACTGTACAAGGATTAAACATGCCAGTAATTACTCTTCCTGACGGCAGTCAGCGTTCATTTGAAAACCCTGTATCCACGTTAGACGTAGCACAAGACATCGGCCCAGGCCTTGCCAAGGCGACCATCGCTGGGCGTGTTAACGGTGAGCGTGTTGACGCCTGTGATTTAATCAGCGAAGACGCACGGTTAGAGATCATCACCGCAAAAGATGAAGACGGTTTAGAAATTATCCGTCACTCCTGTGCGCACCTTATCGGCCACGCCATTAAGCAATTGTATCCTGATGCAAAAATGGCCATTGGTCCAACTATCGACAACGGCTTTTATTATGATGTCGATATGGAGCACTCGCTGACGCAAGAAGATTTAGAAGCGCTTGAAAAGCGTATGAAAGAACTTGCGAAAACCAAATATGACGTGGTTAAGAAGACCGTGAGCTGGCAACAGGCCCGCGACACGTTTGAACAACGTGGCGAACCTTATAAAGTTGAAATCTTGGACGAGAATATCGCTAAGGATGACCGTCCTGGTTTGTACCACCACGAAGAGTACGTGGATATGTGTCGTGGTCCTCACGTACCCAATATGAGCTTTTGTCAGCACTTTAAATTGATGAAAGTAGCAGGTGCATACTGGCGTGGCGACTCTGACAATAAAATGTTGCAGCGTATTTATGGCACCGCATGGGGTGATAAGAAGCAACTTAAAGGCTACTTGCAGCGCTTAGAAGAAGCGGAAAAGCGCGATCACCGTAAAATTGGTAAAGCCCTAGATTTATGGCACTGGCAAGAAGAAGCGCCAGGTATGGTGTTTTGGCACAATGATGGTTGGAGCATTTACCGCGAGCTCGAAGAGTTTGTTCGCGAAAAACTGCGCGAATATGACTATGAAGAGGTGAAAGGGCCGCTAATGATGGACCGTGGACTGTGGGAAAAATCAGGCCACTGGGACAAATACGGCGATGCCATGTTCACCACGGAGTCAGAGAAACGTGAGTATGCTATTAAACCAATGAACTGTCCTGGTCACGTGCAGATTTTCAACCAAGGTTTGAAATCTTACCGTGATTTGCCTTTGCGTATGGCCGAATTTGGTTGTTGTCACCGTAACGAGCCATCGGGTGCGTTGCACGGATTGATGCGCGTACGTGGCTTTACTCAAGATGATGCTCATGTGTTCTGTACAGAAGAGCAAATCTTGCAAGAGGTGACGGCGTGTATCGATATGGTTTACGACACTTATTCGACCTTTGGTTTTGAAAAGATTGTTGTAAAGCTTTCTACACGCCCAGAAAAGCGCATCGGTGAAGATGAACTGTGGGATAAAGCCGAGAAAGCCTTGGCGCAAGCATTGAGCGATAAAGACATTGAATTCGAATACCTACCAGGTGAAGGTGCCTTCTATGGTCCGAAAATTGAATTTACTTTGTATGATTGCTTAGAGCGAGCGTGGCAGTGTGGTACAGTACAGCTAGACTTTATGTTACCAGGACGTCTTGGCGCAACTTATGTGGCTGAGAACAATGAGCGTCGCACTCCGGTGATGATTCACCGTGCTATTCTGGGTTCAATCGAACGCTTTATCGGTATTTTGACCGAAGAATACGCAGGGCTGTTCCCAACCTGGCTTGCTCCTAAGCAGGTGGTGATTATGAATATCACTGACAAACAGTCTGATTATGTGCACGAAGTTGTACAAAAATTGAATAAACTGGGTATTCGCGCCGCAGCCGACTTGAGAAATGAGAAAATTGGCTTTAAAATTCGCGAACATACTTTAAAACGTATTCCTTACTTGCTAGTTGTTGGTGACAAAGAAGTAGAGCAGCAAGAAGTGGCAGTAAGAACACGTACAGGTGAAGACCTAGGTAAATTTAAAGTCGATGACTTTATCACTAAAATCACAAATGAAATTAAAACAAGACAGTAATTTGTGATCGAAAGGGTGTATCAAACAGTATCGAATACACCCTTTTAGTTTTTAATATTCTTGGAGGAACGTACCATTAGAGGCGGAAAAAAGGGCCAACAACAGGTCCAAAAAAATCGTATTAACGAAGATATTACGGCAAAAGAAGTTCGACTAATTGACTTTGAAGGTGAACAAGCAGGCATCGTGTCCCTGAGTGAAGCTCAGTCAATGGCGGATGAGGCGGGTGTCGATCTAGTAGAGATCAGCCCAAATGCTGAACCCCCCGTTTGTAAGGTAATGGACTACGGTAAGTTCCTTTTTGAAAAAAGCAAAGCGCAAAAAGAACAGAAGAAGAAGCAAAAGCAAATTCAGGTTAAGGAAGTTAAGTTCCGCCCTGGTACAGACATTGGTGACTACCAAGTTAAGCTTCGCAATCTAACCAAGTTCTTAGAAGCTGGCGATAAGGCAAAAGTAACGATCCGTTTCCGTGGTCGTGAAATGGCCCACCAAGAAATTGGTATCGAGCTTTTGAATCGCATTAAAGATGATCTGCAAGAGTTGGCACAGGTCGAGTCATTCCCGAAAAAAGTGGAAGGCCGCCAAATGATCATGATGCTAGCGCCGGTGGCTAAAAAATAGTATACTCCGCGCGTTTAACGAATTAGTGCAGGTTTACAAGCCACATGACTTATCTTCTAAGGCAATGGCACCTGTATCTATCCGGTTGAAGTAGAGCGCTTTTTTAAGCGCTCTCACCGGTTTTGGGAGTAAGTTGGGCCAAAAAAGTGTTTGTGAACTCAAACCGCCTGCTTGCTAAATTTAAGCAATATCAATTGGAGTTATTGCAATGGCTTATAAGCTAAAAACACACCGTGGCGCCGCTAAGCGCTTCAAGAAAACTGCTTCTGGTGGTTTCAAGCGTAAACAAGCGCACCTTCGTCACATTCTGACCAAGAAAACCTCTAAGCGTAAGCTTCACCTACGTCCTAAGCTAATGGTTCACAAGAACGATCACGGCTTAGTTTCTCGTATGTTACCATTCGCTTAATAGGGGTATAGAATAATGGCAAGAGTAAAACGCGGTACTATCGCGCGCGCACGTCACAAGAAAGTTTTAAAGCAAGCTAAAGGTTACTACGGTGCACGTTCACGTGTTTACCGCGTAGCTTTCCAAGCGGTTACTAAAGCGGGTCAATACGCTTACCGTGACCGTCGTGCGAAGAAACGTACTTTCCGTCAACTATGGATTGCACGTATCAACGCAGCAGCTCGTCAAAATGGTTTGTCTTACAGCCGTTTCATCAACGGTCTTAAGAAGACTTCTGTAGAAATCGATCGTAAGATCCTTGCAGATATCGCTGTTTATGACCAAACTGCATTCGCAGCATTAGTAGCTAAAGCGAAAGAAGGTCTTTCAGCTTAATCTACCTGTGTTAGCAGAAGAAAGGAGCCTTTTGGCTCCTTTTTTAATGCCTGAAAATCACGTCTATAGCCATTAGCGCGACTTGGTAAGCACCCAGTCAAGCCAGCTGCTTGGTAAAATACGTTTAAGGAAACCGAATAGATAGGTGGGCGTGGTAACATAGTAACGGGCCTGCGGGCGCTGCGACTCTAACGCATGCACCAAGCGTTTATAAACCGCTTCAGGTCCAAGGGTAAAAGGCTGAGGGCCACTGGTGGATTCCAACCGCCGCTGCTGCGCTAAATAATTATCTCGGTGCGCACTTTTTTCGATATCAATGCCTGAGGTTAAAAATGCGTGCAGTGCATTATCACGAAAGCGCGAACTGATCGGCCCAGGCTCAATCAAAGAAATATATACACCGGAGCCTTGTAGCTCTAAGCGCAAGGTATCTGTTAATCCCTCCAATGCAAATTTACTGGCATTATAAGCGCCGCGATAGGGCAAGGTGACTAACCCCAACACCGATGAATTTTGAATGATACGGCCATGACCTTGTTGGCGCATCTTTTTACATACTAATTGGGTAAGGTGATGCCAGCCGAAAACATTGGTCTCAAATTGCCGGCGCAGCGCCGCCACGGGTAAATCTTCCACAGCGCCAGGTTGGCCATAAGCGCCATTATTGAACAAAGCGTCTAATTTACCGCCGCTAAAAGCCAGGGCATCGGCTAGCCCTTGTTCAATGGAGTCAGTATCGGTGTAATCAAGCTGCACACAGGTGATGCCTTGCTCGTTGAGAGCACGTACGTCGTTTACATTGCGACAACTAGCGATCACTTGGTAACCGCGCTTTTGCAGTTGTTTAGCACAGTAATAGCCTATACCGCTAGAGCAGCCGGTGATAAGAATGGTTTTCATAATTTGCACTCAGTGCCAACGTCATAGCGAAAAACTACCATTTCGTCGCAATCCTGGCCACCTTTAAAGCCCCCTTGTTATACTCAAATACAGCAAAACAACAACAAAAAGAGCGTATTATGTTTACCAGCTTGTTATTAGCCACGGCCCTAGCCGCTGATGCCCACTTGCCCAAACTGATCTCTTGGCAAGGCCAAAGTGAAGCGTTGATGCAGCAACAAGGCGTGTTAACCACGGCGTTTGAACACTCTGGGGGAATGATCTCTCCCGACTATCAAGCGACGATGACCTATTTAAAGCGTTTACAACAGGCTAACCCGACCCAGTTCAGCCTAGTTAAAATAGGTCAAAGTGACGCTGGCCGTGATATCAATATGCTGGTTGCCAGCGAGCAAGGAAGCAATAGCGCGGCGCACATTGCTAATAGCGACAAACCCACGTTATTGATTCAAGCGGGTATTCACAGTGGTGAAATTGATGGTAAAGACGCAGGCTTTATGTTGTTGCGAGACATTGCCACCGGTAAACGATTGGATATCTTGAAAAGCGTTAACCTACTGTTTATACCGATTTTAAACGTCGACGGTCACGAGCGTGCCAGTGCCTATAATCGCATCAACCAGCGCGGTCCTGCTGTTATGGGTTTTCGAACCAATGGTCAAAACCTCAATTTAAACCGTGACTTCACTAAGCTTGATACCCCTGGTGTGCGCGCATTAGCTAAGGTTGTTAATCAGTATCAACCTAGTCTATATCTCGATATTCATGTTACCGATGGCGCAGATTACCAATACGATATTACCTATGGTTATGCGCCAACGTTCGCCAGCGCCACACCAAAAGTGACAGCTGCGATGGATCAATGGATTGCGCCTGTCATTGACCAGAAACTTGAAGAAATGGGCCATATCCCAGGGCCTTTAGTGTTCGTCATGGATAAAATGGATTTTGCGAAAGGTCTTGCTGGGTGGGTCGCTGGGCCTCGCTATTCAAATGGTTGGGGCGAGTTACGCCATTTACCCACCATTTTGGTAGAAAACCATTCGCTTAAGCCCTATAAACAACGGGTATTGGGGACTTATGTGCTCATTGACGGCGCTATCACCGCCTTGACCCGCCATGGTGATGATATAAACGCGGCCGTGGCACAGTCTAAAGCGCAGCAGCAAGAACGCCTCGTTGTTGAACGCAGCTATGCCAAAGAGCCTGATACCATTGCCTTTAAGGGGATTGCCTATGATTACTATGAAAGCACAGCAACCGGTGCTAAAGAAGTACGTTATTTAGGCAAACCTAAGCATTACGATGCGTTACCCATATTCTGGCAAAAGGAGATAAAAACCGAGGTTGATGTGCCCAAGGCTTTCTATATTCCACGCCAGTATACTGATGTGATCGCGACCTTAAAAATGCAGGGGGTTGAAATAGAGGCTGTTACAGCAGACACCGAGTTGCCATTGGCACAAGCACGTATTGTTAATCATCAATTTGCTCAAGCACCATTTGAGGGACGCTTTCGCGTTAGTGCAGAGTTTGATTACAGCACGGCGAAAACGACAGTAAATCAACAGTGGCTGAAGGTTAGCACGACACAACCCTTAGGGCTTTTGGCTACACATATGCTGCACCCAGAGGCGCCAGACTCATTGTTCCAGTGGGGCTTCTTCCACAGTATTTTTCAGCGCACTGAGTATGTTGAGAACTATGCACTTGCTCCATATGCCCAGCAAATGCTTGAATCAAACCCGGATATCGCCGAGCGTTACCACGCCAAGCTTGAAGATGAAGACTTTGCAAACGACAGTGATGCTCGCAGAACTTGGCTTTATGCGCAAACACCGTATTATGATCAGCATTATTTGCACTACCCAATATTAATGCAGTTTTAAACTTATGAAAATTACCACCATTCCTGTTACTCCCTTTATGCAAAATTGCCGCATATTGCAATGCGCACAAAGTGGTCAGGCCGCTATTATCGACCCCGGTGGCGATAGTGATAAAATCATCCGTGCGTTAACACAGCGCGGCATTGAGCCCAGTGTAGTTTGGCTAACTCATGGCCATTTAGATCATGTTGGTGCAGCGGATACATTGCGCAAACATTACCAAATCGACATTGTTGGCCCGCAACGAGATGAGCAATTTTGGTTTGATGCCTTGGCGCAGCAGGCTCAGATGTTTGGCTTTGCGCCGCAAGTGCCTTTTTTGCCCGACACCTGGCTCGAGCATGGGCACACCATAAGTTTAGGTGAGCAGCAATTTGAAGTACGCCATTGCCCAGGACATACGCCAGGGCACGTGATTTTTGTTTGTCATAGTCATAAACTTGCCATAGTTGGCGATGTGATTTTTAAAGGTTCAATAGGGCGGACGGACTTTCCTAAAGGCGATGGCCCAACATTAATCGCTTCTATCAAACGAGAGGTGCTTAGCCTAGATGATGACTATCGATTGCTTAGCGGTCATGGTGAAGAGACCTCTGTAGGACAAGAGCGTCATAAAAACCCGTTTATTAGCGGAAAATTCGGTTAAAAAGTACAGACGAAAACCCTTGCGTTATGTATAATTTTACCTAATTCACAATTAAAAAAGAAAAATCAATGTCATTAAACCAAGTTGACCGTCAGATCTTGGCATTGCTGCAACAGGATGCCAGTTTATCGACCGCCGAAATAGCCGATCAAGTCGGCCTTTCCCAATCACCATGTTGGCGCCGTATTGCACGTCTTGAGCAGGAGGGCTATATCAAAGGCAAAGTGGCCTTGCTAGATGAGAAGCAGCTAGGCTTCGATATGCTTGTATACGCCCATGTACGTTTGTCTAACCACGGCCGAGACCAGCTCGCAGATTTTGAAAAGCTGATAATGAGCTATGATGAAGTCACTGAATGCTACACTATGGCGGGTACCATGGACTTTATGTTGCGTATTATCTCCAAGGGTATTGAAGGCTATGAGCAGTTCGTTCGAGACCACTTATTAAGCCTTCCCTATGTGCAAGAAGTACATTCGAATGTGACTATGACCTGTGTTAAGCGCTCCACCGCACTGCCACTGTAAAAGTGGCAGTAAGCCTGCCTTCAGCTTTTTACTCAATTGTTAATTTCTCGGTATTTTGCTAGACTCTGCGGCCTTTTCGAAGAGCTCTGCCTAACGTACACGAGGAATGAATGTTTAACTTATTAAGCAAAGCCCCAAGCTCTGCTAAAAACGATATATTGTCTGGATTGACGGTGGCCCTAGCGCTGGTCCCCGAAGCCGTTGCCTTTGCTTTTGTAGCCCAAGTAGACCCTCTGGTTGGTTTATACGCTGCCTTTATTGTTGGCCTAATAACTTCTTTATTAGGTGGTCGCCCGGGCATGATATCTGGCGCCACCGGTGCCCTTGCTGTTGTCATGACCTCCCTCGTCGTGACCCATGGGGTCGAGTACCTGTTTGCCACGGTGGTGTTGATGGGCATACTGCAAATTCTCGCTGGGGTATTTAAACTTGGTAAGTTCATTCGTATGGTGCCGCACCCTGTGATGTTGGGGTTTGTAAACGGCTTGGCCATTGTTATCTTTCTCGCTCAACTTGGCCAATTTAAAGTACTTGGCGACGATGGCCAAATGCAGTGGATGCAGGGCGAAATGATGGCTACCATGCTGGGTCTGGTTGCTTTGACCATGGCTATCATTCACTTTTTACCTAAACTAACCACTGCTATTCCTTCAAGTTTGGCAGCGATTGTCGTGGTGACGGGTTTAGTTTTAGGGTTAGATTTAGAAGCCCGCACGGTTATCGACTTTGTTAAAGATATGACCGGTGATGCCAGCGCCACAATCGCCGGTGGTTTGCCTGAATTCCATATTCCTCAAGTGCCGCTCAACTGGGAAACATTCCAGATTATTCTGCCTTATGCGGTTATTCTTGCCGCCATTGGTCTGATCGAATCGTTACTAACGCTTACGCTAATTGACGAAATCACAGACACCCGTGGTCAAAGTAATAAAGAATGCATGGGCCAGGGCGCAGCTAACTTGACTTGTGGTTTCTTTGGCGCGATGGGTGGCTGTGCCATGATTGGCCAATCAATGATTAATATCAACTCGGGTGGCCGCAGTCGTTTATCGGGTGTGACAGCTGCTCTGATGCTTCTGGCCTTCATTTTGTTTGCCGCTAGCTATATTGAGATGGTGCCTTTGGCGGCACTGGTTGGCGTTATGTTTATGGTGGTTATAGGCACTTTTGAATGGTCAAGCTTCCGCATTATGCGCAAAGTACCTAAATCTGACGCCTTCGTTATCTTTTTGGTCAGTGCCGTAACTGTGGCCACAGACTTAGCCATTGCGGTCTGCGTGGGTATTATTGTCTCTGCGCTAGTGTTTGCTTGGCAGCATGCTAAACATATTTACACCGAAAGCTACATTGATGAAGAAGGGTCAAAAGTATATGAGTTACATGGACCTTTGTTCTTTGGCTCAGTGAAAAACTTTATTGAGTTATTTGATGTTAAGAATGACCCTAAAGATGTCATTGTAGAGTTCAAGCATAGCCGAGTTGCTGATCACAGTGCCATTGAAGCTATAGATAACCTTGCTGAGAAATACACCAAGCAAGGTAAAACCTTACACCTACGTCATGTTAGCCCTGACTGTAAGCAACTACTGCATAAAGCGCGCGATTTAGTCGAGATCAATGTTATCGAAGACCCCAAATACCGGGTTGCTTCCGATAAACTCGGATAACATTTAATAACAGGCCAGCGTCATGCTGGCCTTTTTTATTCAGGCACAATTAACGTTTTCACCCTAAACTGGATAGCATTATTTGCTAATGGGTAAAAACATGAAAAAGCTTATTTCTCTAATACTTACATCAGGCATCGCATTCGGCGCTCATGCTGTCAGTATCCCTGATGAACCTCACGTTCAAGTTACTGGTGTAGGGGAAGTGTGGGCCACTCCCGACAAGGTCACGTTGAATGTCAGTGTCAATGAACACAGCAAGGATGTTGTTGCGGCAAAGAAAGCGGCCGATGACAAACTTGCGGCCATGATTCTGGCGTTAAAAGAGCAGGGAGTTGCCAGCAAAGATATTCACGCTAGCCAACTGAATGTGCGCAGCAAAACGCGTTATAACCGCGATACTCAAACCAACGAATTTGACGGTTATGAAGTCAGTCGTAACCTCAGCATTATTTTGCGCAATATTGATAGCTATGCGCAAACTCTGCAAGGCCTTATTCAGCAAGGGGCTAATCAAGTAGGGCAGTCGCAATTTGGTTTAACCAATCATGATGAGCTTTTTAGCCAAGCGCAGCAAAAAGCATTCAAAGATGCAAATGCCAAAGCTAGTACCTACGCAGAAGGTTTCAACGCCCGCATTGAAAAGGTCTATAGTATCAGTGCCCAACAAGATTACGCGCGTCCAATGCCGCAGGTCGAGGCCATGATGGTACGAGCTGATAGCGCCGGTAGCGCGAAAGTGGAAGATGCTTACAACATCGGTGAAATCAAAGTCACTGCGAAAGTGAACGCGGTGTTTTTGCTCGAGGACTAAGGGTATAGAAATTATCATGATGCAGTCATGATATCGAAACGACCTCTCCAACTGCCGGCGGCTAAACGCATTTTGTTTACCGTCGGCACTTTTCTTTTTACTCCAAGCCCTGTAAGTTCTTACTCAAATTTTGATTTGTTAAGGGGTTAGGGTGATAGTCTCAATTTACGCTGCAATTTTAGCGCTGGTTTACGTGCAGTTGAGTATGTATGTTGTTAAAGCACGGCGCAAAGCTCAAAAATCCATAGGTACAGGCGAAGATGAAGGCTTAATACGCGCTATTCGCGCACACGGAAACTTCATTGAGTATGTGCCATTTGCACTGATTCTACTTTTTCTCAATGAGTATCAAGGCTTAGCGAGTCATTATTGCCACCTATTTGGTGCCGCCTTAGTATTAGGGAGGTTACTGCACGCAAGCAATATCGCCCAAAGCAATGAGCAGCTTAAGATTCGCGTGGTGAGCATGGTGCTGACATTCTCTGTCATCGTTTTATTGGCGATTAGCTTACTGCTCGATGCGACGTTAGGGCTCTATTTATAAAGCCCTGATTATTTTGTTATTTTAACCTAACGAAAATGGCTATTTCTTTTTCTCAAAATCACTATGGGTAGGGATCGGGTTGCATTTTTTTTGCAGCTCGGTTTTACCCACATTCTCTGGCTTGTCTGAGCTATAAAAGGTCATACGATAACTTTGCTCAACCTCACCAGAGCAGTTTGCTTGCTCTAGCATAGCTTGTTCAAATGATTGCTGTTGTTCAGGGGATGCGCAGCCAGCCAGTGCTGCAGTTAAGATGATGATTGCGTACTTCATTGACTTCTCCTTAATGCCCACACTGTTAAAATTTTGACTATACGTGCGGTAACTCAGGTAATTTTTATATTCAAAGCGTTCGTTTGCAACGCAAAAAGTGTAACGATTTAAAACAAGCGCCGACAAAGACTGAGGAACTGTAGCCAAACCTTTTCTGTAATGGCTGTTAGCGGATTGATTCAACGAGTAATTTATAGATTTTCTTGGTAATTATTTGTAATATCGCAGCTTTATTTGCTAACAAGGATGAGCACATGTATCGCGGTAAGCTAGTCAATTGGAATGACGATAAAGGGTTCGGTTTCATCAGCGCAGCAGAGCTTTCATCAAATACCTTCATTCACATTTCAACGCTTAAGCACATGAGTCGACCGCCAAAACAAGGCGACTATATTCACTTTGAAGTTGAAAGGCATGAAGGGAAAACGCGCGCGACAAATGCTCGTATAGAGGGAGTTGCCGCGAAGAAATTCAAAACCTCAAAAAGCACCAACAAGGCGGGTGCGAATAAGCTAGTGCCTGTATTAGTGGTTGGGGTTATGTCGGTTTTATTATTTAACTATTTAGATTTTACCGAGCAAGTCGGCAGTCCAAGAGCTATTCAACAAATCCCAGACACCGCATTCGACACCACGCCACGACAAACATTCAAGTGTGATGGGCGCCAGTACTGTAGCCAAATGAGATCGCGAGAAGAAGCTGTGTTTTTCATTCGAAATTGTCCGAATACAAAAATGGACGGTGATAACGATGGCAACCCTTGTGAGAGTGACTCAAGGTTTTAAAAGATAAATGCCTAGCTACAAGCTTTTAACGATGAACCGTAATGAACGCTTTGCTCTGTACGAGAGTGAGATTGATGGGTTCAAAGCGAAAGAGGCTTGTTTGTGTCATACATTAACTAGACGATTGATGTTGGTTAAATAGGTTTAAACGCTATTTAACATAATCTAATTTATAGGTGGTCACTATAATAACCAGATAACTATCATAGAAACCGACACTAAAAGTCCAATACTAGACGGTATCGGACATTTTAGAGTGGTTACGGCTTTTAGTATGTTGTGACAAGTGTTGTTCATTTACCAATTTATACAATTTCCTAGTTAGTTACTGCGCTTTAGTCTATGGTTGTATTGAGCAATATGCGCTTATCGCATAGTATTAGTAACCAAACCACGAATAAAAAGACGTATTATGGAGTTTGTTCGCCCTTTGGAGCCGATTCTGATCATTGATGATGATCAGTCCATGCGAAGTTCTTTGACCACCATCCTCACCGAGCTGGGTTACGACCAAGTTGCGGTTGCTACAGATGTCGCAGAGGCCAAACCGCTGTTATCACAACTGGAACCTGAGGTGATATTTGTGGATATAGCGCTCCCAGACACTGATGGTTGCGACGTCGTCAGTTACCTAAAAGATTTACATCCCCACAGTCGAATTATCCTTTGCGCTGATCATAACTCCCAGGAAAACGTAGAACATAGCTGGGAATTCGGTGCGCAAGAATACATTAGCAAACCATTCAACGCGAATAAGGTTGATATGGTTATGAAGCGTTTAGAACTAAATTAATAAGCCCCCTTATGCAAGAACAATTAAAACAGCTGACCTTAGGCCTAGCTGATGTTATTTATGGCAAAGAACAGCAAATAAAGTTAGCTCTGTGTGCAATGTTAGCGCGCGGCCATTTATTATTAGAGGATCTTCCAGGTATGGGTAAAACAACCCTGTCGCATGGTTTGGCACAAGCCCTGGGGATGAGTTATCAACGTATTCAATTTACCAGTGATTTGTTACCAGCAGATATTCTGGGGGCAAGCATTTTTAACACTCAAGAGCAGCGCTTTTCGTTTCATAAAGGTCCGGTATTTAGCCAAGTGGTACTCGCCGACGAAATAAACCGCGCGGGCCCTAAAACACAGAGTGCCTTGCTTGAGGCCATGGAAGAAGGCTGTGTTAGCATCGACTCTGAACGATATACGCTCCCTACTCCATTTTTTGTGGTTGCAACGCAAAACCCACAGCATCAATCCGGCACCTTTCCATTGCCAGAGTCACAGCTAGACCGGTTCTTTATGCGCTTAAGCTTAGGATTCCCCCCAGCCGATGCGGAAAAACAACTCATTCGTGGCCATATTCCTCAGCGTGATAAAGCGATTGATGCCATTATCAGTGCCGAGCAATTACAAGCCATGCAGGCCAATGTTGATAAGGTCACTATAGCCAATACCGTTGTTGATTATATCTTGTCACTCGTGACTCACACCCGTCATGATAAAGATATCAGTCACCCTTTATCTCCTCGTGCCAGCATCGCGCTCGCCCAAGGTGCACGGGCTTGGGCATTTATGGAAGGCCGTGACTTTGTTATGCCAGAAGATGTGCAAGCTGTGTTCGCTAGTATTTGTGAGCATCGTATTAATCCGCATGACGTTTATAGTCAAGGCTCTGTATGCAGTGATATTCTCGCTCGCGTCAAGGTTCCGCTTTAGTATGCTCGCAACAATGCAACAGGGATGGTCGTCCATACGAACGCGAATAGAATCCCTACTGCTGCGTGATAAACACAAAAAAAAGCACCTGACACTGGGTCACAGTTCGTTATATGTGCTGCCATCTAAGCTGGGCTTGGGCTTTTTACTTATTGCCGTGTTGAACTTTATCTTGGCCGCCAATTATCAGAATAACCTAGTGCAAGTTGTCTCTTATTTAATGTTGGTGTTGGTATTGATGTCGTTAATTCAGGCCTATACCAACTTAAAGGGCCTCGAGGTCAAATTTAATAATATTAGTGATGTTTTTGCGAACCAAACACCTGTATTGAATATTACTGTATGCAATAACTCGCGTACCAGCTATGGCGTTAAAGTAACGTGGCAAGGTCAATGTAAGGAAGTTGAACGCGTTAGCCAAGATGCCCAGGTCGTGCTTGTAAGTGGCCGTAAATGTTCCCGTGGCAAGTATCCAGCAACACGACTTCAGATTTCAACGGGATTCCCATTTGGCCTCGCTAAAGTATGGAGCTATCTAGAGCCACATGCCCATTACTTTGTTTATCCATCTGCACAAGCGCACAATACTGCACTGACCTATGAGGCCAGTGAAAATCAAGGTGAAGTGAACGCGCTTAAGCCGCAGTCAGGAAATGAAGAGTTTTATGCCTTGAATGAATATAAACAGGGCGCTGACTACCGCCGCATTTCTTGGAAACACTTTGCCAAGCGTGAGCAGTTGTTAGTGAAAGAGTTTGTATCTTATCAGGATGCGCAATATATGCTCGACTACGCATCACTGCAAGGCAGTGTTGAGCAACGCCTGAGTGCAATGGCCTATTCCATTGAGCAGGCGAAAAGCACCCAAACAAAGCTTGCGCTGCGTATTGGCAGTACTCAGTTTGATGCTGATAACAGCCCCTCCCATTATACTAATGCATTGCGTGCACTGGCTTTATTTAAAAATGGAGAGAAATGATGCTGTCTTTTGTTAGCACGGTGCTCAGTGTCATCTACATCGGTATTTTCACGTTAATAGGCGCAGAACTCCCCTCCTTAATGCTGAGCCTGTTATTGTTACTGTGTCTTTGGAATTTGTTACTGGCAAACAAGTCATTGACTCGCCCAGGTGCACTGGCTACTAACTTATTGGCTGCGGCTTGTTTAGGTGTGCTGTTTGTGTCGGTCAGCTATGATGAAAGTGTCCTACTGTTCGTGTCAATGCTGTTACAGGCAGCAATATTAAAGCTCTTACAAGCGAAAACGTCCAAGCAGCTATCGACTGTCATTGTGCTTACCTTCTTTTCATTATCGACTGTGTTCCTTTATCAACAGTCTTTATATAGCTCAATATTAGTAGGCATATTTTACGTTTGTTTACTGGCATCTTTAGCCGCCTTACATGGCGCTCGCACGCCCAAACGAGCCTACTTTCAAGCACTTGGCTCGTTCGCTATGGCAATCCCCATCGCTGCGTTATTGTTGTTATTTATTCCTAAAGTACCTGCATTTTGGAAACTTCCTGGCGCTGGCGGTGCTAAAACAGGCCTTAATGAGCGTATAGACCCGTTCAATATTGCCAATCTGGCGAAGTCCGATGACTTGGTGTTTCGTGCTGAGTTTCCAGGGCAACTTCCAGCGCCCCCCTATTATTGGCGAGCGCTTAATCATGAAGAATTCGACGGCAAAGCATGGATAAAAGCGCAGCGCCCTCCTCGCCCTCGTACATATATAGACTGGCAGAGCTATAGCGCTCAGGCCACTGTGTACTTAGAAAGCTCCGCAAACCGCTGGCTATATGCATTGCAAGACAGTGTTAGCCCGAGTCAAAAAGTAGAGAATTTACGAGGCGGTTTACTTAAGCGCAAAGAGTCAGCAGCATCGAGCTTTCAATACCCATTGCTTTACCGACCGGTGCAAGCAAGTGTCCTGACTAATTACCAATCACGTCTTAACCGCCTACTGCCAACGGATGGGAATCCGCAGGCAAGAGCGTTAGCCCGGCAGTTGAGTCAAAGTACAAACACGGCAAACCAGTTTGCTAGCCGACTGATGGGCTTTTATGAACAACAAGGCTTTAGCTATACGTTGACTCCAACGCCGATCACCGATGACAATTCCCTTGACGTATTTCTCACCCAAACTAAGCGTGGCTTTTGTGGCCATTATGCTAGTACAAGTGCATTTATAATGCGTGCTGCCGGGATCCCCGCACGTGTGGTATCAGGGTATTTGGGAG
The DNA here is from genome assembly GCF_004208955.1 of Pseudoalteromonas sp. CO325X. NCBI lineage: Bacteria > Pseudomonadati > Pseudomonadota > Gammaproteobacteria > Alteromonadales > Pseudoalteromonadaceae > Pseudoalteromonas > Pseudoalteromonas sp. CO325X. The sequence continues at coordinate 159,232 of NZ_SGPG01000010.1, forward strand.
GAGAGCAAAGTGAACAGGGTAATTACCTGCGTGTATATCAGTATGATGCCCACGCCTGGGTTGAGTATTATGATGGCAATCAATGGCAGCGTTTTGATGCAACCAGTGTGGTCGCGCCAGAGCGATTGAATGGCTCGCTCTCTCAGGTTCAAGAGCTGCAACAAGAGTTTATGGATAACCTTGATGTCGGCTTATTGCAGTTGAGCCATATAGAGGCATTGAATTGGTTGCGATTAACATTGGAAGAGCTCGATTACAGCTGGACAAAGTGGGTGCTTGGTTTTGATCAACAAAAACAAAAAAGCGTGCTTAAAGATTTACTTGGTAACCAAATAGCACAGTACAGCATGGTGTTGGCCCTTTGCGTGGTTGCACTTGTTCTGCTTGGGTTATTGTTATTGGGTAGTCGCAAACAACAGCAGTCAATGAGCTTCAGCGCTAAATGGCTGAATAGGCTGTTTTTATATGCAGATAAACAGGCACTGCTTAGCTCGCAAAATAGCACACCCAAGCAAAAGCTGGCACAATTAGCCACACACTGCCCCGGCGCGGCAACCCCACTTGCACGTATAGAGCAGCTTTATACATTGGCCGCTTATAAGCAACGCCCGCTCACTAAAGCACAGAAAAAAGACCTTGTAAAACAGGTAAAAAAAGCAATAAAAATAATAGGCTAGAATATGAATTCGGTATTAATTGGCGTCATTTTGATGCTTGCACTCACCCTGTTACGAGTGAACGTAATCGTGGCAATGACTGTCGCAGCTGTAACCAGCGGATTAATCGCTGGACTACCTTTAAAAACTACGGTGGAAGCGTTCAATAATGGCCTCTCAGGCGGCGCTGAAATTGCTCTCAGTTATGCTATGCTCGGCGCCTTTGCAGTGGCTATCTCGAAATCTGGCCTCACCACTTTACTCGCTCGTCGACTATTGAAAATGATGGGGCAAGAGCATATTTCTTCGCGGTTTTTATCTTTTGCGGTGCTTTCAGTGATTCTCTTTTGCTCTTTGGCATCACAAAATCTCATTCCTGTTCATATCGCTTTTATTCCTATACTCATTCCACCGCTGTTAGGTATCACGAATGGCTTAAAGTTAGACCGCCGCGCCCTCGCCTGCACACTCACCTTCGGCTTAGCTACGGCTTATATGGTGTTACCTTATGGCTTTGGGGGTATTTATTTATACAACATTTTGCATTTAAATTTGGTCGAGAATGGCTTATCAATCGACAAAACCAGCGTTCCTCTAGCTATGGTGATCCCGGCACTGGGCATGGTTTTCGGCTTATGTGTTGCGCTTTTTATCAGTTATCGCAAAAACCGCAGCTATAACAATATATCGCTCGCTACAGAAGAGACTGAGAATGCAATAGCCCACCCATCAAAGGTCTTAGCCATAGGCTCTGTGGCAATCGTGCTGTCACTCGCAGCTCAATTTCTGAGTCAATCGATGATTCTCGGTGGTCTTGTTGGGGTGATTGTGTTTACTGTGTTTGGCATTGTTAAATGGCATGAAAATCAAGATGTGTTCTCCAAAGGAGTGGCGATGATGGCGATGATCGGCTTCATTATGATTTCAGCGCAAGGGTTTGCCGAAGTTATGAAAGCCACCGGTCATGTTGATTCACTCGTTACCAGTGCCGCAGATATGATTCAAGGCAACAAACCATTAGCGGCGGCGCTTATTCTGCTAGTAGGACTACTCATTACCATGGGGATCGGCAGCTCATTTTCTACAGTTCCAATTATTGCAGCACTTTTCGTTCCTTTGTGTTTGCAACTGGGGTTTTCCCCAATGGCCACGGCTGCATTAGTAGGCACGGCGGGCGCCCTGGGTGATGCAGGTTCACCGGCGTCAGATTCAACACTCGGGCCCACTTCAGGATTGAATGTCGACGGCCAACATGACCACATATGGGATACCGTGGTACCAACCTTCTTACATTTTAATATTCCACTGGTTTTGTTTGGGTGGCTAGCGGCCCTTGTGCTATAAAGGGGACAGATTTTAGTCAATTAGTACCCACACAAGGAGGTGAGATGTTCAAGCAACTAACATTACTCAGTGTTATTTGTGCCACGTTAACTGGCTGCGGCGGCAGCGATAACGCAACTTCAACACCGATAGAGCCAGCCCCTGAACCTGAGCCAACACCTTCAGGTATTACCTTTACAGATGCGGGGCTGTCGGGCGAGCGCATTAATCACCTGGTTCATTTCAACGATGCGATTTATGCCGGGACTGACACCGGCTTATTTAAATCCAGCAATGATACGTTTACTCAGTGGCAGAAAGTAGCCACGACCTCAGCCCCTATCAGTGCCATGTGTGCAAACAGCACCGAGCTTTTCTATGCCACTCGCCCAGCCCAACGCTCGACACTGACGAAAGTGTCGATGAACGAAGAGCTAAGTCATATTGAGCATCGTTTTGCCCCAAGCGAAAGTGAACACATCTACGCACTCTATTGCACCGAATCAGCCTTATACGGGACCGGGAACTTGGTTCTTTCGGCCTCCTATGATGATGGAGTAAGTTGGCAAGTGCTGGCAGGAGAATATGGGTATGCGGCTACCGGCATGACGGCCTCTATGCACAAAAGCGGCAATATGCTGTGGTACGGTGGCCAAGGTGCAATCGAAAACCCAATATTGCGTCGCGTAGATTTGGAAAACCTTGCACAGCAGGAATACCACGACTTGTTTCCTGCCCCGAGCACAATTAAAGCGATTAAAACCACTTCCCAGGAGGAGATTATTATCAGTGGTGAAGGTGGCTTAATGAAAAGTGCCGACCAAGGCGAAACGTGGACACAAATCTACCGAGATGAACAGGTACCCTATCGTTTCTATTTTGATTTTATCTATACAGAAAATACTCACACGCTAATTAGTGCTGGATGGAACAAGAGTCAAAAACGTGCCCCCCAGCCTCTTTATGTCGACGTAAGTGATAATGGTGGCGAGCAATGGCAGCGCTTTCACTATGATACAAGTGCCGACTATCATGGCGGCGTATTAAGCCTATTGCCACTGAGCAGCGATGAGCAGTCCGTTTCATTGCTATTGGGGTTAGACATGGGCGGCGTTGTCAAAGCCGAATATTACTACCCTTCACAGTGATGCTACGGTATGTAAAAACCACACATTGTATGATGTGTTCACTTATTGGTGGAATAAAGGCCGCGATTCTGCGGCCTAACAATAAGTGTTTATTTAAACCCGTTGAGCATGCGTTCGCACACTACAGGCGTTGGCCTGTGATTGTCATCCACAGCAACAAAGGTAAAGCTGCCACGAATCGCTAAATGTTTGTCATCGCGGTGCATGGTTTCAAGAAATATCTCCACATCCACTTTTAAGCTGGTATTGCCCACATGGACTACGCGAGAAACCAATTCAGCAAATGTGCCCGCCGGTATTGCTTCTTTAAAATCAACACGGTCGGACGAAATGGTCACTAATGGTTTGCGACAAAAACGGGTTGCTGCAATAAATGCCGCTTCATCCATCCATGCCAGTGCATCGCCACCAAATAAGGTATTATGGTGGTTGGTACGCCCAGGAAACACGGTTTTAGTTACCGATGTTTCCGAATCTTCTATGCGCTGTGCAACAACGGCTTCTTTATCTAACTTACTGCTCATTCGTATTAACTTCACTCGCTAATGTATCAATCATAAGTAATTGTGGATCCAATCGTTCATTAAACCAATTGAAACGCCAATCTAAATGGGGGCCAGTTACCCGGCCAGTAGCCCCTATTTGCCCTATCACATCGCCGGTTTTCACGGTATCGCCCACATCAACCAACACCTTATGCATGTGAATATAAGTGGAGGTAATGCCATAACCATGGTCTAAAATAACGGTGCCACCGGAATAATAAAGCTCAGGATGCGCCATCACGACTTCACCACTGATTGGTGCGTAGATAGGTGTACCTGTCTTGTTAGCGATGTCGAGACCAAAGTGTGGCCGTTTAGGGGTGCCGTTAAAGTAACGCTGGCTGCCATACACACCGGAAATTCGACCCACTGCAGGACGATATACCGGCTCAAGGAACGCCGTGCGTTCACTGTTGTTAGCACGCGCTTGGCGAACCAGTTTTGCATCGTTACGGATGCGCTCTAAAACCTTTTCAGGCGGGGCGACATATTTACTTGCCACACCTTCTATTTTATCTATTTGATACTCACGCTCAGCAATGCTGAAATCAAGTTGATGCCATTGCTCATCTTGGCTTTGCCACTTTAATTGCTGATCAGTTTGTGCATCACGGCCGAAGCCAAAAACAAAATAGCCATCTTTGCTAAGCTTAAGCTCGCGCTCAGCAAAAACGACCTTTTTAGCATCTTGTAGCTGCCCTATAACCATACCGCCTTGGGTCAACTGACCTTTAATCAATGGGGTCGGCAGCTCTTGGGCTTCGCCATTAATGGGCACACACAATGATGCCCCTAGGAGCAAGGCGGTAATTGCCATACGTTTAAGCATAACCAATCGCCCCTTTGCCTACACCTTCATAGGCGCGAACCTCTACTTGCTTATCCGGGTAAGCTTGCTTAATTTGCTTGGCCATATAATCGGCGATACATTCGACTGTGGTATCACAAGGCAGTACCTCAGTACGCTTTGCACTGATTGCCAATTCAAACTCACCTTGATTAGCATGGTAACGGCTACAGATGTCTCCCGGTGCTGCGCTTATATCTTGTAAGTGTGCAGCCTCCACCACGTCCTCTTCGCTGACCAAGTAAATATCAGCCCAACGCTGCGCCCACTGCTTTTGCACACTAGGCATAGCCATACCATCTAGCCAAACGCCTAACGTTGAGCGGTGGCCATGAACAATTCGCTGGCAGTTGCCGTCGTGTTTTTTTAGGCCATGAGAATAATGATAATAAAAGCTCTGATGCTGCTCAGCACGCAACGTCAAAGTAATACCTTTGACGTTCTCTGGCAGCTGAGGAGTGATTTCTGCGACTAGATACTCGGTCACTACTTGCTCATTAATACTCGGTGCGTCAATCAAGCAAACCGCTTGCTTTGGGCCGCTCATGGCGAAATGGTGTTCGTTGTTATCGCCAAAGTTACTTTCCAGCGTCACTTTGTCATCGCCCTGAAGGATATCGATATTGGCTTTAGTGGGTACCGCCAGGGTGTGGTCAACACTGTTATCAATAATGCCCTTGATTTGTTTTTTCACTAAACCAAAGTCAAGCAACATAGATTCATCGTTTAAATCGCCGTCTAAAGTCAAGTCAACAATCCAACTCTCACCAACCGGGCCGCGCTGGGGGCAAAAAAAGGAGAAATCAATCACGGTTAAGTCGTTGACGAAGAGCGTCATACACTGTCCTTGCATGCAGTTGAAAAGATGTCGCAATTATACAAGGGATGAAGTAAAAATGCTGCCTGAATTTGAATCCTTGGTGATAAATCCAACATTGCTACGTGGCCATAACGAAGCAGTCACACTACAGACACAAAAATGGCGTAAAAATAGCATCCTAAAGCACTGTTCAGAGTTGTTTAGCGTACAAGTGTACGCTAAAGTAGCTGGCAAATTTTCGACAATAAAGTGTGTTATGGAACAAAAAAATAGCTACTCCAAAGAAGACTTGGTTTCATGTGGCCAAGGTGAAATGTTCGGCGAAGGTAACTGCCGCTTGCCTATCGATAACATGTTGATGATGGACCGTATCACCTCAATCACTGATGATGGTGGGCAGTACGGTAAAGGCGAAATTGTCGCTGAACTCGATATTAACCCCGACCTATGGTTTTTTGATTGTCACTTTAAAGGCGATCCGGTGATGCCCGGTTGCCTTGGCCTCGATGCAATGTGGCAGATCGTTGGCTTTTTCCTTGGTTGGTCTGGCGGCCCTGGCTTAGGGCGTGCCCTGGGTGTAGGTGAAGTAAAATTCACCGGACAAATTTTGCCTACTGCTAAAAAAGTAACTTACCGTGTCCAGATGAAACGCGTGATTAAGCGTAAATTATTCATGGGTATGGCCGATGGCACAGTGGAAGTAGACGGCCGCGTTATTTATGAAGCTAAAGATCTAAAAGTGGGTTTATTCCAAGATACCAGCGCTTTTTAAATGTAGACGCTAGAGACGAAAAACGCCGCGTAATTGCGGCGTTCTTTTATTCCTTTGCTCTTTATACTTTATACATAGAGCGGTCTTCGACGGCTTCACGCCACCCTCCGAGCCATTGTGATCGTGGATCTATTTGTTGGTAGGGGCAATGTTCTTTTGAACGGCCTGCCATGCCTGCTTTATAACCTTGAGAATGTGCACGTTCTAGACGATCACGCTTTTGTCTCTTCATAGGTAAGTCCTCACCATTATAGTTTTGATACGTTGTAGTGAATCGGTCATCTACATTTAATGGATAGTTAATAAAACTGTCACTTGCAATCAACAAATTTAACCTTTGCCTATTGACAAACCCTAACTGGCTGAGCGCGGATTAAATTTAGTTTTGAAAAATTTCAGTGGTCGTACCTCGCGTTCGCCGACCTTTTTATTGGACTATTTTTACGTGGATTTTAGCGCGCGCTTAAATGACCAAACACGCGCCTAACGCTTGTAAATAAAGACAGTGGTTTCGCTAAAAAAGTTCCTGCCCTTAGTTCTAATCTGCCGTCTATTGACCTTAAATTCAACCCTTAATTTGACACAAATTTGCCATAATTTATGTCCATGAATAACATTAACTCTAAGTTCAACACCACGCTGGCTTTGTTATGTGCTTAGTCATGCACTGTGCACGAGATTACTGGCTCAATTATGTTTTTTAGGATTTTTTGCCAGGAAGTCTTCGCTCTGCACGGCGCACAATTCGAACTCTCGCGTGTTTTTGTAAGGGAGTTTCATAAAGCCCGCAACACCTATGCCGTCAATGGCCATCGCGTATTGCATAATCTCATCAAGTAATTGGCTAAACCGCTCTTCTTGGCTGGCATCCAATAACCGATAATAATGGTGTATCTTCAAACGTTGGGGTAAAGATTCAAAAATGATGCATCCGGTGTGGTGGATTTTATTAAGCTCAAATACGCATTGAATGATTTTCTTGGGAAGCTGTAGCTGCTCATCCGGGTCTTTACCATCTTCAAAATAAGAATGCGGCCTCAGCATCTCAGTACCGGGTATATTAATAACGTCATAATGCAATTGTGGCAGTTGCTCGAACTTAAAGGCGCCGGTGGCATCACGCTCAAGTTGAATTGTCTGTCGGGCATCGAATAAACAACATTTAAACAACCCTTTTTGGGTGATCCCTTGCGCCAACTTCACGGTGTTATCTACCGCATCTTGGAATGAAGGCTCTAATGACTCGTCATACAAGATCAAGCTTGATTCAACAAACAGTGATGACTGCTTCCAGTGAAAGCTCAAACCGCCCACAACGGGGTACTTCGCCAAGCGGCTGATCGCTGCCAAAAACGCTTTTTCAGTATCACCGGTGTCAAATAAAAATTCTCGGTAATAGCGCTCCAATTGCGCATCATTAACATCAACCAACCGCTGTTGACTGTCTGCCTGACGCAAAAACTGCTTACGCGAGCTGTACACTACCGTATCGGGCAAAGTCGCTACCTGCGCCTTCCAAACTGGGATCAATGCTTTATCTCGGACCACCGGATTGTCAGGAACATAGGCGCGGGCCATGGTCGGCATATTACGCATAAAATAGTCGCCGCCGGCGTCGCGCGTTGCCTTGTCTTTACTGAGCATAGCATCAATCACCCGGGCAAATTCTTTAGGCAACCCCAGCGATGAAGCAGGTATCACTTGCGCACCAAAACGGCACGACTGCGCTGACGCCAGCGCGTACAACGTTGACGCCACCCCCTGCTCGTCAAAACGCGGAGACGATTGCGCCCCAGACATTTGCTCATCACCAATAAAGTAGACATCCCCCATGCGCGCGTTGGTATTGGTTACATCTGCAGACATTAAGTCCATCACATTTGCGGCAATGGGCTGCCCACTGGCATCCAGCTGCGCATAAACAGAGCTCCCCCAATCAACCAATGACAAGGTTTTGCTGCGCTCATCCCAGACCAAATTGGAAGGCTTAATATCCCCATGAACAACGGGCATAGGAGTGATCCCACCTCGGTAGTCTCGTAATACGTGTAATAACTGGTGGAGCTGCAGCGCTAAATCGAGAAGTTGCTTGGCAGTAAACTTGCCTTGGCGAATAGATAATTGTTCTAAGTCTTCACCCTCGGCTCGCGCCATCATCAATATGCCTTGTTTTTTTACCCGCTCAAAGGCATAAAATTGCGGGATCATCGGATGATCAAAACGTGAAAGCATATAGGCTTCGTCTTCAAGCCTATCGCGCACCGATTGCGCTAAGGTAATACGAGAGAATTTAAACACCCAGTGTTGTTGCCTATCATCAATACCTGCGAACACAAAACCAAATGCGCCGGAGCCAATTAACTCAACATTTTTATAGCCCAGCATGGTGAGCTGTTTAATGCATATATTCAGCCATTGCTTATGCTTTTTAGCATCGCGATGGGAGAGCAAATAAATAGATTGCTCTTCATTAATATAAAAATTGGTGATTGCCCGTTGCGCCAAGCTTGCCTCTGGGTGTTATCTGCTAACTAATTGCTAAGTTTACGCTTTTTGTTACATATTCGACAACATAAAGCACCACTTTGCGCGCCTAAAATGCTTGTCCTAAAAACGGCAATAACGTATTCTTTTACGCTTTGAACGACAACGAAAGGGAATTCCCATGAAAAAAGTACTAATCGGCGGTGCTGTTGCCGCTGCTGTGGCGGCAGGCCTTTATTATTCAAACCAAGGTGCTGGCGGCGGCGCGAGTATGGCTGAGCTAGATTATGTGCCTGCTGATACTGTCTTTTTTGCTTCACAGTTAAAACCGTTTCCATATAAGCAATACGCACAGTTGTTACCCTCTGACATGATGTCCAGCGGCACCGACGAAGAGCTCACCCAAGCTATCGAACGTGCAAAGGCTCAAGGAAACGTTAACGCCGTATTCTTCTTCGAACTACTAAACCAGTACGAGAGCAGCGTACGCGATGGCAGTTATACGCAAACGTGGGGCATTGGTAATGACCTACGCTACCTAGGGTACGCTATTGGTTTAATGCCGGTCATGCGCGCTGAGCTCGAGCAGCCGCAAAATTTTATCAATACGCTGAAAAAAGCAGCCGACAACGCAGGCGTGAGCTACGCTGATGAATCATTGAATTCGCAGTCTTACACCCGCTTTACCCTTGCACTTGATGACAGCAGCTCCGTGGCGATTATCGCTGCGATTAAAGATAACTGGCTAACAGTGACCCTAGATAGTGAATTCAACAATCAAGATGACCTTGCCTTAGCCCTTGCCACTGAAAAAGCGCAAACAAGTTTAAACAGCTCCAATCGTGTTAATGACTACATCAATAAGTATCAGTGGGACGGCAGCTCGATTAGCTACGTTAACTTTGAAGCATTAGCTTCAGCAGCAGTCGCTGACAAACCTTCACGTTTAAGCAGTATGCTTGATGCCATCCTTTCGAAAATGGGCCAAGCACAAGCAATACAAGCTTTGCGCACCCCTGGTTGTAAAGCAGACATTCCAGCTATTGCAGCGAAATGGCCCGCTATCGTCTCTGGCACGTCAAATGTCAAAGTCAGTGACAGCAGCGCCGACTTTGATGCGGATATTGTGATTGAAAGCACGGACAAAGATATTTTGGGCGCGTTACAAACTGTTCGCGGCTTTATTCCAAGTCACGTGACCAATAAAGACGATGGCTTATTTAGCGTCGGCTACGGTATCGATGTGGGTAAACTTGCACCACTTGCTAATACCGTTTGGAGCGCATTTACGCAGGCTGAGTTTACCTGTGAGCCGCTAATGATGGCACAACAGCAAGCGAAACAATCAAACCCAATGGCTATGGCGATGGCCACCGGCATGGCTGCTGGAGTAAAAGGGATCAGCATTAGCGTACAAAATGTGGTGATGGATTTCAGTGGCTATACCCCACAAGTAAGTGATATTGATGCGTTAGTCACGCTTAGCGCCGATGATCCAACCACACTCATAAACACCGCAAAAGGATTAGTGCCGCAGCTAGCACAAATTGAAATCCCTAGTGATGGCACGCCTATTTCGATGAATGAAATTATGCCTGTGCCTGCCAGCGGTAATGTGGATGCTCAACTGGCTATAAACGGTCAACACATCACCGTATACAATGGTGAAAAATCAACGGCGCTCGCCGCTGACATGAGTTCACAAGCCGTGGATGCCAATGGTGTATTAGGTATGAGCCTGCAATTTGCACCGATGATGGACATTGTTCTCGAAGCCGCCGCCAGTACAGGTGAAGAATTGCCACCTGAAATCCACTCGTTGGCTAAGCAAAACATGAAGCTATCATTGACAACAGATATCACCGACAACGGCATTGAGATGAAATCTGAAACCAATATCAGCAAAAGTAAATAACCACTAAAAAGGGCGCCAACGGCGCCCTTTGTTTTATTTAGCTTGCCAATACTACAAGCGAATACCGCCGTCTATCTCGACCACGCGACCGGTAAAGAAATCATTTTCGAAGATGTACTTCGCCGTATGCGCGATTTCTTCTGCTTCACCTAAACGGCCCACCGGCTTCATTTTAACAAGACGCTCTTTCGCTTCAGGCTTCATTGCATCGGTCATTTTAGTGCGGATCACGCCAGGTGCAATAGCACCCACGCGAATACCATAACGACCAAGCTCTTTAGCCCAGCTTGTGGTCATGGCCACTACACCCGCTTTAGCAGCTGAGTAGTTAGTTTGCCCCATGTTTCCGGAACGAGCGACGCTGGACATATTAATAATCACCCCGCCCTCGGCGTGCTCCACCATGTGCACGGCGGCTTCGCGCCCGCACAAGAACACCCCGGTCAGGTTAACATCAATGACCGATTGAAATTGGCTTAGTGACATTTTATCGACCACCTTGCCCTCTTTCGCCTTGATAAATAAACCATCACGCAAGATGCCGGCATTGTTTATCAAGCCGTGGATAGCACCAAAGTCTTTTGCTATAGCAGCGAATGTCTGCTCAACTTCTTGTTCAACGCTGACATTGCAGATATAGCCTTGGATTTTGGCATCGGCGAGCGTGCTGTGAGTTTTTAGCTGTGCTATCGCCTCGTCTAATAAAGCGCTGTCCATATCAATCAGCGCCAAATGTGCACCGGCTTTCGCCGCCATAGCGGCCATCGATAATCCCAAACCTTGGGCACCACCGGTGACGACGACTACTTTGTTGTTTAATTCCATAGTTACTTCTTCTCGAATAAATTGAATATAGCACTGAAGTCTTGCGCCCCTGCCCCTTGGTTTTGTAGCAGGGTGTACAAGTTTTTGCTAAGCGCCCCTAAAGGGGTAGCCGAGCCAGAATTCTGCGCGGCTTCCAGTGCTAAGCCCAAATCTTTGGCCATTAAATCGACCATAAAACCGGGCTGATAGTTATTGCTTGATGGCGCGTTTTCCAGTACCCCAGGGCAAGGATTGTACAATTCTAACGTCCAGTTCCGCCCCGAGCTATTGACCATGATGTCCGACAGCACTTTGGGGTCTAAGCCGTGATTAATGCCCATTTGCAGAGCTTCACTGGTCCCGGCCATTAAAATACTCAGCAGCATGTTATTGCAGATTTTTGCCACCTGACCGGCGCCAATATCGCCAGCATGGAAGATATTTTTCCCCATATCTTCCAGGACCGGTTGCACGGCATTAAAGTGAGTCTTAGCGCCACCAACAATAAAGGTCAAGGTACCAGCACTGGCTCCAGCGACCCCGCCCGAGACGGGCGCATCGACAAAGGCAATGCCCTTATCGGCTAAGGCTTGTCCGACTTCAGTGGCACTGGCCGCATCAATGGTTGAACAGTCAATCACTACGGTGTCACTGGCTAAATGATGGATTAAACCATCGTCTGCCAAGTACAGCGACTTAACATGCTTTGCAGCTGGCAACATGGAGATCACAAACTGTGCGCCGTGAGTGACCTCATCAGCGGTTGTACCTGCATGCGCGCCTTCATCGGCAAGCTCGTTGACCACCTGTTTATTGAGATCAAACACGCTCACCGCGTGGCCGGCCTTAATTAGGTTACGCGCCATAGGCGCACCCATATTACCTAAACCAATAAATCCTATTTTTGCCATGCTGCCTCCTAGACTAGGGTTTCAAGTGGGTGTTCACGCCACTGGCGATTAAAAAAGCGCTCAATTACCGACTCAGGTACCTCTTGCAAACTGGGGTATTGCCACTGCGGACTCATGTCTTTGTCTATCAGCAATGCGCGCACCCCTTCTTGAAACTCACCCACTTCACAGCACGTCACCGACATACCCAGCTCCATTTTGAAGCAGGCTTTGAGTGACAGCCCTTGAGCACGCTTAAGTTGTTCAAATACCAGGTGAGCACTTAGCGGACATCCATGCTTCAGCGTTTTTACGGCTTTAGCTAACCATTTATCATCACTTTCTATACCCGTAAGGTAGTTTACCTTACCCGCTAAATCGCTGTATTCGCTCATACGATTTATGGTATTCAAATGAGTGCGCAGGCCACCTTTTTCCATGGTTTTTGACTCACCATCAAACTTCTTCAAAAGTTGAGTGAGCTTATCATGATTCAGTGCAGCCACTTTGCCCCAACTCTGCTCGCACAAGGTTGCCAGTAAGGCGGTAAACTTGTTGCTATCGATACTGTGATCGGCAAGGGCAGCGAAGCGCGCATCATCGGCATTCATCAATGCCCCGGTCAGGCCTAAGAACAAGCCAATGTTGTCCGGAGCTTTTTGCAAAAAGTAGCTCGCGCCTACGTCAGGGTATAAGCCAATGGTGATCTCTGGCATTGCAAGCTTTGAGCGCTCAGTGACCACCCGATGACTGGCGCCAGCCATTAGGCCCATACCGCCGCCCATGATAATACCATCGCCCCACACAACAATCGGTTTGTTGTAACAGTGGATAGCATAATCAAGACGATATTCCTCACTGAAAAAGGTTTGCCCATAGTCTGCAGGCTCCCCTGTAGCCATAGCGCTGTGCAAGCTGACGACATCACCACCAGCACAAAACGCTTTATCACCCATCCCCTTAAGAACTACAAAGGCTAATTCATCGTCATCGGCCCAATGCTTCAATTGCTTATCAAGCAAGCGAATCATATTCAAGTTCAGCGCGTTGAGAGCCTTAGGGACATTGAGCGTTGCCAATCCAATTTTAGAGCCGTTGCTGCACTGAGCCAGTTCAAAGACAACTTCGGCGTCTTGATTATTTAACGGGATAAGTTCGTCCATTAGCCATTCACCCACTTCGCTTTACGCTTTTCAAGGAACGCGTTAACGCCCTCGGTTTGGTCCTGGGTGTCGAATAGCTTCACGAATAACTCGCGTTCAAGTGGCAAAGCGCTGCGAATATCGCCATGACGACCCTGTTGTATTAGAGTTTTACAATAGCTGACCGCGACTGGGCTTTGCTCACCTACCTGCTCAGCGAGGGCAAGAGCTTTATCTAAGCTTTCACCGCTGCCAACGACCTCTTCAATTAAGCCTATGCTATGCGCTTTGTCTGCTTTAATACGCTCACCACACAAAATCATGCGCTTAGCCCAACCTTCACCAACTAAGAGCGCCAGATTTTGAGTGCCACCAGCACACGGAAGCAGACCCACTTTTGCCTCAGGTAAGGCCATCTGCGCTTGCTCTTCGGCGATGCGAATATCACAGGCTAAGGCCACTTCCAAGCCTCCGCCCATAGCAAAACCATTGATGGCAGCAATAGACACACCACGAAAATCGCTTAAAGTTTCAAAGGCGGCGCCAAATACTTGCGACATTTGTGCAGCAACGCCTTTATCGCCACTGGCAAACACATTTAAATCGGCCCCAGCAGAGAAAAACTTCTCTCCTTCCCCGGTAAGCACCAAGGCAAAAATGTCTTTGTCGGCGTTTAGGGCTTCAACCTGCTCTTTAAGTGCTGTCAGTGTCTCTTTCGTCCACGTATTAGCCGGTGGGTTGCTCATTGTTAAAATGGCAGTGTGGCCACGTTTTTCCAACTTTATTTGTGCTGACGACATAATGACTCCTTATAGAATTTCGCTGACGTGATCGGCCAAAATACGACGCGCAATGATCACTCGCATGATTTCGTTAGTGCCTTCTAAAATTTGATGTACGCGCACATCACGAAGGTGGCGCTCCAATGGGTATTCTTTGATATAGCCATAACCGCCATGAATTTGCAGTGCGTCATCGCAGACCTTTACGCCCACATCGGTGGCAAAGCGTTTAGCCATGGCGCAGTAAGTGGTTTTTTCACTGTCATTGCTATCGAGCTTAAACGCCGCTAAGCGGATCATTTGTCGGGCCGCCACCAGTTCGGTATTCATATCTGCAAGCTTAAATTGCAGTGCCTGAAACGCCGCTAATGGCTTACCAAATTGTTCACGCTCTTTTAGGTACTCTTTGGCGGTGTTCAATGCCTGCTGCGCCGTACCTAATGAGCAGGTCGCAATATTAATGCGGCCACCATCAAGCCCTTGCATGGCAAACTTAAAGCCCTCGCCCTCTTGACCTAACAAATGGTCTTGAGGAATGCGTACATTTTCAAACGTGACCAAACGGGTTGGTTGCGCGTTCCAGCCCATTTTTTCTTCGGCTTTACCATAGCTGATCCCTTCAGCATCGGCAGGCACAACAAAAGCGCTAATGCCCTTGGGCCCTGCTTCGCCGGTGCGAGCCATCACTACTAACACCTGAGTACTGCCAGCGCCGGAAATAAACATTTTTGAGCCGCTGATTAGATAATCATCCCCGTCACGAACCGCTTTTGTTTTTAGCGACGCCGCATCGGAGCCACTGCCTGGCTCAGTTAGACAATACGAAGCCAGTTTTTCACCGGTGACAAGCTCAGGGCAATAACGCTCCTTGGCGCTATCAGTACCAAAGCTTGCGACCATCCACGTCGCCATATTGTGGATAGTAAGCATGGCGGTTGTGGCGGTACAGCCCTTAGCCAGCTGCTCGAAAATAATGCTTGAGTCAAGACGTGACAGCCCTAGACCACCGACTTCTTCCGGAGTATAGAGGCCACAAAAGCCCAGCTCACCGGCTTTTTGTAGGGTCTCTATTGGAAAAATATGTTCTTGGTCCCATTTAGCTGCAAACGGGGCCAACTCTTGGGCAGCAAAACGCTCAGCCATATCGGCAAAGGCTTGTTGGTCTTCTGTAAGGTTAAAATCCATAATGCACTCTCTTTACTACTTACATAGCGGCCGGATTGAACCGGCCGAACCAGTTATTTTAGGTTGATGCTCATATTGGGACCGCTGACTGCGTCGTCTTCAAACCAACGTGCGGTGATGGTTTTGGTCTCGGTGTAAAAACGCACACCTTGTTTGCCATAGGTATGCTGGTCGCCATAAAACGAGCCCTTCCAGCCAGTAAAGGAGAAAAACGGTAACGGCACAGGAATTGGCACATTGATACCCACCTGACCCACTTCAATATGATGCTGGAATTTACGTGCCGCTGCGCCGCTGGCGGTAAATAGCGACGTACCATTGCCATAAGGGTTGTCGTTGATTAAGGCGATGGCCTCTTCCAAGGTATCCACAAACACACAGCACAGTACCGGGCCAAAAATTTCCTCGCGGTAGATAGCCATGTCTGGAGTCACATTGGCAAATAAAGTTGGCCCCACCCAGTTGCCCTTCTCATAGCCTTCTACAGTGCAATCTGAACCATCAAGCAAACACTCGGCACCTTCTTCTTTACCTTTGGCAATCAAAGAGAGAATACGCTCTTTGGCCGCAGCGGTGGTTTGCGGGCCATACGCAGCATCTTGATTATCCCAAGTACCTGGGTGTACTTTGCTCAACGCAGTTTTCAAATCATCAACCCATTGCTTTGACTGACCCACGAACACCGCCACTGAAATACCCATACAGCGTTGCCCTGCGGCGCCAACAGAAGAGCCCACTAGGTTATTAATAACATTCTCTTTATGCGCATCTGGCATCACCACGAGGTGGTTTTTAGCACCTACACAGCACTGCACCCGTTTGAGGTTAGCGGTGCCTTTATCATAAATGTATTGACCTACTGCACAGGAGCCGACAAACGAGATAGCGCGCACATCATCGTGCTCTAGGATCTGATTAACCTGATCTTTTGCGCCATGCACCACCTGCAACACCCCTTTAGGTGCACCGGCCTCTTCAAATAACTCCACTAAACGCATCGGTGTGAGCGGGTCTTGTTCAGAGGGCTTAAGGACAAAGGTATTGCCACAAACGATAGCCAGTGGGAACATCCACAGTGGGATCATCGCCGGGAAGTTAAACGGGGTGATCCCCGCACATACCCCTAAAGGTTGGATTAATGAATAGGTATCAATATTGCGGGCGACGTTAGAAACCGTCTCCCCCATCATATTTGATGGGGCGTTCGCCGCTTGCTCAACAACCTCAATACCACGCCAAACGTCGCCTTTGGCATCTTCAAAAGTTTTACCTAACTCATGGCAGATAATTGTAGCTATTTCATCATGATGCTCTTTTAGTAACTGCGCATAACGCATCATAATACGTGCTCGCTCAGTGACCGGCACATCTTTCCACGTTTTAAACGCTTCTTTAGCTGAGGCAATCGCCTCATTGACTTCGTCTTCGGTAGCCAGTGGCACTTGCGCCAAGACGTCTTGGTTTGCTGGGTTAAGAACATCCAGCCATTGTGATGATGTGGATTGGCGCATTTCGCCGCCGATATAAAGTGGTACCTGATGCATGATGCATACTCCCCAAAATAGCAGCGCCCAGTGTTGTAGTAATTATGGGCGCGAAAAAATTAAAGTGTTTCGATAGCTAAAGCAACGGCTTCACCGCCGCCGATACACAGTGACGCGACACCGCGCTGTTTGCCTTGATTACGCAACGCATGAATTAGCGTGGTCAAAATTCGTGCACCACTGGCTCCAATTGGATGCCCAAGTGCACACGCGCCACCGTTGACATTGACTTTGTCAGCATCAAGTTTCATTTCATTAATAGCCAGCATCGTGACCATGGCAAAGGCTTCATTGATTTCCCATAAATCAACGTCGTCTACTTGCCAATCAAGCTTTTTCAATAGCTTCTCCATAGCGCCAACAGGGGCGATGGTAAATTCAGCCGGTAAACGTGAGTGGGTGCTGTGTCCGCTGATCCGGGCAATGGGGGTCATGCCTTGCTTTTGCGCTTCGCCATAGCTCATTACCACAAGTGCCGCAGCGCCATCGGAGATTGACGAAGAGTTTGCTGCGGTGATGGTGCCGTCTTTTTTAAACGCTGGGCGCAATGACGGAATTTTATCTGGACGGGCGTTCCCTGGCTGCTCATCCAACTCCACCGTCACGTCTCCTTTACGACTGCTGATAGTGTGCGCGGTGATTTCCGCCTTAAAGGCCCCGCTTTCAATTGCTTTGTTGGCTTTAGCCAGTGAGTTAAGTGCAAATTCGTCCATTTGCTCACGAGTCATGTCGTATTGATCGGCAGTGCTTTGTGCAAAACACCCCATTGCGAGATTATCGTAAGCGTCCTCTAAGCCATCCATCATCATATGGTCTTTTACTTCGCCGTGGCCCATGCGCATGCCTGAGCGCGCCTTCGGTAACATATAAGGAGCATTTGACATGCTTTCCATGCCACCAGCGATAACACTATTAACACTGCCTGCTTTGATTAGGTCATGAGCCAGCATTACCGCTTTTAGACCTGAGCCACACACCTTATTAATGGTTGTTGCACCAGTGTGCTTTTCCATACCTGCTTTCAACATCGCTTGACGCGCAGGCGCTTGACCCAAAGCAGCGGGCAAAACACACCCCATAATGACTTCGTCGATTTCGCCGGCATCTAGATTAACGCTCGCTAAGGCGCCTTTGATTGCGCTAGCACCCAACTCAGTGGCGCTGGCACCACTTAGTGCACCCATAAAACCACCCATGGCGGTACGCTGGGCACTAACAATAACAATATCGTTATCCTGCAATGGTGTACTCATACTGTGTTCTCCATATCAATTTCACTTGAGCATACATAAAATTTACGTTTACGCCAACGTCAATTAGGTAAGTGAAATGATGAAATTTCAATCGCTGTAAACTTTAGCAGCCACCGCCTAGTTACGCCTATAAAAACAATGCGAGTTTAAGCTAAGCCTTATAAACAGTTAGCTTCAGGGCTTATGGAAAAGAAAATAGAAGAATAAAAGTGAGCACCAAATGCAGCTTTACCTTTACGTAAACTTCACTTATATTGGTGTTAAAAATTTGTAGTAGATAAGACTAAAAGACAATGACAGAGCAAAGCCCAACGGCCAGCGAGCAAACGTTCTCTATCAGTGAGCTTGCCAAGGAGTTTGATATAACCACCCGCAGTATTCGTTTTTACGAAGACCAAGGGCTTATTACTCCGAGACGAAATGGCCAAACCAGAATCTATTCTAAACGCGATAAAGTGCGCTTGAAGCTGATCCTTCGCGGTAAACGCTTAGGTTTCACCCTAGCAGAAACGGGTCGATTGTTCGAACTTTATGACGCAGACAAATCCAGTGCCAAGCAGCTTGTCACTATGCTCGATCTTATCGAAGAAAAGAAAGCACACCTCAATCAGCAAATGGACGACATTAAAGTCGTGCTAATGGAACTCGTTACGGCTGAGAAACGCTGCCGTGAAACCCTCTCACATTTACAACAGGATTAATCACCATGAGTACAATTTCGCTTTATAAAGAACTCAACTTCGGCCTCGGGGAAACAGCCGATATGATCCGCTCCCACGTAAACTCATTCGCCAGCGCCGAGATTGCGCCGCTTGCTGAACAAACTGATGAGAAAAACATGTTCCCCAATGAGCTGTGGCCTAAATTTGGTGAGATGGGGCTACTAGGCATGACTGTTGATGAGCAATATGGCGGTGCCGGCTTAGGTTATCTCGAACATGTTATTGCGATGGAAGAAGTAAGCCGTGCCAGCGCCTCAATTGGTTTAAGCTATGGCGCACACTCTAACCTTTGCGTTAACCAAATCTTCCGTAACGGTAACGAGCAGCAAAAAGAAAAATATCTGCCCAAGCTTGTCAGTGGTGAGCACATTGGTGCATTGGCGATGAGTGAACCTGGTGCCGGTTCAGATGTGGTGTCTATGCGCTTAAAAGCGGAGAAAAAAGGCGACCAATACATCCTAAACGGCAACAAGATGTGGATCACCAATGGTCCTGACGCTCACACCTTTGTAATTTATGCCAAAACCGATGCCAACGCCGGCCCAAAAGGGATCACCGCGTTTATCGTCGAGCGTGGCACTCCTGGATTCAGCCAAGCGCAAAAGCTCGATAAATTGGGGATGCGTGGCTCAAACACCTGTGAATTAGTGTTTGAGGATTGCGCCGTGCCCGAAGAGAACATTCTTGGCAACCTTAATGAGGGTGTCAAAGTACTTATGAGTGGCCTCGATTATGAGCGCGTAGTACTCGCTGGCGGACCCCTGGGTATTATGCAAGCGTGTATGGACGTGGTCGTCCCTTATATTCATGAGCGTAAACAGTTCGACAGCCCGATTGGTAACTTCCAACTTATTCAGGGCAAAATTGCCGATATGTATACGCAAATGAATGCCGCACGCTCCTATGTTTATACCGTTGCCCAAGCGTGCGACAGAGGCGAAACCACCCGTAAAGATGCGGCCGGCGTTATCTTATACGCGGCTGAGCTAGCAACAAAAATGGCCTTAGATGCAATTCAGATTCTGGGCGGCAATGGCTACATAAACGAATACCCCACTGGGCGCCTGCTGCGTGATGCCAAGCTGTATGAAATTGGTGCTGGCACCTCAGAAATTCGCCGTATGCTGATTGGCCGCGAGCTATTCACTGAAAGCCGCTAAGGTGCGTTATGACGATTTTATCTTCTGCTAT
The DNA here is from genome assembly GCF_004208955.1 of Pseudoalteromonas sp. CO325X. Classification (NCBI taxonomy): domain Bacteria; kingdom Pseudomonadati; phylum Pseudomonadota; class Gammaproteobacteria; order Alteromonadales; family Pseudoalteromonadaceae; genus Pseudoalteromonas; species Pseudoalteromonas sp. CO325X. The sequence continues at coordinate 179,255 of NZ_SGPG01000010.1, forward strand.
TAATCCTAAAGACCCGCAGTTTCTCACTAACGACGAGTCGATGCGCTCATTGGTTCAAGACCTTCATGAGCGCGCTGCTACTATTCGTGGCGGCGGCGGTCCAAAATACGTGGAGCGCCACCAAAGTCGAGGCAAGTTATTTGTTCGTGACCGTATTGAACATTTGCTCGATGAGGGCTCGCCGTTTTTGGAAATCGGCCAGTTCGCCGCCCACGGCGTGTATGAGCAAGACATTCCCTGCGCTGGTGTGGTTGCCGGGATTGGTCGAGTGCAAGGCGTGGAGTGCATGATTGTCGGTAACGATGCCACCGTTAAAGGCGGCACCTACTTCCCGCTGACGGTGAAAAAGCACCTGCGCGCTCAAGAAATTGCCGAGCGTTGTCACCTACCTTGCATTTATCTAGTCGACTCCGGCGGCGCTAACCTGCCAGAGCAAGACGAAGTGTTTCCCGATAAACTGCACTTTGGCCGTATATTCTACAATCAGGCGCGCATGTCGGCAAAAGGGATCCCGCAAATCGCCGTGGTCATGGGGCTGTGTACCGCTGGTGGTGCCTATGTTCCCGCCATGGCTGATGAAAGTATTATTGTCAAAGAGCAAGGCACTATTTTCCTTGCCGGCCCTCCCTTGGTTAAAGCGGCTACCGGGGAAGAAGTGAGCGCCGAAGACTTAGGCGGTGCCGATGTGCATTGTAAAACCTCCGGTGTGGCTGACCATTATGCTGACAATGACGAGCACGCCCTGTCGATTGCGCGCCAATGTATTGCCCGCACCAATCATGTACGCCCAGTCGCGCCGGTATTAAAAGAGATTAAAGCACCACGCTACGATATCCACGAGCTCTACGGCATTGTCGGCACCGACTTGAAAAAGAGCTTTGATGTGCGCGAGGTGATTGCGCGCGTCGTCGACGACTCTTCTTTTGATGAATTTAAGCGCTACTTTGGCGAGACCCTAGTGACCGGCTTTGCCGAAATTTACGGCCACCCGGTGGGCATTGTTGCTAACAACGGCGTGTTGTTTAGCGAGTCGGCGCAAAAAGGCGCGCATTTTATTCAGCTGTGTGCCAAACGTAATATCCCACTGGTGTTTTTGCAGAATATCACCGGCTTTATGGTCGGGCAGAAATACGAGGCCGAGGGCATCGCCAAGCATGGCGCGAAAATGGTGACCGCCGTAAGCTGTGCCGAGGTGCCTAAGTTTACCATTCTTATTGGTGGCTCGTATGGCGCCGGTAACTACGGCATGTGTGGCCGCGCCTATGAGCCAACCATGATGTGGATGTGGCCCAACGCCCGTATTTCGGTGATGGGCGGTGAGCAGGCCGCAGGGGTATTAGCGCAAGTGAAGCAAGACGGTCTAGCGCGCAAAGGCGAGTCCATGAGCGATGAACAGCTAAACGAGTTTAAAAAGCCCATCATTGAGCAGTATGAGCGCCAAGGGCACCCCTACTACGCCAGTGCAAGGCTTTGGGACGACGGCATCATAGACCCCGCCGACACCCGCTCAGTACTTGGTTTGGCACTTGAGGCCACCACCAACGCGCCAGCGAAAGAGTCCGAGTTTGGCATATTTAGGATGTAAGGAGGCGCTATGTCTGTCACATTAACAATAACTAAAAGTCGCATCGCCATCTTAACCTTGGCCCGTGTTGAAAAACACAACGCCTTTGACGATGTGCTTATCAACGAAATGATCCGCTGTATCGAGCATGCCAGCACCTTAGATGTACGCGCTTTGGTACTTAAAAGTGAAGGCAAGCACTTCTCCGCTGGGGCCGATTTAAACTGGATGAAATCCATGAAGGATAATAGCTTCGAGGATAACGTAGCTGACTCCATGGAGCTCGCACGCTTGATGCAGGTGCTGTATGAGTGTCCCCTGCCCACGGTGTGTTTAGTGCAAGGGGCCGCTTTTGGCGGCGCGCTGGGGCTCATTGCCTGTTGCGACATTGCCCTCGCCGATAGCAGCGCCAAGTTCTGCCTGTCAGAGGTCAAACTGGGGCTTATTCCTGCCGTGATCAGTCCTTATGTGATCAAAACCATGGGCGAGCGCAATGCGCGACGCTATTTCCTCACCGCAGAGGTATTTAACGCCGAGCAAGCACAAACGCTCGGGCTGATCCACGAGCTCAGTGACGACCTGGACGCCAGCGCCGAGCAATTGCTCAGTAAGTTAGCCGATAATGGCCCGCAAGCAGTCAAAGCAGCGAAGCGCCTAATTGCCGAGGTGGCTCATCAGCCCATCGATGATTCTTTACGCCAACTGACCGCCGAGCGTATCGCCGCGATCCGCGTCAGCGACGAGGGCCAAACCGGGCTTACGGCGTTTTTTGAAAAGCAAGCTCCAGCCTGGCAACAACAAGGATAAGCTATGTTAAAACGAATTTTAATCGCCAATCGCGGTGAAATCGCCTGCCGCATTATCCGCAGTGCTAAGGCCATGGGGCTGCACACCATCGCCGTTTATTCCGACGCCGATGCCAATGCACAACACGTTAAATTAGCCGATAGTGCCTTTCATATTGGTCCGGCGCCAAGCAAATCATCCTATTTAGATATTGAGACCCTGTTTCGCGTTGCCAAGCAGGCGGCGGCCGACTGCATTCACCCCGGTTACGGCTTCCTATCTGAAAACGAAGCCTTTGCCGAGCGCTGCGAGCGCGAAGGCCTGACGTTTATTGGCCCCAGTGCCAAAAGCATCGAAGCCATGGGCTCTAAAACCCGCGCCAAAGAAATTATGGCAGCGGCTAATGTGCCACTGGTTCCCGGTTATTATGGCGACCAACAAGACACCGAGTTTTTACGCCAAGAGGCGGATAAAATCGGTTACCCCGTACTTATTAAGGCGGCCTATGGCGGCGGCGGTAAAGGCATGCGCGTAGTGCGCGACAAAGCCGACTTCGTCGAGCACCTTGAGGGCGCAAAACGCGAGGCAGCCAGCAGTTTTGGCAATGATCTGGTGCTCATTGAGCGCTATGTGGACACCCCACGTCACGTTGAAGTGCAAGTGTTTGCCGATAAGTCGGGAAATTGCATCTACCTTGGCGATCGCGACTGCTCTTTGCAACGCCGTCACCAGAAAGTGATTGAAGAGGCGCCCGCCCCCGGACTCAGTGATGCCTTACGCACCGCCATGGGTGAAGCCGCTGTGCGCTGCGCGCAGGCCATTGATTATGTTGGCGCCGGTACGGTGGAGTTTTTACTCTGTGGTGAAGAGTTCTTCTTTATGGAGATGAACACCCGACTACAGGTTGAGCACCCAGTCACGGAGATGGTCACCGGTGTTGATTTAGTGAAATGGCAAATAGCCATTGCTTCAGGGCAGCCTTTGCCATTAACGCAAGAGCAGGTGCGCATTAGCGGGCACAGCTTTGAAGCACGCATTTACGCCGAAGACCCGGCGCAGCAATTTATGCCTAGTAGCGGCACCCTCACCCATGTGCAATTTCCACCGGCCAGCCCACAGATACGTATTGATACCGGGGTGACCAGTGGCGATGAAATAAGTCCGTTTTACGACCCCATGGTAGCCAAACTTATTGTTACCGGCGATAACCGTGAGCAGGCCTTAGCGCTTTTGGCAGATGCCCTAAAACAAACTCATATTGCCGGGGTAAAAGCGAATATTGGCTTTTTATTAGCGCTGACTCAAGCCGAGCCGTTGCAACAAGGCACCATGGATACCCACTTTATCGACAGTCACAGCGATGCATTGACCGTTGAGCCCCAAGCCGATGCCCATACGTTGGCGATGGCCGCTTGGGTGTATTTCTGCCAATTAAATACCCAGCAAGCCAGCGCCTCACCGTGGCAACGTTTAGCGGGCTTTAAGCTCAACTCAGTCAATGAAGTTGCCGTGCCGCTTATTGGTCACGATGTGGTTATGCATGTGGCCACCACCGGGATGTCGGTGGATATTGATGGTCAGCGCTATGACATTAATGGCGAACGCCATGGCAAGCACTATGTGGTGGTAGTCGACGGCCAGCGCTTTAGCGCCGATGCCACCGTTGACAGCGAGCACTTGTGTGTGATGCGCGACGCCCAACAATTCCAGTTTGAGCTGGCATCGAAGCACTATATTGGCGCTGAGCAAAGTGCCAACGACGCTCTTGCCGCGCCAATGAATGGCACAGTGGTCAAACACCTGCAGGCGCTTGGCACTGAGGTCTCTCAAGGCGATGCCATCGTGGTCATGGAAGCCATGAAAATGGAGTATACGCTTAATGCCCCTCATGATGGCGTGTTAAGCAGTTACTGCTATGGCGAGGGTGAGCTAGTTAGTCATGGCGCGTTACTTGCCGTGGTCGAGGAGCACAGCTAATGGCCATGCCTAATCAAGTGCGAATCGTCGAAGTTGGGGCCCGTGATGGCCTACAAAACGAAACCAGTGTGCCCTTGGCTGCCAAGGTCGCGCTGATAAATGGTTTGTGTGACGCTGGGCTTAAACATATTGAGGGCGGCGCCTTTGTTTCACCGAAGTGGGTGCCACAAATGGCCGACTCCAGCGCGGTATTTGCCGCTATTGAGCGCCCCGATGAGGTGTTATTCAGCGCCCTGACCCCCAACTTAAAAGGGGCTGAGCTTGCACTGCAAGCCGGGGTGGGCGAATTTGCTATTTTTACTGCGGCCAGTGAAGCCTTCACCAACAAAAACATTAATTGCAGCATTGAAGAGAGCATTGAGCGCTTTCGCCCAGTGGTGGCTTTGGCTCGGGCTAACGGCATCAAGGTGCGCGGCTATGTAAGCTGTGTGCTGGGGTGCCCGTATCAAGGCGAAGTCAGCGCCCAAAAGGTGCTCGAGGTCAGCCAGCAGCTGCTCGATTTAGGCTGTTACGAAGTCAGCCTTGGCGACACCATTGGCGTGGGCACTGCCAACCAAGTAGAAAGCCTGCTGAGCGTGCTATTGCAAGATATTAGCGCTGACAAGCTGGCGGTACACTTTCATGACACCTACGGCCAAGCCATCAGTAACATCTACACGGCGCTCAAAATGGGGATTGCCACCATTGACAGTGCCGTTGCGGGACTCGGTGGCTGCCCCTACGCCAAAGGCGCGTCAGGAAATGTTGCCACCGAAGATGTGGTTTATCTATTACAAAAGCTTGGCATCAACCCAGGTATTGATTTACAAAGATTGGCACAGACAGGCGCGGCAATATGCCGTGCCCTTGATAAACAACCACAAAGCAAGGTCGCAAACGCCGTTCTTGCCCACTGTGACCAATAACAACAACGAAGGAGTGCGTAGACATGTCCGGTTTTGACAAAGTAGTCACCAGTTACGCCGATGCAATGGCGGGAATTAAAGACGGTGACACCGTGATCGCAGGCGGCTTTGGCCTGTGCGGGATCCCAGAAGGCCTCATTAGTGAAATTAAACGCCTAGGGGTGAAAGACCTCACCGTGGTTTCTAATAACTGTGGCGTGGATGACTTCGGCCTTGGTGTGCTACTCGAAGATAAACAAATTAAAAAAATCATGGCGTCTTACGTCGGTGAAAACGCCCTATTCGAAAGACAAATGCTGGATGGCGAATTAGAAGTTGAGCTCACCCCACAAGGCACCTTGGCTGAGAAGATGCGCGCCGGCGGTGCCGGTATTCCAGCCTTTTACACCGCCACTGGCTACGGCACACCAGTCGCCGAAGGCAAAGAAGTGAAAGAGTTTAATGGTCGCCCCTATATTCTCGAAGAATCAGTCATCGGTGAGTTTGCCATTGTTAAGGCGTGGAAAGCCGACCGCTACGGCAACTTGGTTTTTCGCCATACGGCCATGAACTTCAACCCCATGGCCGCAACGGCGGGTAAAATTACCGTTGCTGAGGTGGAAGAGATTGTCGAGCCGGGCGAGTTGGAGCCCAGCCAAATCCATACCCCAGGGATTTACGTTAATCGCGTTATCAAAGGCGATTTTGAAAAACGTATTGAACGTGTTACCACACGCACTGCCTAAGGAGTACTGAGCATGTCATTAAACCGCGAACAAATCGCCCAACGTGTGGCGCAAGAGCTCGAAGACGGATATTACGTTAACCTAGGTATTGGTATTCCCACGCTGGTGGCCAACTATGTACCGCACGGCATTGAGGTAATGTTGCAATCAGAAAACGGGTTATTGGGTATGGGTCCCTACCCCAGCGAAGATGAGCTCGATGCTGATATGATCAATGCGGGTAAAGAAACCGTTACAGCAGCCACAGGTGCAGCCATATTTAATAGCGCCGATAGCTTTGCCATGATCCGTGGTGGTCATGTAGACTTGACGGTACTCGGTGCATTTGAAGTGGATCAGCAAGGCAACATCGCCTCGTGGATGATCCCCAAGAAACTAATCAAAGGCATGGGCGGCGCCATGGATCTCGTGGCGGGGGCGAAAAACATTATCGTCACCATGACCCATGCAAGTAAGCACGGTGATTCGAAGTTGCTAGAGCAATGTACACTGCCGCTAACCGGCGTAAATTGCGTTAAAAAGATAGTGACTGACCTCGCAGTGCTAGAAGTCAAAGACGGCGCGTTCCATTTGCTAGAGCGCGCACCCGGTGTTAGTGTTGATGAAATAATCAGCAAAACCGCAGGGAAACTCATCGTTGAAGGCGATGTTCCCGAGATGCGCTTTGACTAACGGGATACCCCGTTAATGTACCATCCTCATTCCCAGTGCTAGTTGGCACTGTGTTACCCAAAACCCCTCATTTGAGGGGTTTTTTTTATGCTTTAAATAACTAAACATATTTTCTTACATTTGTAACTCTCCAGTGCTCGCATCGATGATGCCGCTGGTTACAAAATCATGCTAAGTTACTACTGGACTCATAAATAGAATAACAAGGACTACCATGAATAAGATGTCTTTAAGCGCGATTAGTGTTGCCGTGATGTTATCCCTCAGCGGCTGCGCAAGCACTGCGTCGCAAACAAATACCTCCGCAAACCAACAGGCGGAACAAACTGCAGCGCCAGCGCTGCCATTCGTTAATATCGATTATCAAACGTTCACCTTGGACAATGGCCTAACCGTGGTGGTGCACACCGACCGTAAAGCGCCAATTGTGGCGGTAAACGTGTGGTATGACGTAGGCGCTAAAAACGAACAGGTGGGTAAAACCGGTTTTGCGCACTTATTTGAGCACTTAATGTTTAATGGCACGGAAAACTACGACGACGAGTATTTCGGGCCATTCGAGCGCGCGGGTGCCACCGAGCAAAATGGTACCACTAACTCAGATAGAACCAATTATTTCCAAAACGTGCCGACCCCTGCCCTCGATATGGCATTGTGGATGGAGTCTGACCGTATGGGCCACTTGCTAGGCGCTATCACTCAAGACAAGCTCGATGAGCAACGCGGCGTAGTACAAAATGAAAAACGCCAAGGTGAAGCTCAGCCTTACGGCACCATGTGGAATAACGTGTGGAAATACACTTTCCCACAAGGCCACCCTTATTCATGGTCAGTCATCGGCTCGATGGAAGACTTAAATGCGGCATCGTTAGACGATGTACATCAGTGGTTTAAAGACTACTACGGCCCCAATAACGCTGTGTTAGTGCTAGCCGGTGATATTGATGTTGAGACTGCGAAGAAAAAGGCCAACAAATACTTTGGCGATATTAAACCGGGTAAACCGGTAGCCAAACTGGAAAAGTGGATAGCCAAGCGTGATGAGCAATCGCGCATGGTGATCAAAGACCGCGTACCTGCTTCGCGTATAGTGAAGGTGTGGAACACCGCAGAAAAAGGCACCACCGATGGCGAGTATTTAAACCTGCTAAGTGACGTGTTAGCCGGTGGTAAGAATTCGCGTTTGTATCAACGCTTGGTGTACGATGAGCAATTAGCATCTAACGTATTTAGCTTTAACTACCTGCGCACTTTAGCAGGTCAGCTGATCATTGGTGTTGATGCCCTTGATAAAGCAAATATTGAAAAAATCGAAGCCATCATCGATGAAGAAATTGCTAACATCATTGCTCAAGGCCCCACCACTGATGAACTTAACCGTATTAAATTCTCTAACGCCGCTGAGTGGGTAAAACAAGTAGAGGGCGTGGGCGGCTTTGGCGGTAAATCTGATGTACTTGCCTCCGGTGCCGTGTATCACAACGACCCAGGCTACTATAAACGCGCGTTTGAAATCACCAGCAACGCCACAACCAGCGATGTACAAGGTGCGGCCGAGCGCTGGCTAAGCAGTGGCGACTTTGTGTTGACCGTGCACCCATTTGCCGAGCTTAGCGCCAACGAACAAGGCGTTGATCGTTCCACTGGAGTACCGGGTGCAGGCGACGTCCCGAGTCTTGACTTGCCCGAGGTGAATACCTTTACCCTAAGTAATGGCCTTGAAGTGGTATTATCTCAGCGCAGCGACACACCGGTGATTAATATGCGCTTAGATATATCTGCCGGTACCGCCAGTGACGATAATAACAAGCCAGGCGTGGCCAATTTCACCGCCAATATGCTTGATGAAGGCGCCGGTGAGTTATCGGCCTTGGCCCTTGCTGAAGAGCTCGAAAAACTTGGCGCATCTATCGACACCAGTGCAAGCCTTGATAAGACCTCGCTGTCGATGTCGGCCATGGCTATTAACTGGCAACAAAGCTTAGCGCTGTTTTCTGAAGTACTGCAAAACCCCAGCTTTAATGACAGCGACATTGAGCGCGTGCGCACACTCATCTTGCAGCAAATCAAGCAAGAAAAGGCACGGCCTATGAGCAATGCCCTACGTGTATTACCGCCCCTGCTCTACGGTGCCAGCCACCCTTACGGTAAACCGCTCACCGGTACTGGTAACGAAGAATCAGTAGCGGCAATTAGCCGTGATGATATGCTCGCCTACACCGAGAAATGGATGCGCCCTGATCTTGCGCGCTTAGTGGTTGTTGGCGATATTGACCAAGTGCAATTGAAGCAGAGCCTTGAACAAGCCTTAGCAAGCTGGCAGGCACCACAGCAAGCGGCGCCTAGTTTAGATATTCCGACGGTGGACAACGCCGAGCAAGCGCGGGTCTTTGTACTTGATAAGCCAGACTCGCCGCAGTCATTGATTATTTCTGGATTGCTGGGACCAGATGCCAACGACACTGACGCCCAGCAAGAAGTGACCTTGGATATGATGAACACCATCATCGGCGGCAGTTTCACCTCACGTATGAATATGAATTTACGTGAAGACAAGGGGTGGTCTTACGGTGCTCGGACTATTTTAATGGATACCGACGCACAAAGTACGTTCTTTGTGTTTGCCCCAGTGCAAACCGATAAGACCAAAGAGTCAATGCAGGAAATTCTGAAAGAGCTTAACGGCTATATTGGTGAGCAACCAGCTACCCAAGAAGAGCTGGACAAAGTGGTTGCCAATAAAATCGCGAAACTGCCAGGTCGCTATGAGAAGAAACGTTCTCTGCTTAACGCCTTGGCCGATGCCTACGACAATGGCCGCGACGTAAGCTATTTAGAAAAATACCCGCAGCTAGTGCAACAGCCAGATACGCAGGCTATCACTAAGCAGGCACAGTCACTTATTAAGCCCAAGCAGCTTACATGGGTGATTGTTGGCGATGTTGCTAAAATCAAAGAGCAAATCGAAAGCTTGAACCTAGGTGAAGTCACTTACTTAGACTAAAGCTAAGGTAATATACTAAGCCCCAACTTGTTTGGGGCTTTTTTTGTGTGCGAAGGCACTCGCAAAATCCCCTCCCAGCCTTTATCATTGGCGCTATTGTCAATCTCAGTAGTTAAATAGTATGTCTCTTCCTCCTTGCCCAAAATGTGATTCACAATACGTGTATCAAGACCAAAACCAATTGATTTGCCCAGAATGCGCCTATGAATGGGACCCCAATCAAATCGAAGAAGAAGAAACGATCACGGCCAAAGACGCCAACGGCACGGAATTAAATGAAGGCGACAAGGTGACCCTTGCCAAGGACTTGAAAGTAAAAGGCAGCTCAATGGTCATGAAAATCGGCACCAAAGCCGTGATCCGCCGCATTCAAGACAGTAAAGACCATGAGCTCGACTGTAAGGTCGATGGCGCCGGTGAAATGATGGTCACCGCTAAGTTTGTGAAAAAAGCCTAATCGCATCTTATACCCGCCTTACTGCCTGCTGTGCTAAGCCACTAGCAGGTGGTAAGCTCACTGCCCCGCTTCACCTTTAATACTGTGGCAGGAAATATCACAGTAGCCATATTTTAAATCAGGTTTCTATGGACAGAGAATATAAAAAGCGCATTGAGAGAGTAACCCAATACATTGAAACTCATTTAACGGAAAAAATTTCCCTTACTGATGTGGCAAAGGTTAGCCATTTCTCGCCTTATCACTTTCATCGTATTTTTACCGGGGTTGTCGGTGAAACCGTCAACGATTACATCGCTCGGCGAAGACTTGAGCGAGCTGCGAATTTATTAATCTTTAAAGACCAGTTAACAGAAAATGAACTGGTTTAATTGAGCTGAACATTTTAATAGTGAACAATGTTCCAATATTGAGGTGTTACATGACCAAAATGAAAAAGAAAAAGTTATACAAACTACATGAAGCAGTTGCTTTGTAAATAAGCAAGGCTATTCAGTGTAAGAGGTTCAGCTTCTTCCGAGAGCACCACCAAGCTTATTTATAATTGGAAGGCTAAATTCAAGCTGGCGTTTCACTCGGTGAGGATAACCTCGAAAATTTCGTGGTGCGCAGATGCTCACCTCCTTTGAAGATGATACTGATAAGAGTGGCGGGCAAGTATAGACCCTATGCATGTACAACCAAGATTAGATAGAGAGCAATAATGTTTGAGATTTATTATCAATCTAAAATTCCAACTATATGCTGGGACTTCTATATCACGATCGTTATTACTTTCTCTTTAATCTTCTCTTTTTTCTTTCTTAGGAGGTTATATGAGGATAAGCTAAAGCTTTCTAATATAATGGATTTCAGACTGCTATTTTCGTTGGTTTTGCTTTATTTGACCATTAACATTCATGCTTATTATAAAAGAATGGAAAGAATTGATAGGATTGAATCTGGAGAGTTAATTTCTGTTGAAGGTATAATAACGGAGTTGGGTATTAGCAGCTCTAGCAGTCGAAGCGAGCGGTTTAAGGTTGGAAAGGTTAGTTTTGATTATAATGATTTTGGAACTAGTGGCATGTTTTTCGCCAACAGAGCGCATGATTCAAAAGTAATAAAAGAGGGCAATAGAGTTAAAATATCTTATTTGCCCGAAGAGGATGATAACTTAATTTTTGAGATTAAAGTTTTTAAGCCTAACGTTAAATAATAAGGGTCATACTCACGGTTAAGCGATGAGAAGAGAATGATTGCCTATTAATGATAATTTGTAATCGCCCAAAAAGAGTTTGACCATAATTTGAAGCGGATAGCTAGAAGTCTATTTACCTAGGTTACATGTACCCGCCCAGATTTAACCTGACAGTTACCCGCTTTTGGTCTAAGGCTGTCAGTTTAAAATTTAGTTAAATTCTTCTCAGCTCAAAATATTTCCAGTAGGGTTCTGCCTCAACACATTTAGCTAGACAAGTTCGATTGAACCGGCCACGTCGCCAGAAAAAAGGCTCGCTAATTTATAATTACATACGAGTGCCGTCGCGCCAGAGGCTGCTGTACTCAGGAGTACTTTACCAATTTGCCGCATTGAACTGCGGTAAGATTTAAATAAGGATGTTATGTGGACATACTAGCACTGCTAGCCGGGGGGTTAGCGAAAGCTTGGTACTTCGTACCGCTAATTATTATTCTCTGTGTATTCAAAAGCCCTTGGTTCAAAGGCCTCGCCGGCGAGTTTGTTATAAATAGACTGTTATCACAGTTACCCTCGTCGGATTACACATTAGTGAAAGACGTAACTCTGCCAACTGAGAGCGGAACGACGCAAATAGACCACCTTGTTATTTCTGTATATGGGTTATTCGTTGTGGAAACCAAAAATATGAAAGGCTGGATATTTGGCTCTAAAACACAAAAGCAATGGACGCAAAAAATTTACCGTCATTCAACGCGTTTTCAGAACCCGCTTCATCAGAATTATAAACACACTAAAACTCTCGAGTCGCTATTGGCGATTGCACCAAATACGTTGCATTCAGTAGTCGTTTTTATCGGTGATAGTAAGTTTAAAACCGTGATGCCAGACAACGTTACTTATGCACGAGGATGTGTGGCTTATATTAAGCAATTTACTCAGCCAGTGTTTTCAATCGCCGAGTGCCATGACATTATTGCATCCATTAACGAATTAAAGCTTAAAAAAGGCGTGGTTACTAATTTTAACCATCGTCATTATGTAAAAGACTTGCTAGCGAACAAAGCCAACGCAAAAACGTGTTCGCGCTGCGGCTCCGCGATGGTTATTCGTAAAACCAAACGCGGCGTCAATAAAGGCGCTCAGTTTTGGGGGTGTTCAACGTTTCCGAAGTGCCGCTCAGTGGAAACACTCAGCGAAAGCGACGCATAACACACTTTACCTAAAAACGCCCAAGCCACTTGTTGCAACTTTAGAGAAATCAAATACTATAAATGGCCACGAAGTTACCCAGTTTTCCAATGTCGGTGAGAATGTTGCCCACTCCACTTACACTGTCTGAGCTAGTTCTTAATTTACCTAATAAATTGCGACAGCTCTTTGCGCCTTACTCAGAGGTTTGTATTTGTTTAGGTTTGTGTTTAACGAAGTGGCGTGCCCTGAAAATTCTCGCTAATAAGTATTCTACCCACTGTTGGAGAAAGATTGATGTTTGACAATGAACCAAATTACAGTTCATATTCCTTAGATGAACTATTTGACGCCTACTCTTCTATCGATAAGTACAGCTTCCCGGAAAGGTTTAATTTAATTAAAAAAATTATCGCTGAAAAACAAGGTGGTGATTACCAATGCCCCAAGTGTAAGTGCAAGGGTTATGAAGCTGGTCAACTCTATGCTGCGGCTGATCGCTTAGAAAGTATTCTGGATTATGAAACCGGTAAATATGTAACCATTAGCTGCCTGGATTGTGGTTTCACTGAGTTATATAAACGCAATAGTTCGGTAAGTGCTCCGCTTGTGGACTTTTTCATCACCTAGGCTTAAGGCTAGGTGATGAAAAGATTATATGAATAACATATATGTACGTCACCCCTATCTCACATAGCAACAATGCTTTTTGTAATGTCCTTATCCAAATTTAGTAACCGATTAAATACAAGCCGCATAGTTCGTGTTGTGCAGTTTCTGGATTGATATAGGTATGGGAAACGGAGCGAGCATGGTTCCTATGCATGTACAACCAAGATTAGATAGAGAGCAATAATGTTTGAGATTTATTATCAATCTAAAATTCCAACTATATGCTGGGACTTCTATATCACGATCGTTATTACTTTATCTTTAATCTTCTCTTTTTTCTTTCTTAGGAGGTTATATGAGGATAAGCTAAAGCTTTCTAATATAATGGATTTCAGACTGCTATTTTCGTTGGTTTTGCTTTATTTGACCATTAACATTCATGCTTATTATAAAAGAATGGAAAGAATTGATAGGATTGAATCTGGAGAGTTAATTTCTGTTGAAGGTATAATAACAGATCTGAAAACTGAAAAAGTTAGCAGTCGAAGGGAGAGCTTTAAAGTTGGAAAGGTTAGTTTTGAGTATAATGACTTTATCACTAGTGGCATTTTTTTCGCCAACAGAGCGCATGATTCAAAAGTCATAAAAGAGGGTAATAGAGTTAAAATATCTTATTTGCCCGAAGAGGATGATAACTTAATTTTTGAGATTAAAGTTTTTAAGCCTATAGTTAAGCAATAAGAGTCACACTCAAGGTTAAGCGATGATAAGAGAATGACAGCCTGTTAGTGGACTTTGTTAATCGCCTAGACCATGATTTGAAGCGAAGAGAAAAGAGACCAATTCCAAACCTTAATGCGCCTACTAGGGAAAAGCCTATTGCATCCAAAAGGCTCTTCAATGATTAGTCGTTAGTTTAGGAATAACATAAACTTATTGCTGGTAGAGCGAAAATCATGGGAAAGATTTGAATACCCTTCCCTTGATTTTTCTCCTCACTATTTATATCGCTTCTGATTTCATCCATTAATTATTTCATCCTTCCTTAAATAGTTGGGTTAGTCCTGTGGCTAACGCCTGCAACAGCAGGGAGAGCAGTGAGTCGGCTACTTGCATTTGCTATGCATTTTCCCCTAGCAACTGTGAGACCGTAACAAATTTGTAGCCCTTTGCTCTCAGTCCCTTAATTATTGGCCCGATTGCGTCTCGCGACTCTTTGTTTTTAGACCCCAAAACGTGTAAAAGAATAATTGAACCTGGAGTAGAAGAGTTAACAACATACTCTGCGATAGACGCAGAACTTCCTGCAACTTTAGGATAGGTTTCAGGCTCAACGTTCCATGTGATTGTTTTTATTCCTTCCGACTTCAAATAATAGGGCAAAACAAAAAGCTTTTTACCATACGGAGGCCTAAAGTATATCTCACCCTCAAATCCAATCTGGCGAATTAAGGCTGTGGTGGAGTCGACTTCATCCCTCACCTCGTCAAGTCCCATTAACGTCATATTTTTATGGTTGTACGAATGATTGCCTATCTGATGACCTGCGTTAACCAGATCTATAGCCGGTTGCTTGTTTTGTTGAATTCCCGACCCATTCAGGAAGAACGTACCCTTCACATCATGCTCTTCGAGGATATTCAACACTTGAGTGGTATATTTCGCTCCCCAAGGACCATCATCAAAGGTTAATGCGATAACCTTTTCATTCGTTTCGGCCTTTGCGACTATCTCTCCAAACACCTGAAAAGTTCTTGATTTACTTATATTCCAAGCTCCCAGGATCATTACTACAGAGAGAATCAATATCGTCAGGTATACTCTTTTCAATGGGTTCCATCCTTATTTTCATAATGCTTGATAAAAAGCAAAAAATAGCAGGCAAAATAGGCGACCAAGGAGCGCACGCCTGTTGTTTTACGCCCACAGTTTAACTAACTTGTTATACGGCAAATACACCAATCATAATCAAAGCGACTAGTAAAAAAGCCATAATAAAGTATTTACCGAGCCCCTGAACCAATTTCATTTCTTGTTGGTAAGCGACCCTTGCTTTGTTTACTTCACTTTCGTTCTTGCCAAAACAATATGGGCAATCTTCAAAGTCCTCTGAAACAGGTAAACTACATTTAATACATTGTCTGGGTGCTCTAGTGCGAAGACTCGGCGCTCCGAGCAGAAAGCTAACTTCGTTCGCTTCAGTCACCCCCGAATAGCCAACATCTTTACTTAACCTTCGCCTAGATGTATTTAATTGAGCTTTCTTATACTCTTTATCCAGCTTAATTTTTTCGGCATCACTCAGCAATAGCTCTTGTGGTAACTCAAAACTACAAAATTCACAATGCGATAATCTTCGATTGAAAATAGTGTTATCGCAATTTGGGCATTTATACTTCATATTTAATATATTATTGCAATGTAACGCCTCAATCAGCCGACGCGTTAGCGGTGGGTTGTATTGACTTGTTAGCTTTCAAAAATACGGCATCGAAACTGCCGCCATTAGAAATTTGTTCAAGCTTTTGGTATAGGCTGTCAGCTTGTATTAATGGTATCACCGCCATTCTGGCAGCTTTATAATGCTCCATGATATTACCAGAAAAGAAGTCCTTTCCTGTTACTAAATTACGGACGTCCTCAACTCGTTCGTTTGACAAGTCGATGTTTTCTGGCAAAAAAGGCTCTCTATGATCTAACGTGAGTGCCACCCCTTCATCAAACCATACAGGAACTTCTTGAATAAAACGCCAAAAGCCGACACGTTGCTGGATTTCCGCGTGCAACCATTCATGAGCTATGACGTCCACATTTTGGCCTTTAGGACCAACAATAATACATGATCGCCAAGGCGTTCGATGCATGGTGGCCGTTTCATTGGCTCCAAAAATAATTGCCGTGGCAGAGTCTGATGTAAACAATATTTTTGGTGTTGATTCAGGCTTCCCGTAGACTCCATCAATCCTCTTTAATGCGGAAGAGACAATCTGAGACAAATCTTCGATGCGCTCTGGTGGTATATCGCTTCCAATGTGGAACTGATTGTTTATTTCTCGAAAATCTAGCATATGAGAAAATTCACAAGCTATTGCATATCTTCGAAAAAATATTCCAACAACAGTAACTAGCAATAGCGCACTTGAAATTCCGATAGCGACTTTATTCACCGAGCTCTCCATGAAACTTCACGCATAGAAAAAATGCCACGCGTTGCGAACCCCTCTTAAACAGTTTGTTAGGCAGATTTATTACGTAAGCTAACTAGCCTAAATAGAAAAACAAGTGCTCCCCATGCACTGTATAAAGCAATTAAACCACCAACTTGAATTAATGTATATCCATGGGCGGCTCCTTTAACACCCGAGAAGTACTGTAGAGGAGCTTGAATTCCAAGCCAGGCTATCCAGCTACCCATTGCTGCTAAGCTAATTGTAAAAAGTGAGAAACCAATCAGCTGCAAAGGCGTTTGTTGTAGGTGATTATCCGTACCTTTATATGTTTTACTAAAAGGAGACCTATAATATTTCATACAATAAATTAGTAAACATGTGATAGGCAGCACCACAATATCAATT
>NZ_SGPG01000020.1:0-164576 GCF_004208955.1 Pseudoalteromonas sp. CO325X
TGCCCAATCGCGATGGATGAAGGTCTACGCTTCGCAATCCGTGAAGGTGGCCGTACAGTTGGTGCTGGTGTTGTAGCTTCTATCGTTGAGTAATCAATGATATAGCTAAAACGCTAAAAAAGAGGTCGCTTAGGCGGCCTTTTTTTATGCCTGAAATTCGGGTGTTATTGAAGGTTAGGCTAAAGCCCAACCCACAGGGGTGATGTTGTAGGCAAGGCTTCAGCCTTGCAACCGCCAAAGGCGGTCACATTCCAGAGGCCAGTACCTAGACACAACCGTGTTTTTATATGTTTCTCACACATGGTTAGGCTAAAGCCCAACCTACAGGAGTCGATGTTGTAGGCTAAAGCCCAACCCACAGGGGTGATGATGTAGGCAAGGCTTTAGCCTTGCAACCGGCAAAGGCGGTCACATTCCAGAGGCCAGTACCTAATCACAACCGTGTTCCTTACCTGTTTCTCATACATGGTTAGGCTGAAGCCCACCCTACAAGGGTAGATGTGGTAGGCAAGGCTTTAGCCTTGCAACCGCAAAAGGCGGTCATATCCCAGAGACCGGGACCTAGTACACAATCAATAACTCCCCAAAATGGTTAGGCTAAAGCCCAACCTACAGGTGCTGATGTGGTAGGCAAGGTTTTAGCCTTGAAACCGCCAAAGACGGTCACATTCCAAAGGCCATTGCCTAGTCACAACCAATTATTCACAGCGTAGTGAGATTCAACTTTATCTGCGAATCTATACTCAATCATTTCTCCTGATATCATTGCGTTGCAATGAGAGCATCTACCAGCTCAATGCTACTTCACCTATGATGTTGTCTACCGGAACGAAGCCCCAATAGCGACTATCTAAGCTATTATCACGGTTATCTCCAAGCACAAAGTAGTGGTGATCCGGCACTTTCCACTTCGATTTTCCTTGATAATACCGCTCAGTTCGTGGGGAGGCATGTTTGTTTAGCCATATGTTATAAGTGTGTTCTCCTATCGACTCTGAATAACCCTGATACGGCGGCTCGCTTATTGCGCCTTGCTCAATTTGATGTAGAGCTCGCATAGGTGCACATTGAGCTTCGAGCGTGTCGCAGGCGGGTTGAATGAATACTTGCTTGCCCTTCAGCGCTATCGTATCCCCGGGCAGGCCAACAACGCGACTTATGTAGTTGATACTAAGCTGTTCTGGGAACTGAAAGACAATAAGACTACCTCGCTGAGGCCTTTTGGAAGGGGATTCTTTTTTTAGTTGAATGCCCGCTAAGCGATGATTTTCATAACCGAGCTTATTTACCACCACTACGCTATTAGGCGTTAACGTAGGGCTCATCGAAGAGGATGGTGCAGCAAACAATTCAAATGCATTGATTCGCGTAAAAAATATAAGTATCAGAAATAGGGTGAAACCTAACAGCGATGTCCACCAGTTAGCGTACCAACTACGGTGTTGGCTGCTGTCATAGGTTTTTGCGAGCCAAAGAGTGTGGATGAACATCAATACAAGTAATAAAAATGCGAGATCGATGTAGCTAGGTAAAAAAGGTGTCAGCTTGGAGCCTATTAGAGCGACCAGTGCAAAAAGGCTCAAATATGCGAAAAATAACCGTCCTCTGTTAACATAAAGGAACGCGAAAGGTTGCATAAAAACCCCTAAAATGACCGAAGCCCAAGTATTTGGTTTCCACAGCTGTTTTTGAGTTGTCATACTTATCCTTGTATATCTTGTTCTCCATGGTGGGAATCGTGACTCTACAACAATTCCCATTAAAGACCAAAGATTCGGTGTTTTTTCAGTCAGGTTGAAGCCCGGTGTTTCTATTAGCTGTTTACTGAATACCTTAAACTTTATTTTCCATGTATCCATGTCGATGCAGAGGAATTGGGCTGATACATTGATGCTTATAAAAAGAAGTGAGCATATGGTTGTAGGTCAGTCTTTAGCCCAGCCATATTTAGCATGTTCATACACTAGAAATAGAGGTGCAAATACGGATGCCATAAGCTCATTACTTCTGCAACTCCTTCTAATGCGTTAATAGCTTGGTTATGCTGCCTTTTTGTTTTTCCTTTGATGAATTGGAGCAGTATGAAAGCAAGGCGATCGAGTTACATGTTGCGACATGGGGTATGTCGAAAGGAAAGCTGCCATTACATTCTGTTAACCCTCAACGATCACTTACCTTTTCAGACTTTATGACTTATTACTATGGATTTGTGGCAGCATGATAAACCCCTTATTCCTAGCTCTTATTTTATGCTTTTTGTCATTTGGTCTCTCGGCGGGTCAGCTGACAATTAAGCATGAAATTGCGATGCCTAAAACTTTGGATGCAAAGGTGTCTTATTTAGGGTACAGCCCGAACGGAGGGGCTTTGCTGTTGTCCTCTTTTGTGCGAAAGGAGGCCTTTGTTATCGCTTCTGATGGAAGTTTAAAGGCACTCTCTTTAACGCCAGCAATAGATGAGCAAAGAATGGCTTACACTGATGAAGCCTTATATTTTTTTGCGGGCTCGCAACTGTATAAATTGTTGGATAATGGAGAGCTGGTATCTATTAGTCAGGCTGAGCCTGCTTTAGGTTATGATCTCGATGTCAGTCGCTCAGGCCGCTACGTACTTTCAGGTAATTATGAATTGTTGGGCATTAACTCCTTGGATGCAGCAGCTAGAATGCTTAATGTATCGGGAGTTCACCCCAGCGATGACTTTAATATGGAATATGAAGTGCTATCGATGCAACGTCAAGTATCAATATGGTTAAGTGATAAAACTTTGCTTAGGGCGTGGAAGTTAGCTGATGCCCAAACGATCAATGACATTGAAGTTAGAGGCAAAGTGCGGACACATATTATTCTGAATGAGGCAGAATCTATCATTGCATACATCGTAGGCGATACAGTACGCTTTTGGAATTACAAAACCAATACGCTATTAAAGCAACAACTGGAATTTGGTAATGATATCAGCTTAGGTAAATGGAATAGTAAAGTTTGGCTACTTAGCGGCAAAACGCTCTATAGGCTTATTTGGGAAGGAAATAGTGCCACTGCGCAGAAAGTATATCAAAGCAATGCTGATGAAATCATTGACACTTTCAGTCGGCATAATTTTTCTAGTGATGGTAAATATGCTGTGTTAACCGAGCGCAAGGGGGAGGAGTTTGACACTGCACTCTATCAGCAGGATCGCGATAGACAGTTTGTTAAGCTGAGTGAGCTTACTTTCGGACCTGGTCGTCTCAGCCTTCATCCAACAAAACGGGAGCTGGCATACTTCAGCTATGACGATAATACTCTGCGAATATACAGCTTTTAACGAGGTTGTATCTCACTCGTATCATAATTGAGATGAGTGTATTGCACTACCTTGTAGGCGATGCTTTCAGCCCTGCAATCGACAAAGGTGGTCATATTCATCAAAACTAGGACTTTAGCGTCGAACATGTTTTTCACATAACGGTTAGGCTAAAGCCCAACCTACAGGGAGAGGTTGCTCTATAGGCGAGGCTTTCAGCCTTGCAACCGGCAAAGGCGGTCACATTCCAGAGTTCGGGGCCTAGTACACAATCAATAACTCCCCAAAATGGTTAGGCTAAAGCCCAACCTACAAAAGAGGTTACTCTATAGGCAAGGCCTTCAGCCTCGACAAATACAATCCAGATTTCTGGGCTGAGAACACAAATGTGTTTTTCACATAAAGGTTAGGCTAAAGCCCAACCTACTGGGGAGGCCGCTCTGTAGGCAAGGCTTCAGCCTTGCTACTCCAAAGGGCTAATTAAGTATCTGGGAAAGAGCCTTTATCCTAGTTTGGTTCATACGCAACTCACAATTATTTATAGCGGTCTCATACGCACTTGTGCCTTGCTCAATCTCGAATGCCTCAAGTTGACAACTTTGAGCCTTAAAATCGCTCCATGCCAATTGAGTTTTTTCTACTTGGTCGATTAATGTGTTACCTAATTGAGTCTCTGCAGCATAAGCCATCTGAATTTGCTCCCGTAAAAGCCTTAACTCGTTTGTTAGGCGGTGTTCAGACTCGTCTTTTTTCTGCGCTATGCATTGCTCGAATTCAAGACTGTTGGTGGCATCTTCGCAAGGGAGCTTTGTATTACTGGAATTAGCAGCACAACTAAATGTAATCAGTGTCATGATAGCCAAGTATAATGCTTTCATTAGTTCACACCTCCGGTGGCTTTAGGTTTACGCTGTTCAAAATACTTCACACGATTTCTACCCGGTTCATAGAGCCTTAAAGTAGTGGAGTTGCGAATACAGTCGATGAGCTCATTAAAATCGTTATTCATCCCTGCTTTCATCGAGGGATCATAGTAGAGTCTTGGTATAAGAAGTTTACAAAGGCGTCTCTAATTAGAGGCTCTAAACGTTGCTCTCCGATCCTGAGAAACGTTCCGAAAAAGCTCAATTCAAAACACCTTTCGCAGGGCTAAAGCCTTGCCTATTTATTTTCAGACTGAAGTCTGACCTACAGGTGATCATCCCGCTTTAAAGCCCTGTGCCTTTTGAACGCTTCTCAACCACCGCAGCCGTCATCCTTGAAATACAACACAAATCGCCGGCGCTGTTGTAAATTTTTATCTCCCACACTGATGAGCGGCCGCCTAGATGCACGGGCTTGGTCACGGCTTTAAGTGTGCCGGTGCGTGAGGCTTTAAGGTGGTTGGCGTTGATCTCCTGGCCGACGCAGTAGTATTTGCGGGTATCGACCACAAAATTGGCGGCGTAGCTGGCCACGGTTTCGGCTAATGCCACGTAAACGCCGCCATGAACAATGCCCATGGGGTTATATAATTCGTTGCTCACAGGGAGGCAGGCGACCAGGTAATCGTCGCCTATCTCTGTGATCTCAATGCCGAGTTTAGTCATTAAGGTGCCTTTTTCACCTACACCTAAATCAAGCTTTTTACATAAGGCTAAATCAATCTCTTGGGCCCAAATACTCATCTGTATTCCTTAAACAGCAACGCGGGTAAAGGTTTTAATTCGGTGTTCAGTGGCTAATGTATCGACATAGTCGCGTACATGCTCTGGAAAGGTTAAGTCTTTGACCACAGTGAGGTTGCGCAGAAACGGAAACAACGCCACATCGGCCCAAGTAATATGTTCTGGGGTTTGCAGCCATGTTAACTCACTCAATGCGTGTTCCATTGTGGCGATATCAGCGTCGCTGTTGGCTAACACGCTATCGAAAGATTCGCCCAGGCGCTGCTCTTTCTTCTCGCGAAAATAGCTGATAGCGGTATCAATCGCGTATTCCGGTAGAGCCAGCTGCGGCCAGCGCACAAAGGTCAGCCGTAAAAAGGTTTCAAGATGCTTTTCAACCCACTGTTGGGCTTGATTAAAGTGCTCTCCCTGTGACAGCTCCTTGTTGGCAAGAGTGCAGAAATACTCGGCAATATCTAAGCTTTCGGCCATCGCGGTATCATCATCTTTGACCAAAATAGGCACTATTTTTTTGCCCACTAACTGGTTTGGGGTGGCCTCGTCATCGTTGAGGAGGAAGCGTACGTCCACCTCTAAGCCCAAGGCGCGTGCAACCAGTAACGACTTTATACAATAGGGGCAATGTTCAAATATAAACAGCTTCATAAAAAATACCTCAGAGCTTGCGAATTACTACCTTTTGGCCTTAGCTGTAACTAAACAATAGTTGCCGGACGAAAGCAAACTTTCGCCATTAGATCATCATGCAATATGAATCCGTTTACGAATTTTGGTTTACTCACAGCAGTCCACAGGATTGGTTTAAAAAAAGCGCCGACTTTGACGCCACAATAAAAAAGCAATTTTTACCTACTTACGAGGCAGCGCGCCAAGGCGAGCTTTATTCTTGGCGAAAATCTGCTCGAGGCGCGTTATGTGAAATTATAGTGCTGGATCAGTTTCCTCGTAATATGTTCCGCGATACGGCCCAAGCGTTTGCAACCGATACACTGGCTTTATGTTTGGCGCAGAATGCGGTGGAAAAAAAGTTTGCTTTGGAACTTGATGATACCGAGCGTAGTTTCTTATACATGCCCTATATGCACAGTGAGAGCCAGGCGATTCATGTGGTGGCCGAGCAGCTTTTTCGGCCCTTGAGTAATTATAAATATGAACTGGCTCACAAAGAAATCATTGACCGTTTTGGGCGTTATCCACATCGTAATGATATTCTCGGTCGGCAATCGAGCGACGCTGAGCAGGCGTTTTTAAATCAGCCCGGTAGCCGCTTTTAGTTAAGGGCTTTGTGCCCACTGCTTCGCTTGCTCACGTTGTTCATAACGAAAGGATTTAACCTCTGCATGAATAAAGTGTGCGCCTAGTTGCTGGGCAAAGTCACCAAGCAACGAATTGGTGGCAATGGCTACTTTGTTCACCTTTTTATGATGGTCACGCACAAATTGCAGATGAGAGAGTAACGCGGCAAATGAGTCCCACCCCGGAAAGTGTTCAGTAGCAATAATGAGAGCATGTAGCTTTGCATGCTGTTCAATGTAAGGGTCGATAATACGCACTGCTGCTGCAAAGTCTTCTGCTGTCAGCTGGCCTTGTGGTTCGAGTAGGGCAGTATTGTGTGTTTCGTTTATAGTGATATTGAGCATATATCCTCGCCAACGAGTTCATTGGATGCTCTATCAATATAGAATATTTACTTTCAAACGGTTGGTTATTGGTGCACGGTTGAGGGCAGTGCGCTGAGGTTTAAAGTTTCACCTACGCAGCTTTGCAGCAAACTCTGAACTTGGTCTTTTTCGCTTTGCGAGTAGCGAAGGTCATACTTGCTCATGATGTAATTAAAGCGCTGAATGTACTGACAACGGTAATCTTGGTGCGGCGGCAACCATTGCCAAGGACCTTTTGCTCCTTTGCTACGATTTAGGCCATCATCAACAGCAAGCAAGTTCTCCATATCGTTGGCAAATTGTGCCTTTTGCGAACGACTCCAGGTGGCAGCACCGTGTTCATAGGCAAATTTAAGCGGCACAATATGGTCTATATCTAAGTCATCGTCATTGCGTAGTATCTGCCCTGAATAAGGGTCATGCCACTGACCGCTGGTGACGGTGCAGCGCGCCTGGGTGGTGTAGCTTACATTAGTGTGTGATTGGGCAATCAGCACTTCAGCACGGGCGTCTTGGCAGTCGTGATCGGTGTCTAACCAATGTGGCCAGTTATCCCGATGATAACTATTTTCTGATGTGTGTTTAGTGTAGTTCTTTGGTAAACGTCCACCGTCTGCTAGACAGCTTTCTAAGTTCGCATAGGGAGTGAAAGATTGAGTGCGTTGATAATGAGCAGAGTCTTCAGGGTGACAAAGGCCGCTGCGCGACATCTTGACCGTATCGGCTTTGCACGCACCTATCGTCAGTGCCGAAATAAGTAAAAGGAACGCTGAAAATACACCTTGGCGAGTCATCTAACTGCTTAATAATATGACTAAAACAGCGCTACTTTAAAGCATTGTCGCGCATTCGTCACCTATCACTTTATGAGTATGAGGTGAGGTTGCATATGAACAAAAGCGAAGTTGCATTAATTAAGGTTGCAACAGTCAGCAAATTCCCTGATTTTATTTGCGATTTTCATTTAACTGTATATACTCACAGTTAAATGTACTGTATGGAAACCCAGTTGTATGCGCCCATTAACTAAACGCCAATCGCAAATTCTTGAGCTGATTAAAGTCTTTATTAAAGATACCGGCATGCCGCCGACGCGTGCAGAAATTGCACAAACACTGGGGTTTCGCAGTGCTAACGCCGCAGAAGAACATCTTAAGGCGTTGGCTAAGAAAGGCGTAATTAAAATGAAGCCTGGCGCGAGTCGAGGTATTCAATTGGTCGAGGAAGAAGAACCCGAACAATTGGGCCTGCCTTTAATTGGCCGCGTTGCTGCGGGCGAGCCTATTCTTGCCCAACAGCATATAGAGAGTCACTGCCAGATAGACCCATTGTTGTTCAAGCCTGCTGCAGATTACTTGCTGCGCGTAAATGGCATGAGTATGAAAGACATCGGCATCATGGATGGCGACTTATTAGCGGTACATCGCACTCAGGTGGCTGAAAACGGCCAAGTGGTGGTCGCGCGGGTTGATGAAGATGTCACCGTGAAGCGCTTAGAAAAAGCTGGGCGTAAGGTTCTGCTGCATGCAGAGAATGAAGAATTCACACCCATTGAAGTCGATTTAGAAAACGAATCCTTTAATATTGAAGGCTTAGCTGTAGGTGTGATCCGAAACGCCGACTGGATGTAATTAAATTTACTTATTTTGCCTCTAATAGGTCGGTTATTAGGGGCTTTCCCCACGTTCCCTCCTTAGCCACAGTGCTTTCTAACAGTTTGAATCTCCCTGTTAATTTATTAATAAAACGTAAACAAAAATAGTGTATTAACTTGCTATTAGCTCAATCTTTGACTAATTGGTTATATTACAGGCTTTGCTGGTCGGTTTTTCAACAGTTTGTTTAGGGTCAAAGTTGTCGACTGGTAAAAGCATAATAATAACGAAGATTGGGTATTAAGCTGTAACCGCCTCTTCCTTGCATTGCGCAACAATAAGGAGATGGTACACATGAAGAAGCTGAGCTCCCTCATGTTGCTATGTCTGTTATTCCCTCAATTGGTGTCCGCGAATAGCAAGTACAACTTGCGCCAAGGGGTAACTGACATTAGCGAAAATGTTTACCAACTACACATGACCATATTTATTATATGCTGTGTGATTGGTGTGGTTGTTTTCGCGGTGATGTTTTGGGCGCTGCTCAAACACCGCAAGTCAAAAGGGGTCACCCCCGCTACCTTTCATGAAAGCACCAAAGTAGAAATACTTTGGACAGCGATTCCATTTGTTATTCTCATAGCCATGGCTGTTCCGGCCACCAAAACCCTGATTGCTATGGAGGATACATCAAAGGCCGATATCACCATTAAGGTGACTGGATCACAATGGAAATGGCACTACGAGTATATGGGTCACGATGTGGGCTTTTACTCACTGCTGTCTACGCCTCAAGAGCAAATCAAAAATGCGCAAAATAAGGGCGACAATTACCTCCTCGAAGTAGATAAACCCTTGGTCATTCCCACTAATCAAAAAGTACGTTTTTTAATGACCTCGGATGACGTCATTCACTCTTGGTGGGTGCCCGATTTTGCAGTAAAGAAAGACGCTAACCCTGGGTTTATCAACGAAGCTTGGACGCGCGTAAACGAACCGGGTACGTATCGCGGCCAGTGCGCCGAGTTATGCGGCAAAGACCACGGCTTTATGCCGGTGGTCGTAGAAGCAAAACCCCCTGAAGAGTTTGACGCTTGGCTGGCAGAGCAGAAACAAGCGAAGCAAGCTCAGGCGCAGGCTGATGCTGAGCTGCTAGAACAAATCCTCTCAGAAGATGAGCTTATGGCATCGGGCGAGCAAGTGTACATCACTCGCTGCGCAGCTTGTCATCAGCCTACGGGGCTTGGTTTACCTGGAGTCTTCCCCGCCATTAAAGGCAGTCCCATAGCCACCGGCGATATTAACGACCATATCGATATTGTGCTGCACGGTAAGCCAGGGACTGCGATGCAGGCATTTGTCGGTCAACTTACGCTTAAAGAGTTGGCAGCGGTGGTTACTTACCAACGCAATGCCTTTGGTAATGAAACCGGTGACATCGTTCAACCAAGCGTGATTCAGGCCTATATTGATGGGGAGGAACAATGAGTACAGCAGCTGCAACACATGAACATCACGGGCCTGCAACCGGAATTAAACGCTGGCTTTTTACTACTAACCACAAAGACATCGGCACCTTGTACTTATTATTTTCGTTGTTGATGTTTTTAACCGGTGGCGCCATGGCAATGGTGATCCGAGCCGAGCTATTCCAACCAGGACTTCAGCTGGTTGACCCTCATTTTTTCAACCAAATGACCACAGTACACGGTTTGATTATGGTCTTCGGCGCCGTGATGCCTGCCTTTACGGGCTTAGCTAACTGGATGATCCCCATGATGATTGGCGCGCCAGATATGGCTTTGCCGCGAATGAATAACTGGAGCTTTTGGATTCTGCCATTCGCTTTTGCCATCTTATTGCTGTCGCTGTTTATGGAAGGCGGCGGTCCGGCCTTTGGGTGGACCTTCTATGCGCCCTTATCGACCACCTACAGCAACGACAATACTGCCCTGTTTGTATTTGCCATTCACATTATGGGGATAAGCTCCATCATGGGGGCCATTAATGTCATTGTGACTATCGTTAATATGCGTGCTCCAGGGATGAAGTGGATGAAATTACCGCTGTTTGTGTGGACCTGGTTGATCACTGCGTTTTTATTAATTGCAGTGATGCCGGTGTTGGCGGGTGCGGTGACCATGGTGCTCACTGATAAGTATTTTGGCACTGATTTCTTCAATGCCGCCGGTGGTGGCGACCCTGTGATGTTCCAGCATATCTTTTGGTTCTTTGGTCACCCGGAAGTGTACATTATGATTTTGCCAGCGTTTGGCATTATCTCCACCATAGTTCCTACCTTTTCACGCAAAAAACTGTTTGGCTATTCGTCCATGGTATATGCCACGGCCTCCATCGCCTTGCTGTCTTTCGTGGTGTGGGCCCACCATATGTTTACCACCGGTATGCCACTGGCCGGGGAATTGTTCTTTATGTACTCGACCATGTTGATATCGGTGCCAACGGGAGTAAAAGTATTTAACTGGGTAGCCACTATGTGGCGCGGTGCCATCAGCTTTGAAATACCAATGATGTTTGCTATCGCCTTTATTGTGTTGTTTACCCTCGGGGGCTTCTCAGGGTTGATGTTGGCAATTACCCCAGTGGATTTCCAGTACCATGACACCTACTTCGTGGTGGCGCACTTCCACTATGTTTTAGTGACCGGGGCGGTGTTCTCGATTATGGCCGCTGCTTATTACTGGCTGCCAAAATGGACTGGGCACATGTATAGCACCACGTTGGCGAAATGGCATTTCTGGCTGTCGTTAGTCAGCGTTAATGTGCTGTTCTTCCCCATGCATTTTGTAGGTTTGGCGGGTATGCCACGGCGTATTCCAGACTATGCGCTGCAGTTTGCTGATTTTAACGCCATTATCAGTATTGGTGGTTTCGCCTTTGGACTCTCTCAACTGCTGTTTGTTGCCGTGGTGTTCAAGTGCATCAAGGCTGGAGAGCAAGCACCAGCGAAAGTGTGGGATGGCGCAGAAGGCTTGGAGTGGGAGGTAGCATCTCCGGCACCCTACCACACCTTTGAAACGCCACCTAAGGTGCAGTAATGAACCACGCACCGTTATTAAAGAAACTAGTCATCAGCGTCATCGGCATGTTTGCGTTCGCCTTTGCCTTGGTGCCGCTTTACGACGTGTTCTGCGAAGTAACAGGGCTTAATGGTAAGCCCTCACTCGAACAGGCGCAGCAAAGCGAGCATGTGGATGACTCTCGCGAAGTGACGGTGAGCTTTACAACCCATGCGCAAAGTGGTGCCCCCTTTGAAGTGTTAGCGCAAAAGCAAGAAGTGGTGGTGAAACCCGGGGCGATGACAGTGGTGACATTTGCCGCAGCGAATACCAGTGGTGAGCCGCGAGTCATGCAGGCTATTCCATCTGTTTCTCCAGGGCTCGCAGCCAAGTATTTACACAAATTGGCGTGTTTTTGCTTTGACCAGCAGCCGCTACAAGCCAATGAACGGCTTGAATACCAATTGCGCTTTTATGTCGACCCTGCGTTGCCGCAGGAGTATGAGGAATTAACGCTGTCTTACACCCTCTTTGATATCAGCGCTAAGCGACAAGACTTACTCGCAGCGCAAGCGCGATAAACCGAGCGAGGTTAACGAAATGAGTAATCAATACGAAAAATATTATGTTCCGGAGCAAAGCCCCTGGCCGATAGTGGGAGCTGTTGCGTTGTTTTTTATCGCTGTGGGCGCGGGTCTTAGCGTTATGCAGTTAGAGCAAGGCGGTGGCTCTGGTACCTATTGGCTTATTGCTGGTATTGCGGTGCTGGTGTACATGCTGGTGGGGTGGTTTCGCAATGTGATTAATGAGTCACAAAGTGGCTTGTATTCGGCGCAAATGGATCGTTCTTTTAAACAAGGGATGAGCTGGTTCATTTTCTCAGAAGTCATGTTCTTTGGCGCTTTTTTTGGGGCACTATTTTATGCCCGTATGTTGGCTGTACCTTGGCTTGGTGGCGAAGGTAATAACTTGATGACCAACGAAGTGTTATGGCCTGAATTTAGCGCCTCATGGCCGCTAGAGTTAACACCAGGCGGTGATACAACTCAGGCTATGGGATGGCAAGGTTTGCCGCTAATTAATACCATTATTTTGCTAGTTTCTTCGGTGACTTTACAGTTTGCGCATACTGCAATTGAGAAAGACAACCGTAAACAGCTTACGGTATTTCTTGCCCTGACGGTGATACTCGGCGCGATATTTCTGTTTCTTCAAGGTGAAGAATATATTCACGCATATCAGGATTTAGGCCTTAAGTTAGACTCGGGTATTTATGGCAATACCTTCTTCTTGCTCACAGGCTTCCACGGTATGCATGTCACCTTAGGGGCGATCATGCTTACCGTGGTACTCATTCGCGTAATCAAAGGGCACTTTAGCAGTGAAAAGCACTTCGCATTTCAGGCTGCGGCTTGGTATTGGCACTTTGTTGATGTGGTGTGGTTGTGTCTATTCGTATTTGTGTATGTGTTGTGATCGGAGAAGGGTTAAAGCGCAGCAAGCCAGCTTGCTGTGCGAGCAGAATAATAATCAGGACGATGGCGCACAAGGCAACACGTTTGCCTAGGTAGTGCGACATCGGCACCTTGGAGTCAGACTTCAGCATAGCCAACATGGCACGGAATAAGGTGTATATGACAAAAAGTAGCAGCGCAACAATAATAATTTTTATAAGCACAGTGCAGTTTTCCTCTAATTGGTGTGCGAGTGAATACTCATAAGCTTAGCGCATTTTTGTGGAGTAGCATTGTCGTGTTAGTAGTAAGTACTTGTGTAGGCTTGGGTTTCTGGCAGTTAGATCGCGCCGAGCAAAAGCAAGAGCGCGAGCAGCTATTGCAGCAATGGGCCAGTAAAGGGCGCATTCCTTTTACCCAAGCTCAGCGCCTGATCAATTCAGATGTTGATGCCACAGGTATGCAAACCGCAGTGTCTGGTCGTGTGCTACAGCACTACTGGTTGCTTGATAACCAGGTTTATCAAGGCCGGGTTGGCTACGACGTATTGGTGTTGGTTATGCCTCAAGGAGCTAGTCGCTGGCTACTGGTCAACCTTGGCTTCATTGTTGCGCCAACAACACGTGAGCAACTGCCTCAGTTGCAGCTACCGACACAGATAACGCTTGATGATGTGCTCATTAAAGAAGGCCCGTTAGGGTCAATTACCTTGGCGCAAAGCTCACCATCAATGGGTTGGCCTAAGCGTGTACAGCAAATCGATATAACACAAATCGCGAATCAAGCGAGAGTCCCCGTTTATAATTTTATGGCGTATGCGCAAACGCCTTCGCCGTTAGTTGCTACCGAGCCACATTACCAGCCTGTGACCATGCCTGCAGAAAAGCATATAGCCTATGCATGGCAGTGGTTTCTCATCGCCTTAGCGGCGTTATTGATTGCGCTTACCGCCTTTTGGCGTGCAAGGAGAGGGTATGACAAATCGTAAACCATTAGTGATTTTTATTGCTTGTTTCATTATTCCCGTTGTTGCGGCTATTGCCGTTCTTAAAAGTGGCTGGCTACCAGCAAGTACCAGTAATAACGGCACTTTAATGAGTGAGCAGGTGGAACTTGAACAGTGGGGCCAGTACCCCGTGTCGCCCTGGACTATCGCGCTAGTGAATCAAGCTGATTGTGACCCTTGCCAAGCCCAGTGGCAAGACATGCAGTCGCTCTATGTAGCGCTCGGGAAAAACCAAAGTAAGGTGCGCATGGCAGTATTAGGGGAGAGGCCACGCAGCGCCGAGGTACCCGAGGTGTTGCATGTGGATTCAGTGCCCAGTGCATTAAAAGCAGGTCATCTGTACTTGATAGATCGCCATGGTTTGGTGGTATTGGAATATGACTACGCTGAGCAGGAGCAGCAAAACCGACTTATCCACAAAGGATTACTAAAAGACATTAAAAAACTACTTAACTATTCTCGCAGCAGCTAACGAGGCCAGTATGACAAAAAATTATAAAACTCTGGTGTTATGCACTGCCATTCTCGCAGTGTTGGTGGTGGGCTTGGGCGCTTATACACGTTTAAGTGATGCAGGACTAGGGTGCCCTGACTGGCCCGGTTGTTATGGCTTTCTCACCGTACCCGATCAAGCCCATGAAATACAAAAAGTGCAGCAGCACTTTCCTGGTGCGCAGGTAGATCAAGGTAAAGCCCTCAAAGAGATGGTGCATCGCTATTTTGCCGGCGGCCTAGGCTTATTGATCCTAGCTTTAGCAGTGTATGCATTACGCCATGCAAAGTTACCTCATGTCCCGTTGCGTCTACCAATGGTGTTGTTGTTACTGGTTATTTTCCAAGCCTTACTGGGCATGTGGACGGTGACCATGAATTTACAACCTTTGGTGGTGATGGGGCATCTTCTTGGTGGCTTTTCCATTGCTAGCTTACTGTGGTTACTTTACCTGCGAACCCATTCTCAGCCCGTATTTGGTGGCGACCCCGGAGCGCGAGCAAGTCTAGGTTGGAGCCTGTCCGCGTTAGTTGTGGTGGTGATACAGATTGCCTTAGGGGGATGGCTCGCGGCAAATTATGCAGCCACACATTGTATTGGTTTCCCGATGTGTGCGGGCAGTGAGGCGTTCTCACTCAGTAGTGTTTTCCAGCTACCTACCGAGCACAGTAATTATGAGTTTGGGGTGTTGTCGTTCGAATCGCGTATGTCTATTCATCTATTGCATCGCTTTGGCGCACTCATTACCGCCGTGGTGTTGCTCAGTGCCATGTGGCAGGTATTTCGCAGTGCGCAATCACAGATGATTAAACAGGCGTGTGGCTGGGTTGTGGCGGCCTTAGTGGCGCAAATAAGTTTAGGTATCGCGTTAGTACAGATGAGTATTCCGTTAAATGTGGCACTTGCCCATAACTTGATGGCGCTATTGCTATTACTGACCTTAGTGCGGTTGTGTTATCTACAAAAATCAAAAAGTTAATAAGGGAGCAGGCTATGAGCAAAGCGATTTATTGGCAGTACGGAGATAGTAAAGACACCACATGGCGTGATTATTTAGCCATGTGCAAAGCGAAGGTTGTGCTGATGTTGGTATTAACCGCTTGGGTTGGCGTAGCTTTAGCTCCCGACATGGGGCGCAGTTGGTTATTGCAAGCAGTGAGCTTACTGGGTATCGGCTTATTATCAGCAGCCGCAGCGGTGATTAACCATATTGTGGACCGAGAAATTGATATGAAAATGGCTCGCACTCGCCATCGCCCGGTGGCCCGTGGCAGAGTGAGTGAGCGCAATGGCTTTATGTTTGCAGCACTGATTGGTGGGCTTGGGTTTGCTGCTTTGGTTAGCGCTGCTAACTGGCTGTGTGCCATTTTAACGCTGATGGCACTGGTGGGTTACGCAGTTGTATATACATTATTTCTAAAGCGGGCGACGCCTCAAAATATTGTTATTGGTGGGCTTGCAGGGGCGATGCCTCCTTTGCTCGGTTGGGTTAGTGAAACGGGGCAACTTGCTGCAGCACCATGGCTCTTGGTGATGATCATTTTTACTTGGACCCCTCCGCATTTTTGGGCTTTAGCTATTGCTAGAGAGGCAGATTATCGTCGAGCGAATGTGCCTATGCTACCTGTGACGCACGGTATCGATTTTTGTAAAACATGTATATTGGCGTATACCGTGATTCTCGCCTTAGTGTGCATCTTGCCCTATTTAATTGGTATGTCAGGGCTATTTTACTTGTTATCAGCAGTTATTCTTAATGGTGTGTTTATTGCCTACGCTTGGCGTTTAAAGCGCGAACAGGACCATCGCAGTGCAATGGCCGTTTTTAAGTTTTCAATTGTGCATTTAATGGTACTCTTTGTCGCATTATTTATAGATAAGTGGATGTTTTATGTGGCGTAAATTAGGCACGGCCGCACTATTTTCTGTTCTGCTACAAGGGTGTTCAAAGCCGACATTAGAGGTTGATGCGCTGGTGTATGAGCCAGCCAAAGTCGTGAAGCCATTTAAGCTGAAAAATCAACACGGCAACGATGTCGGCGTTGATGACTTAAAATCGCAGTGGGATTTGCTGTTTTTAGGTTACACCAGTTGCCCTGATGTGTGTCCCATGACCTTGGCAAAGCTCCGGCAGGTAGAAAAAAAGCTTGCCATAGAAGATATAAACGTTTGGTTTATATCAGTAGATCCTAATCGCGATACTGCACAAAAGCGTCTACAGTATATTAATTACTTTAATCCTAATTATCAGGCCGTGTCGGGACCGCACAAGGCGCTTTACCCCTTTGTCCAGAATTTAGGGCTAATTTATGCAGTGACTGAAGAGCAAATAGGAGACTATTTAGTGGACCACAGTGCCTCGGTGGCACTGGTCGATCCGCATGGGAAAATACGGGCTATCTTCAAACCTGAATTTAAAGCTGGCAGTGTACCAACTATTAATACAGACACCATGATCAAGGACCTTAAATCTATACTCAGCTACTACGGTGGCTGAGCCTGTACCAGCGTGTCCCCCTTCGGTTGTCTATACATAGGCAGCCAACTCACCTAACTCTCTATTTATTTAAAGATTTTTTTACAAAAATGCGCTGGCAATCTAACTAACTAGGTCTAAGCTTTTGATATGAGAAATGTTAAATGCTCAAGCATAATTTATGTTTAGGTTGCCTAACGAATTAACCATTTCACAAGTTGAAAATTTACAGACAGAGCTACTGAAGCAGCTCCAGCAGGGCAGTGATCTCTGTTTGGATATGAGCGATGTAACTCGCGCCGATACTGCCTGTATTCAGCTCTTGTGTGCGTTACAAAAAGCATTACAACTTGGCGATCACAGCATTACATGGGAAGGCTCGAGTGAAGCGCTCATAAACGCTTGTCAAAGCTTGGGTGTAGCCAATTATTTAGCGCTAAATGGAAACTAAATTAGGGGTGGGTATGACGAAGATTCTAGCCGTGGATGACTCAGCTTCAATGCGTCAAATGGTGAGCTTTACCTTGAAAAAGGCAGGTTATGAAGTCACTGAAGCGAAAGATGGCAGTGAAGCGTTAGCGATCGCCAAAAAGGATAAGTTCGATGCCGTGATTTCAGACGTCAATATGCCGGTTATGGATGGCATCACCTTGATTCGAGAGCTAAGAACCTTAGGTGATTACAAATTTACCCCTTTGCTTATGCTTACTACCGAATCCGGGCTAGATAAAAAGTCTGAGGGCAAGGCTGCGGGGGCTACCGGCTGGATAGTTAAACCCTTTAATCCAGACCAACTACTTGCAGTAATGAAAAAAGTAATTCGCTAAGGCTGCGCGGCTATGAGTATCGATCTCAGCCAATTTTTCGAAGTCTTCTTTGAGGAGAGTTTCGAGGGCCTTGATGCCATGGAGAGTGAGCTGTTAAATCTTACTCCAGGCGAAGCCGATAGCGAAACGCTCAATACCATCTTCCGCGCAGCCCATTCAATCAAAGGCGGCAGTGGTACTTTTGGGTTCACTTCAGTGTCCGATTTTACCCACGTTTTAGAAACCTTGCTGGACCAAATACGCCAAGGTCAGCGTCAACTTGAAGCACAGCACGTAAACCTGCTATTGCGTTCGGTCGACTGCTTGCGAGAGATGTTGCAGGCACTGCAAAGCGAACAAGAGCCAGAGCTAGACACTGCCAAGGAGCTACAGCAACAATTTGAGGAAATTCTTGGTCTAAGTGAAGGGGAAGTGGCGGCCAACGAAAATGAAGCAAGCGCTTCACCGTCGCAGCAAGCAGAAACTAACACCTATCAAATTTTATTTAAACCGCACCATCATTTATTCAAAACAGGCAACGAACCTCTGTTTATGCTCAGTGACTTGGGGGATCTCGGATCCATTGAAGTTGAAGCTGATTTATCCGCCATCCCTGAAATTCAGAATCTTCAGGGTGATGAATGCTTCATGTCTTGGAAAGTATTTTTGCAAACTGAAGCAACACAAGAGCAAATTAAGGAAGTGTTTGAGTGGGTAGAAGATGATGCTGATATCGATATTAGTCTGTGCGGAGGCTTGTTCTCAGAGCAGGAATCATCCGCGCCGACTGAACCACTGGAGCGCGATGATGCTGCACAGCAATCAAGTGAAAACGAACCGGTGGCCCAAGCGACTCAAGCACCGGCAAGTAAAGGCAAAGCAAATAAAGCTAAATCTAATGAGTCGACTTCCATCCGTGTTGGCATAGATAAAATTGACTCGTTAATCAATATGGTGGGTGAACTGGTTATTACGCAATCCATGCTCAGCCAACTGGGTGAGCAGGAAGTGACCGAAAATACCCTGGCTGCGCTGCAGGAAGGGCTTGCACAGTTAGCGCATAATACCCGCGATTTACAAGAAAATGTCATGCGTATTCGCATGCTGCCAATTAGCTTTGTATTCAGCCGATTCCCACGTTTAGTTCGAGATATATCGCAAAAACTCGGTAAGCAGGTGGAGTTAAAGATTCTTGGCGAGGGTACCGAGCTTGATAAAACAGTGATGGAGAAGATCTCTGATCCCATGGTGCATTTAGTGCGCAATTCGTTAGATCACGGCCTAGAGACGCCAGAACAGCGTAAACAAAGTGGTAAACCTGAAATTGGCACGGTGACACTCAACGCCTTTCACCAAGGCGGCAATATTGTGATTGAAATAATGGACGATGGCCGAGGCCTAAATACCGAAAAAATCAGAGAAAAAGCCATCGCTAATGGCCTAATCGATGGCAATGAAGAGCTCAGTGACGACGACGTTAACGAGCTCATTTTCGAACCAGGGTTCTCCACAGCCGACGAAGTGAGTGACATCTCCGGGCGCGGTGTCGGGATGGATGTGGTGCGCCAGAACATTAGCTCCTTAAGCGGTTCTATCGAGGTGGTGTCGACACCCGGTACGGGGTCAACTTTTACCATCCGTTTGCCACTAACGCTCGCTATCTTAGATGGTCAACTGGTCCGCATTGCCGAACATACCTATATCGTGCCGCTCATTACCATCGTTGAGTCATTACAAATTGATACGAATAAGGTCAGCCGGGTCGGCAAAAGCTTGGAGGTACTGCGGCTGCGTGATGAATACATTCCCATTTTACGGTTATACCAATTGTTCAATCATCATGATGCCATTACCGAACTTGATAAAGCTCTTCTGGTCGTGGTCGAGTGTGATAACCAAAAAGTGGGTCTGCTGGTGGACGACTTACTGGCGCAACAGCAAGTGGTAATAAAAAGTTTAGAGGCGAACTATCAGAAGGTTGATGGTGTTTCCGGTGCAACTATTCTCGGAGATGGGCGGGTATCGCTGATCGTTGATATTGCCGGGTTAACCAAAATGGCCGGTTTGAAAAAGCCAGGTGCACAAGAGGTACTCATTGATGCTGCAGCCCTGCATGAGGAGCAGGTATGAAAGTAGAAGGCATTAACGAACATATTATCTTGCAGAATAATCAGGGTCACATTCAGCAATACCTGACATTCATGATGGCTGACGAAGAGTACGGCATGGATATCCTGAGTGTACAAGAAATACGTGGTTGGGAGGAAATAACCGCGATTCCTAATGCCCCAGATTATATCAAAGGGGTCATTAACCTCAGAGGAACTATTGTACCGATCATTGACTTGCGTTTGCGCTTTGGGATTAAAGCTCAGCCTTACGGGCCACTGACGGTCGTCATCGTGGTTAAAGAGCAAGTAAGAGAGAAAACTAAGGTAATGGGCTTGGTGGTTGACGCTGTGTCCGATGTTTACGCAATTAATCAACAGGATGCGAAAGGGATCCCGGAATTTAACGATTCAAGCGACAACGAATTGGTGGAGCGACTCGTTAATGTAGGGGAAGCCATGGTCATTCTTCTGGATTTGCCAAAAATACTCGATTGTTAATGGCGAACAAGTACTAACAGGGTGGAAAAGCATGGGCTGGTTTACTAAGGAATCTAACACTTCAAGCGAAGACACAATGCTATTAAAAGCATTAAACAGGTCTCAAGCAGTGATCGAATTCACCCCATCGGGGAACATCTTAACCGCTAATGATAACTTCCTGCGCGTGATGGGTTATAACCTTGAAGAAATCCAAGGTCAACATCACCGATTATTTGTCGACGCCAAGGAGGCTTCAAGCCCCGAATATAAACGTTTTTGGCAGCGCTTGAGCGCCGGCGAATATATTGCTAATGAGTTTCGGCGTGTAGGTAAATCCGGGGAAGATGTCTGGATCCAAGCATCGTATAACCCCGTCATGAATCAGCAGGGTGAGGTCGTTAAGGTGGTCAAGTTTGCCACTGATATTACCGAAATTAAGCTCAAGCGCGCTGAGCTAGAAGGACGGGCAAAAGCGATATCACGGGTTCAAGCAGTGATAGAGTTCGAGTTAGATGGCACCATTATCACTGCCAATGATAACTTCTTATCAACCTTGGGCTACCGCTTGGAAGAGATTAAAGGCCAGCATCATCGCATGTTTGTCCCCCCTGAGGAGGCGGCAAGCCCTGAGTATACCGTGTTTTGGCAGCGCTTAAGCCAAGGTGAGTATAATTCAGGACAATACAAACGTATCGGTAAGAATGGCGCAGAAATATGGATCCAAGCATCCTACAACCCTATTTTTGATATGAATGGTGACCCTGTAAAGGTAGTGAAATATGCCACTGACATCACCGAGCAGCGCCAACAAGAACGACAAGCACGGGAGTCAGCGCGCCTAGCAAGTGCATTAAAGGTTTGCCAAGCCAATGTCATGATGGCTGACAACGACCTTAATATTGTGTTTGTTAACGAACAAGTCAAAGCCATGCTGCGCAATCGCGAAAAACAAATTCAATCAGCATTGCCTAACTTTAAAGTGGATGACTTGATAGGAACGTGTGTGGATGACTTCCATGCTAAACCATCGCACCAGCGAGCAATGCTGGCAAAACTTGATGACCCCTACAACACTAACCTTAAACTTGCCGGGCTGACTTTCAACCTAATAGCATCGCCTTGGGTTGACGAAGATGGCAAGCGTTTAGGAACCATTGTTGAATGGCAGGATTTGACCGAAGAGCTTGCTCGTGAGGAGAAACAAAAACAGGCAGCACGAGAGAACCTACGTGTACGCCGTGCCTTAGATAATGTCTCGACCAATACCATGATTGCCGACAATGACCATAATATTGTGTATTTGAACGAGGCGGTGGTCAACATGATGCGCAATGCTGAGCGAGACTTACGCAAAGACTTACCCAACTTCGACAGTAGCAACTTGCTTGGTCAAAACATTGATGTATTCCATAAAAACCCAGCGCATCAACGCTCAATGTTAGAGAAACTCTCTACCACCTACAGTACAGAGATTGTCGTCGGTGGGCGGACCTTCGGATTAGTTGCCAACCCAATATTAACCGAGGAAGGTGAGCGTGCGGGAACCGTAGTCGAGTGGGACGATCGCACCGCCGAGGTCTCTATTGAGAAAGAAATTAATGACTTAGTAGGCGCTGCTCGCCGAGGGGAGCTGAACGCTCGCGTGAGTTTAGATGGCAAAGATGACTTCTTCCTGCGTTTATCTAAAGGCCTTAACCAACTGGTAGAGGTGGTAGATGAAGCAGTGGATGAAACGGCCACTATGCTGGATTCATTAGCTCATGGTGATTTAACGAAGCGTATTGATAGTGACTTCCAGGGGGCCTTCGAAAAGCTCAAGCGTGATGCCAACAGTACCGCTGATAAGCTCACCGAGATGATTGAGAAGATCACCAGCTCAGCCAACTTGGTGGCAACTGGAGCGGAGGAA
Source organism: Pseudoalteromonas sp. CO325X (assembly GCF_004208955.1). NCBI lineage: Bacteria > Pseudomonadati > Pseudomonadota > Gammaproteobacteria > Alteromonadales > Pseudoalteromonadaceae > Pseudoalteromonas > Pseudoalteromonas sp. CO325X. The sequence continues at coordinate 21,967 of NZ_SGPG01000020.1, forward strand.
ATCTCGCAAGGGAACACCGATTTAAGCCAGCGTACCGAGGAACAAGCCTCATCGTTGGAAGAAACGGCATCAAGTATGGAAGAGATGACCAGCACGGTGAAGCAAAATGCCGATAATGCCAAGGTTGCTAGTGAGCTTGCAGAGAAAACATGCGACAAGGCCAAGCAAGGTGGCGACGTGGTTAATCGTGCCGTCTCAGGCATGGCAGAGATTAACGAAGCGAGTAAGAAAATTGCCGATATTATTGGTGTCATTGATGAGATTGCTTTTCAAACCAACTTACTTGCGCTTAATGCCGCCGTGGAAGCGGCCCGAGCTGGTGAGCAAGGTCGCGGCTTTGCGGTGGTTGCCGGTGAAGTGCGTAACTTAGCACAACGCTCAGCGGGTGCGGCCAAAGAAATTAAGGAGCTTATCCGTGACAGTGTCGGCAAGGTTGAGGATGGCACCGTATTAGTGAATGAATCAGGTGCAACGTTGCAGGACATTGTTGAGTCGGTGCAAAAAGTAACGCAAATGATCTCTGATATTTCAGAAGCCTCAATTGAGCAAAGTTCAGGTATTGAACAAGTAAATAAAGCCGTGGCGCAAATGGATGAGATGACTCAACAAAATGCAGCCTTGGTTGAACAAGCCTCTGCTGCTAGCGAATCGATGGCGGAGCAGGCCAATAGTATGCGCCAGCTACTGAGTTTTTTCTCCATCAATATGCAAGCAGCTCTTCCGGATATGAGTACGAGCCCAAGTAGTGCAGTGAAACGGTTGAACGGAGCTAAAACGCAAGCAAATAAATCACCTGCCCCCTCAGGGAATAACTTTGTTGACGATGGAGACGAGTGGGAAGAATTTTAATAGCGTAGTGGCTACATGACGTGCCCAACTAAAGTGCGTATTGGCGAGGAGGCCCAGCAATGTCGGAGTTTATTTTTACAGATAAAGACTTTAAAAGTATTGCTGGGCAAGTTTATCAAGCGTGCGGCATCGTGCTCGGACCGCATAAACGAGAAATGGTGTATTCGCGGCTGGCAAAACGGTTGCGCCAATACGGGTTTACCAAATTCAAGCAATATCTAGCGTTTTTGGAGCAGCATCCCGAGCAGGAGCTTAGCCACTTTATTAACGCATTGACCACCAATCTAACGTCATTTTACCGTGAGAAGCACCACTTCGATTACCTAGAAAAGGAGCTGCTCCCGCGAGCGTTAAAAGAAAATACTCGCGATCATAAAATTCGTATCTGGTCGGCAGGGTGTTCCACAGGCGAGGAACCATACTCCATTGCGATGTCGGTTGCCAAAGTTTGTCCGCGTGTTGGCTGGGATATCAAGATTCTCGCGACCGATTTAGATTCCAATGTGCTGCACAGCGCACAACAAGGAGTATACAACCAGCGACAGGTCACAGGGATCCCGGAGCCACTGTTGAAAACATGGTTTTTAAAAAGTCGCAGTGGCGAACAAATGAAAGTGAAGCAGGCACTACAAAAGTACATAACCTTTAAGCGCTTAAACTTACTCGAGCCTTGGCCTATGAAGGGCCAATTCGACGTTATTTTTTGCCGAAATGTAGTGATTTACTTCGACAAAGTGACCAAAGAGCACCTCTACAATTTATTTGCACAGCGGCTCAAACCCGGAGGGCACCTATTTTTAGGTCACTCCGAAACCATGGGTAAAGAGCAAACTCAGTTCAATAACCTAGGTCGCACTATGTATTCTAAGGTCGGTTCATGAACCCAGCATTCAAGCCAACCTTACGCGGGTTTGAGCAAATAAAACGGTTTTGGGACTCAGGCCGCAATAAAGTGATGGCTAAGGTGTTGCCCGGTGAGTTTTATGTCACCAAGCAAGATGAGTTGGTGTCAACGGTACTGGGGTCATGTATCGCCGCGTGTATCTACGACCCGGTAATGGGAATCGGTGGTATGAATCATTTTATGTTACCCAGCTCTTTGCAGCTGGAGCAAATAGATCCCGATAGCACCGACTGCCGCTATGGGAACTGGGCAATGGAATTTTTGATTAATGAAATTGTTAAAAATGGTGGATTGCGCAAGAACCTACAAGTGAAACTATTTGGTGGCGGTAAGATTATTCGCTCTATGACCGATGTCGGTATGGGCAATATCCGCTTTGCCAATGCATATCTAAAGGAGGAAGGGCTCAACTTGGTTGCACATGATGTAGGTGGCCCTTGGCCGAGAAAAGTGCTCTTTCACCCAGAGTCAGGCGCAGTGAAGGTGAAAAAGCTGCGCACAATGCACAACGACACCATTCAGAAACGAGAACTGAAATACCTGCGCGATCTTGAGCAGACAGACAGCAATACCGATATTGAGCTGTTTTAGGAGTGACCATGATCCGTGTATTAATTATCGATGACTCAGCGCTAATCCAGTCACTATTAAAGGAAATTATCACTGACGCCCATGATATGGAGGTGGTGGGCTGTGCCAGCGATCCCTACCAAGCAAGGGAGATGATAAAACAGCTCAACCCCGATGTGCTCACTCTCGATATTGAAATGCCAAAAATGGATGGCATCAGCTTTTTAAAAAACCTCATGCGCTTGCGACCAATGCCGGTGGTGATGATTTCGACACTGACCCAGCAGGGCGCACCTATTACACTCGAAGCGTTGGAGTTGGGAGCTGTAGACTTTGTTGCTAAGCCCACCAATAATGTTCGCGCCCAAATGCAAGCTTATGCAGGTTCAGTACAGCAAAAAGTGCGCACTGCGGCTAAGGCCAACATTCGTCGTCACTCCAGCAAAACACTTGCGCCGGTAACCGTTCAAAAAGACCAACAGTTTAAACTCAACCACCTCGTAGCCATAGGTGCATCTACCGGTGGTACAGAAGCTATTAAAGAAGTGATCACTCGCTTACCTGAAAACTTCCCTGCGGTGGTTATCACCCAACACATACCACCGGTATTCAGCCAGTCTTTTGCCATACGTATGAATAATGTTTGTGCGATGCAGGTGCATGAGGCAAGTGATGAGCAAGTCATTAAGGCGGGCAATATCTATATCGCGCCAGGTGGCGAGCACCTGATGGTGCAGCGTAAAGGCGGTAAACTGGTGTGTCGGTTGTCATCAAGCGAACCGGTTAATCGTCATCGTCCAGCGGTGGATGTGATGTTTTCGTCCATTGTTGAGCAACAACTAGCTAAGCACACCTGTGCACTATTACTAACGGGCATGGGGGCTGATGGTGCCAAGGGGCTGTTACAGTTAAAACAGGCAGGAGCAGTAACAGCGGCCCAGGATCAGGCAAGTTCAGTGGTTTGGGGCATGCCCAAGGCCGCCATTGACCTTGGGGCCGCACAGGTAACCTTGAGCTTAGCTAAATCTCCGCAATGGCTTATTGAGCAGGCGAAGAAGTGATCACCCAAGGTTGTGAAAACCAAAAGTAGCGCCCGCTCGCTTGTTGTGAAGGCGCAGTGCAGTTGTAACGGGCACGCCCGTCTCCCAACTCTTGTTTAGCGGTGATTTTAACCTGCTTAGCAGAGAGCCAGTTGAGTTCGGCCCGACCTTGACCAGACACATAGCAAGCGAATTGATTTTGATGAAAGCCTTTTTCTTTGAAAGAGATCGTCAGTTCAGGTTGGCGTTTTGTCGTGACTGTATCGTCATAGATTAAGGTATCGATATGAAACGGCAGGGATGCCAGTTTAGTAGACAGGGTATCCAAGTCTGCATAAAAACCAGATGCAGGAAAACGTGGTAAACGCGTAAAGTCGTTGTCTGGGCCTACGGCCCCTGAATGTTGTCCTATGCCAACATAACCCATGTCTTGCACCAGCTGTTGCAAGGCTCGGTCAAATTCGCCATAAGGGTAGGCTAAATACTTTAAGCTGTAACCCACCTCTTCCTCTATACGTTTTTCTGAATACTGTAAATCCGCGCGGATACGCTCTTGCCATTGGGCGTCAGTCTCGCCATCTAAGCGGTGGTGCAGATAGTCATGCTGAGCGCTATGATTGGCGATAAGGGCACCTTGCTGACTGAGTGTCTTGAGCTGCTCCCAGGTCATGACATAGCTGCGCTGCTCATCAATAAGTTTGGGGTTAACAAATATGGTATAGGGGTAGCCGAACTCGTTAAGAATAGGCGCTGCTTGCTCAATGTTGTTGTCGTAACCATCATCAAAGGTAATGGCCACGGTTTTATCATTATAGCTTTCGCCCTTTTTGAGTCCTTCAATCAGAGTGTCTAACGCAATGACTTCAAAATCATTTTTTTTAAGGTACTGCATATGAGCACGAAATGTACTGGCATCAACACTGGTGACCTTAGGCAAGGTTTTACTTACGTGATGATACTGTAGAATAACGGCAGCTTGAGCCGATGCGCACGCCAGTGCAAAGAAAGAGAAAATTACTACATGGGACACTTTTTTAAACATAATACCCACCATAAAAGCTTATTGATGCTTGCTGGGCCTATGATTCTATCGAATATCACCGTGCCATTACTAGGCTTGGTTGATACGGCGGTCATAGGTCACCTCGGGAGTGCCCATTATTTAGCAGGTATAGCCCTAGGTGCAACGGTTATTTCTATGTTGTTTTGGCTGGCGGGCTTTTTGCGCATGAGTACCACCGGGCTTATTGCCACGGCTTATGGCGAACAGAACAAGCGCCAGCTTGTGGCATCGCTACAGAAAAGTATCATGTTAGCGCTGCTGGTGGCGCTACTACTCATTGTTTGCCAGCATCCTTTAGCCTGGTTAATGGCACAACTCTCCGATGCCTCGGCGCAAACAATTGAGCAAGCCAATCATTACTTTTATATTCGTATTTACAGTGCCCCCGCAGCACTGAGTAACTTGGTGTTGTTGGGTTGGATGCTCGGTGTACAGTATGGTCGTGGCCCTTTTCTGCTGGTGTTATTAACCAATGTGGTCAATATAGCACTCGATCTTTACTTCGTATTGGGCCTAGAAATGGGAGTCAAAGGTGCGGCCTTAGCATCCGTGATGGCTGATTACTGTGCTCTCGTGTTTGCACTGTGGTTAGTGAGCCGTTTATTTAAACGCCATCAATTGCAATGGCACTGGTATTTATCCCCTAAACTACTGCAGTTAGGCGCCTTGCTGCGTCTCAATGGCGATATTTTCTTTCGTTCGCTGATGCTGCAGCTGTGCTTTAGCTTTATGACTTTTTACGGGGCGCGCCTTGGTGATGTGGTGTTGGCGGCGAACGCGGTGTTAATGAATTTCTTATTGCTAATCAGTTTTGCTATGGATGGTATTGCTTATGCAGCGGAGGCCAAAGTGGGACAGGCTAAAGGCGCTAAAGATGAGCAACGTGTGCGTATGTGGGTGCGTATCAGTATGCAGTGGGGCTTAGTTTTTGCGTTGCTATATGCACTTATCTTTCTACTCGGTGGTGCGCACATTATTCGTCTGCTGACCGATGTGCCCGCAGTTAACGCCATGGCGATTACTTATTTACCTTGGCTAATCGCCATGCCACTTATCGCTATGGGCTGTTTTCTATTCGATGGTGTTTTTGTGGGGCTAATGCGGGCCAAGGATATGCGCAATACCATGATCTTCTCAGCGGCTGTGGGCTTCTTTGGTGTTTTTGCCCTCACTCAAGGTTTAGGTAACCACGCATTGTGGGCGGCGATGACCGCTTTTATGGGCCTTAGAGGGGTTACTTTGGCGCTGCGTTATCATCGTCTGGCCAAGTCACATCAGTTGCTGATATAACCTGCGAAAAGCGATTAGCAAAAATTCCCAGATAGCCCCAAAAGGCAAAAAATAGGGCAACGGCGAGTAGAATAAGGCCAGGGATTTGTAACAGCGGTACATAAAAGTAGCCTGCCGCAATCAGGCCCATGGCGATGGCAAATAAGCCTAAACCGATAAAAAATCGCTTGAGGCTTAGCTTGGGCTCGCTGCCCAAGCTATATACTAGGCGTTTAAACTTAGTAGTATGAGTGTTCGCCACGGCTATGCTCGGTGATATCACGCACGCCAGAGATTTCGCTAAATTTAGCGACCATTTCCTTCTCGATCCCCTCTTTGAGGGTCACATCAATCATTGAACAACCATTACAGCCGCCGCCGAATTGTAAAATGGCAATGCCATCAGCGGTAATTTCTACTAGCTGTACTTGACCGCCGTGATTCGCAAGCTGTGGGTTCACATCAGTTTGCAACATGTGCTCTACACGCTCCTCTAATGAGGCATCGTCAGACAACTTACGTGCTTTAGCATTAGGGGCTTTGAGAGTGAGTTGTGTGCCCATTTGGTCGGTAACAAAGTCGATTTCGGCATCTTCCAAAAAGGGTGCACTCTCACTGTCGACAACAGCATCGAAGCCATTGAAGTTCAGACGAATGTCACCTTCCTCTACGGCATCGGCAGGGCAGTAAGACACCCCGCACTCAGCTTGAGATGTGCCAGGATTGACAACAAATACACGGATGTTGGTGCCTTCGGCTTGCTCACTAAGCAATTTGGCAAAGTGGCTTTGAGCAGATTCTGAAATTGTGATCATAGTAACAACGCTATACTTGACTATTTTACTCGGTTACTGCGTATCATACTCTGCTCATCGCGTTGTCGCCAGTGTTGACCGTAAAAAGTTGGCTTAATTTTAATCGGGTGGTAGCGTGAGGACTATGGTCCTCTAACAGCAATAAATTCCATGCGTCGAATACTTTTTCTAGTGGTGCTTTTATTTGCATCTTCACTGAGTGCTAAGCCACTCGATTACTACTTTAACAATGATATTCAGTTCGATCCTAATGTCCCAACACCACAGTCGGTGCTTGGGTATGAAGTCGGTGAATGGCATGTACGCCACGATCAACTGGTTTACTATATGCGTGCTTTGGCCGATGCCAGCGAACGAGTCAATATTGAAACCATTGGTTACACCCATGAGCAGCGACCACTGCTGATGTTAACGTTTGCCGCACCACAACGCCTAGCCGATATTGAACAAGTTCGCTCACAACATTTAGCGCGCTTAGAGGGTGAGCCAAGCACGAACGATGACCCAGCTGTGGTTTACATGGGTTATAGTGTTCATGGTAATGAATCTTCAGGCAGTAATGCGGCATTATTAGTGGCGTATTACTTGGCCGCAGCACAAGATCAGCGTGTTGAGAAGCTACTCAATGACACTGTGGTGCTGTTGGACCCGTCGCTGAACCCAGATGGCTTGGCACGTTTTGCAAACTGGGCAAACTCAAACCGAGCCATGACACCCAGTGCCGACCCTCACACACGCGAACACGATGAAAACTGGCCGAGTAGTCGCACTAACCATTATTGGTTTGACTTAAATCGCGACTGGTTACTACTACAACACCCTGAGTCTCGGGCACGTATTGCTCAGTTCCATAAGTGGCAGCCCAATGTGCTGACCGACTTTCATGAGATGGGGCCAAACAGCACTTATTTCTTTCAGCCAGGTATACCATCACGGAAAAACCCGCTGACACCCAATGGCAATGTTGATCTAACCAAAGCCATCGCGAAACATCATGCTCGCATCCTTGATAGTGAAGAGCGCTTATATTTTACCGAAGAAGCATTTGATGATTTTTATGTTGGTAAAGGCTCCACTTACCCAGATGTGAATGGCAGCATCGGTATTCTCTTTGAGCAGGCGAGTAGCCGAGGCCATGTTCAAGACACTGTTAATGGTCAAATGGACTTTGCTTTCACCATAAAAAACCAGCTCCTCACTAGCTTCTCTACTTTTGACGCGGTGCTTGAAAACCGTCAGCAGCTACTTGATTATCAGCAGGACTTTTACCAACAAGTAGGTAAGCTCGCAGATAAAGACAAGTTGAAAGGTTATGTGGTGAGCGCACCTAAGGATGCTACCCGTTTAGATTATTTCTTAGAGTTACTCGCGCAGCATCAAATTAAGGCTTATGCACTTGAAGAACAAACCACTGTTGATAAGCACACTTTTGCTGCGGCCAATAGCTACTTTGTGCCACTGGCGCAACGCCAATATCGACTGATTAAGTCAATTTTCTCTGAGCAGCAAAGTTTTAACGACAATACCTTTTATGACGTATCTGCTTGGACACTCGCCCATGCCTTTAACCTTGAGTTTGCGCCATTAAGTAGTACTTGGGGACTGGAGCTTGCAGAGCAGCCATGGCAACAGGAGGCAAAGCCATCAGCAGAAGAACTAACAAGGCACTATGCGTTCGCCTTTGAGTGGTTCGACTATGATGCACCTAAATTATTAAGCCACTTGCTGCGTGAGGGAGTCAACGCTCGCGTTGCCTTAGCACCACTGAGTGCAAAAAGTGGTAACGCGACAAAACAGTTTGCGGCGGGATCTATTGTTATTCCAGCAGGCATACAACAACACGAACATTGGCTAGATATTTTAAATGAGGCGCAACAACGCTTTGCTATACCTATCGTTGCCTTGGATTCAGGATTAACCAGTAAAGGCGTTGATTTAGGTTCGCGGCAGCTTGCTCCTGTGCACTTGCCAAAAGTCTTGCTGGTGGGCGGTAAGCAAACCAGCCAGTACGAGGTGGGCGAGCTGTGGTATTACTTAGATCGCCATGTGGGTATCACGCCAAGCATTATTGAGCTAGACAACCTAAGTGGTGTGAATCTAGATAATTACACCCATATCGTGCTCGCCAATGGTCGCTACTCGGCAATGAGTAAAGCGCAAAAAGTAGCACTACAAAAGTGGGTTAAACGCGGTGGTGTTATCTGGGGCCAAAAAGGTGGAGCTAAGTTCTTGGTTGATCAGCAATTACTAAAAGCCAGTTATGTATCGCGTAAAGATATGGCTGCAGTATTCGCAACCGAAGGTCTCAAATATGGTGACCAAGATATGCTTGCCGGTAAGCAGCGTATCGCCGGGGCTATTTTTAATACGGAAGTCGATTTAACGCACCCGCTGAGCTATTCGTTAACTCGTAAGCAGCTGCCAGTATTCAAAAACAGCACCTTTTTGCTGGAGCAATCCAGTGCTCCGTTTGTTAACGTAGCGAAATACACCGAGAAGCCGTTATTAGCTGGGTTTACCCATGATAATAACGTAACGCAAATCGCTAATGCGGGAGCCATTGTTGCGCACTCATATGGGCAAGGTACGGTGGTCGCGATGACAGATAACCCGGTTTTCCGAGGTTTCTGGTATGGCACTAGCCGTATCTTTAGTAATGCCTTATTCTTCGGTGAGCATATTCACGCTCGCGGTGAATAACCCAGAGAGCCGGCTTTAGCCGGCTCTTTTTACTTTGCGGTTAGGCACACAACCCAAGCTGATACCTCTTTTGCCCCAGCCTCTTTTAACTTACGAGCAGCACTGTCTGCGGTAGCGCCAGTGGTCATGACATCATCAACGATGGCAACGTGCATCCCCTGAACATGCCTTTTAACGGTAAAGGCGTTGGCTAAGTTTTTGCGTCGTGAACGCGCTCCCAGCTTGGCTTGTTGCTTTGTGCTCAATGGTCTGGCAAGAGCATTGGCTACAAATAAACCTTGTGGCACCGCCTGCTGCCAAAGCAGCACACATTGATTGAAGCCGCGCCAAACAAGCCGAGGATGAGCCAAAGGGATAGGCACGATACTATCAGGCCATTGCCAATCCTCAGCACGGCTAAGGGTATGTAAATGCTGCTGTAAAAGCTGTGACACGGCGACCTGGTAGTGCAACTGATGGGCGTACTTGTATTGTTTTAGCCAAATACTCACGGGTGGCCGATACCACTGCAAAGCCACTAAATGATCAACATAGCGCAATGGAAACAGTCGTTGAATATCGGCACGAACTAATAAGTCCGGCTCAGTGAAGGTGCTGAATGTCGCGCAACAGTGTTGACATAACTGTGCTCCCATAGGCAGAGACTGTGAACAAAGCTTGCAGTACTGCGGAAATAGCCAACTGCGCAGGTGTGATAGAGCATCCATTGCATAACCTTTAAATCCCGTTATTATTGCTACATTGCGCGCTTGGGCTCTTAGCCCAGGCGATCCGTTTTAATAGTGGGTGTGGTCGTTAGAAAATGCAAAAACAATTGGTGTTACTGCACGGTTGGGGAATGAATAATAAGGTATGGGAGCTTATTCGCCCAGAACTCAACTTTCTATTCGATGGCGAGGTACGTGCGTTGGACTTGCCAGGATATGGTGAGAGTCAGCAGTTACACACTTATGATTTACCGACTATGAGTGCGGTGCTTGCAGATCAACTGCAGGACAACAGCGTTATCGTGGGGTGGTCTTTAGGTGGGTTGATGGCGCTTTACCTTGCCTATTTTTACCCGCGTAAGGTCAGCAAAGTTATCCTTGTGGCATCAACTCCATTTTTTGCCCAACAAACCGACTGGCCGGGCATAAAAGCACAGGTTTTAGAAGATTTTAGCTCGCAACTGTTGAGCAACAGCGCAAAAACCATCGAACGCTTTTTGGCTATTCAAGCAATGGGTAGCGATACCGCCCGTGCCGATACAAAGCAATTAAAAGCGTTACTTAAGCGAGCACCACCGCCTCAGGCTGAGGCATTGCGCCAAGGCCTAGATGTTTTACAACACCATGACTTACGCCACGAGTTTGCCCATATTAAGCAACCAGTGGGTGCTATTTTTGGTCGTTTGGATGCCTTGGTTCCCTACAAAGCTATTGCACAAATGCAGGCGTTGCGTAGCGATTTAGATATCGCCGTGCTTGATAAGGCCTCTCATGCGCCTTTCATATCTCATAAAGATGAATTTTTAGCTACTTTAAAATCAATGCTTTGACCTAAAACCAGCGCGACAAAGCCGAAACACCTTTATTTAGTCTACTTTTTGCGCAATAATACTTATAAGTGTAATTGTAATGTAGGTGTGAAAGTTATGCCTGTAGGAGCTATTTTTAATGCCGGTGTAGAAGGCTTTAATCGCGCTCAACAAGATGTGGAGCAAGCGACCGCTAACATTAATCGCGCCACCATTGAGCGCCAAGACCAACAGCAAACTCAACAGGGGCGTCAACTTCAAGGTGCCAATGCTGATGAAGCGGTAACGGCCCCGGTTTCACAGGCTCCCCGCGTAGATGAGGAGCTGGTGAATCTTAAAGTAGCTGAATTCAACGCTAAAGCTAACACTGAGTCAATTCGTACTGCCGATGAAGTGTTAGGGACAATTATCGATATTCGTGCATAGACATGAACATAGTCACGCCAACGCCAACTATTAATTTTAATACCGCAAACGTTTACACCGAGAGTGTAAGGCGTGACAACCAGCTGCGCGAAGTGATCCCCGAGCCTAAGCAGCCAGCACAGAGCGCAACCGATAATAAAGCTGCATCAGACGCAGACAAGGCACGTAATCCCGGTCAGAGTAAAGATGCGCAAAGTAGCGAAAAAGAAACAGTTGCCCAGCAAAAAACGATTAACGAGCGCGACAGTGAGGGTTCTGAGGAGCAATCTAGCGAGCAGCAGCAACAGCAGCGCGAGCAGGAACAGCAACAAATCCAAGAGCTTGCAGATCGTGACCGTGAAGTTCGAACCCACGAACAGGCCCATGCATCGGTAGGGGGTCAATATGCCGGCTCACCGAGCTATGACTATCAACGTGGTCCAGATGGCAAAAATTACGCGGTGGGTGGAGAAGTACAAATAGATGTGGGCGAAGTTCCGGGCGACCCACAAGCAACCATCGAGAAGATGCAGCAGGTGCGATCAGCAGCGTTGGCGCCAGCAGAACCCTCCGGTGCTGATCGAGCCATAGCGAATGAAGCAACGCAAAAGCTGGCCCGGGCTCAGGCTGAGTTGGCTGGGCAACAGCTCAACGCCTCTGAAGAGGACGAAACGCCAACACCGCCAGCATTCGCAACCAATGAGCCTGCTCGTCGTTTCGAGCGTGACCAAGAGGTTGAATCAAGAGCCCTGCGTATTGCTGATTTTTATCAGCAAGTCAGTGCGCCGCAAGAGCGCAAGCAATCGGCTTTTATGGCGCAGGTGTAGCACTACTTTTCCCCTTACTCGTCATCCCTATACTAGACACACTTCCTATTTCTGCCTGAAATGGTTTCTTTAAAAGCAACGGCACCATCATAGCGACTGCTGATGCGTTAGTGAGGGCAAAAAAAACGCAGCGTTTGCTGCGTTTTCTATCTTAAAAAAGCTTACTTTTTAAGTTTGGCAAAGGCCTCAGCGAAAGCATTGCCCATAGCGGCGTTATTCGCTTCTTTAGGCTTGCGCGGTGCGCCTTTACCTTTGTTTGTAGCGCCTTGAGGCTTTCTCGTTTGTTTGCGCTCCGCTTTCGGGGCACCAGCAGCTGGTAGCTCATCGTTTAAGCGCATGGTGAAGCTGATGCGCTTACGCGACACATCCACTTCCATTACTTTTACTTTAACAATATCACCGGCTTTGACCACTTCGCGTGGATCGCTAATAAATTTGTCGGTTAACGCAGAAATATGAACTAAACCATCTTGATGGACGCCAACATCAACAAAGGCGCCAAAGTTGGCAACATTGGAAACGACTCCCTCAAGCACCATGCCCGGCTTTAAATCGGCTATGGTATCAACACCGGCTTTAAAGGCCGCAGTCTTAAACTCAGGGCGTGGGTCGCGGCCCGGTTTGTGTAGTTCTGCAATAATATCGGTGACCGTAGGCAGGCCAAACTTATCATCGATATATTCTTGTGGATTGACGTCTTTCAATGCTTCTGCATTGGCTATCAGGGCATCAATGGGCTTACCCGTTTTTGCGCAAATGGCCTTTACGACTGGGTAGGCTTCTGGGTGCACAGCTGAAGCGTCCAGAGCATCTTTACCACCGACAATACGCAAGAATCCGGCACTTTGTTCAAAGGCTTTAGGACCTAGGCGCTCTACTTTTTTCAGCTCAGAGCGACTTGCAAAGGCACCATGCTGGTCACGGTATTGAACGATGTTCTGCGCCAAGGTTTTATTCAGTCCGGAAACTCGAGTTAATAGGGGCGCAGATGCGGTATTTACGTCAACACCCACGGCATTTACACAGTCTTCAACAACTGAAGTCAGGGTTTGCCCAAGCTGACTTTGTGATACATCGTGCTGGTATTGGCCAACACCGATGGATTTTGGTTCAATTTTTACCAGCTCTGCTAGAGGGTCTTGCAAGCGACGGGCAATAGAAACCGCGCCACGTAATGAGACATCTAAATCCGGGAACTCTTGAGCTGCAAACTCAGACGCAGAATACACTGAAGCGCCCGCTTCACTGACCATCACTTTATTCAGTTTGAGCTCCGGTTGTGCCTTGATCAGTTCCGCGATGAGTTTATCGCTCTCACGGCTGGCGGTGCCATTACCAATGGCAATTAACTCGACTTTATGTTGACGACACAGTTGCTCAATCGTGCGTAGCGATTTATCCCATTGATTTTGTGGGGCATGAGGGAAGATGGTGGCGGTCGCTAAGACTTTGCCGGTGCTATCGACAACGGCCATTTTACACCCGGTACGCAAGCCAGGATCAAGGCCTAAAGTGACTTTCGCACCTGCTGGCGCAGCCATTAATAAATCTTTTAGGTTCTTGGCAAACACATCTATGGCACCGGTTTCTGCATGCTCACGCATCGCCGCTAAAAACTCATTCTCTAGATGCAGTGATAGCTTCACTTTCCATGTCCATTGCGCCACTTGTGCGAGCCAGGTACTGGCTGCTTTGCCTTCCAGCGGCAAATTGAAGTGCTCGGCTATCATCGACACACATAAAGCATGGCCATCAGCACTCTCGGCGTCTGGGTTAATACTCAGTGCTAGTACGCCCTCGTTGCGCGCACGAAGCATGGCTAAAGCGCGATGAGAGGGAACACTCGCCACACCTTCGCTGTGTTCAAAGTAATCTTGGTATTTGGTTCCTGACTGCTCTTGGCCAGCAATAACCTTACTTTCAATATGACCATGTTGCTTAATATGTGCACGCAACTTGGCAAGCAGCTTGGCATCTTCGGCAAAGCGCTCCATCAGAATAGCGCGGGCACCATCTAATGCAGCCTTATTATCTGCGACTCCTTTATCGGCATCGATATATTCTGAAGCTTGGCTTTGTGGGTCAAGATCAGGGTTCTCGAATAAGGCATCGGCCAAGGGCGCCAGACCCGCTTCGATAGCAATTTGCCCTTTTGTGCGGCGCTTGGGTTTGTAGGGAAGGTAGAGGTCTTCAAGCTCTGTTTTAGTCGTTGCTGCGGCGATGTCGGCTTGCAGTTCGCCAGTGAGCTTATCTTGCTCTGCAATGGTTTTAGTAATGAATTGACGACGCTCTTCGAGCTCACGCAGGTAACCTAATCGCTGCTCTAGGGTGCGTAATTGAGTGTCGTCTAATCCACCAGTAACTTCTTTTCGGTAACGTGCGATAAACGGTACTGTTGCCCCTTCATCAAGCAACTTGGTTGCTGCGATCACCTGTTGCTCTTGCGCTTGCAACTCTTGCGCAAGCAAAGTTGTGAGATTGCCCATTGAAAACCTTTACACTTGTTGCCCTAATACGGGCACATTAATCATAATTGCATTGGATAATATCACAGCCAACAGTGAACAGAAGGGCAAATTTCGCCGTCCCTGGCGAGGTGTTTCGCTTTGCAAAACTTTGTTAATGCGGATGCTCGACGCTGGCTACAACCTCTTGAAAAGATTGTGCGACAGGAGTGATATCTAATGCGATACCTAACTTTCTGGCAATAGCACGGGCGCAGAAAACTCCAGTTACTTGCTCTTTGTCAGTCACTAATAAATAGAAACTGCCACGATGTTCCATAGTGCTGAGTACATTACCCAAGGTGGTATTGCGTGCAGCAAGCATACTGATACAGGGCAGGGTATGCAGCGAACGCATAATATCATGAACCTGTAGCTCACTGGGGTTGATGCCCATCTGCGCTGCTTGAGTTGTGACTCGCGCGCTCTGTAATTCGACGCTAGAAGTAACGCCTAGCACGTTATTCTGTTCATCGACCACTAACAGTGCGTCGGTGGGGGTAGCGCTTGCAAGTTTTCGTGCAGCGTTCAAAGGGGTGTTAGCCAAAATGCGAATAGGCGCTTGGGCTGTAAAATCTTGCAGTAATGTCATGGCATTACTGTTGGTGTTTAACGCCTCTGGTACAACTTGGGGAGCAGTAAATTGGCTCGCATTTGTTACGTAATGAGTACGTAGGGTTTTAAAATCAGTCATGATCTTCTCCAAATAATTGTTAATAAAAAACAGCTTATTTAAAGAAAATAGGGGGTGCTCGTTGTTGTGGACGTAAATTGCATAGTGCACCTTTGCCCGGCTCAGCGTGAGCCGCTCTAAGTGCTAAGGATTGATATGTATTTGTTGAAATTGAAGCAGCGGTAAAGTCAAAATCTTTCTCGCTGTCTTTATCTTGAGCAGGGCTTGATGTAGCTTCTAACTCGAGGGCGACACTAAGCTGATCAGTGACGCTACAAGACTGCGAGTGAGCATTGGCAACACTCCAGCTGTTAAGCACAAGCAGGCTGAGTACCAATAATATTATGTGTTTTACACTGTATTTGTGCATCACTATACTCGCCTAAAAATACCGCTACATTTAACTATGGAATGTAGACTGTGAATTAAAACTGAACAAAAAGCAATGAAAACCAAATTAATTACACGCCGTGGATACCAGCAGTTGCAACGAGAGTTAGACCTCTTATGGCGCACCGAGCGCCCAGAAGTAACGAAAAAAGTCGCTTGGGCGGCGAGCTTAGCCCCTCTTTATCGCATGCTTCCATTAAATTAATGATGGTTACAGGAAAAAGCAGTACTTAAATGAGATGGTGTTACTTTTGCGGAAAATCGAACAGCGCATCACATCAGTTGATATGGACTCGAGGGGCCTTAATCTTGATAGAGTATTTACTCAATTTATAAAGTTGCATTATTTAATTTAATAGATTTCAGTTCTTATCATATTCAATAGAGTTCACATACCACTCTTTGTAGCCTTCAGGGGTTTTTACCTGAAATTCGTCATCCACTTGCTTGCCTAATAGAGCTCTCGCCATTGGAGAGTCGATAGAAATGTATTCCTTATTATCACCATAAATCTCTTCGGGGCCTACGATTCTGAAGCGTTTTACTTCGCCTTCGTCGTTTTCTATTTCTACCCATGCACCGAAGAATACTTTCCCTTCCTGCTCTGGTGAGTAATCTACAATTTTAAGATCTGGAAGTAACTTTCTTAGGTACCTTACGCGCCGATCAATTTGGCGTAGCAATCGTTTGTTGAAGGTGTAGTCAGCGTTTTCAGAGCGATCACCCAAGCTTGCAGCCCAGGAAACAATTTTTGTGACTTCAGGGCGTTTTTCAAACCATAAATGATCATGTTCTTGAGTGAGTCTCTGATACCCGGCTCGCGTGATTAGCTTTGTTTTCATCTAGCTTTCCAAGAGGAACTTATCATCTGGGGGGTAATTTAGAGATTTTCTAGAGCTTTTTCCAGAGCAATAAGGGTTGCTAATTGGAATATGTATTGCCAGTATCTTTGGCTAACTAAGTTTCTGTTCCTTACAAGGGCTCTTGTCAAAGATGGTTTGGAGCTTAGTTAGCGAATTAGAAGTAAATATTCGCATTGCTTGGTAAATATATAAGAGTATTTTTTGCTTTGCGAAGTACCAAAACCAATATCACGGATAGGTTAGTCGTTCAGATTAATAAAAAGGAATTAATGGCATGCAAATTATATTGAAGTCAGCTTTTGTATTAGCTTTTTTCTTCTGTAGTTATTGTATAGCTGACTCTATTCAAGAAAGCTTGGTAGAGTTGGATAATGGAATCGAGGTGCTTTTAATACATGCTCCTAAATCGAGTAAATCAGCTGCCTCCTTAATTGTGGAAACTGGCTCATATGATGACCCTGACACTATTCAAGGGCTTGCCCACTTACTGGAACACTCGGTTTTACTTGGTAGTAAGAGTTACAAAGAGATTGGCAGTTACAACAAATATTATAAATCTAATCATGGCTGGTCTAATGGCTCTACCAGAGGAGACAATACGCGCTATCACTTTCAAATGTTAAGTTCTTCTTTCGGTGAAGGTGTGAGCAGATTGGCAGATGCTATTTCTAACCCTTTACTGACTCGTGAGATCATCTCAAAAGCTGTCCTAGAGGTTGACTCAGAGTTTCAGGGAAAAATTAATGACGAGTGGAGAGGAACTTTAGAGATCGTCAGGGAGCAGATGAATTCGGGACACCCTTCTTCACAGTTTGATGTTGGAAACAAGCTTACATTTAATCTCGCCGATGATTCCTTGTATGAAGAGCTAAGGAAATTTCACAAAGCATATTATGTTAGTAGCAATATCAAAATAGTGCTGTATTCGAGCTTGCCTTTGGTAGAGCTTGAAAAAATTGCGATAGCAGAGTTTAGCGATATCCCGCGAGGTGAGGAAAGGAAATATCGGGAAAACCATTTAGTTTGGGGTGAACGCAAAAGCAACCTTGTAGAGATTAAGTCAAACAGCAGTGCTAAATCTTTAGATATTATGTTTCCATTCCCTTCGAAGTATTATGGTGAAACTGATGGGACGCTTACCTTTTTACTCAACTATTTGGGGGCAGAAACCAAAGGATCTTTGTTTAACAGACTTTCAGAAATGGGCTACATCACTTCATTAAATGTAAATATGATAGGGGATGCTCATTTTGGAATTTTGGATCTATATTTTAAACTTACACCTGACGGCGTAAAAAATATTCATCGAATAATTATTGAATTAAATACCTACATTGACCAGTTGTCAGTGACTAAAGAAACAAACAGGTATTACGCGGAGCTGCAACAAAAAAGCAAAATTGATTCACGTGTGGCAGCTAAATCTGAACCAGGAGATTGGATCTCAGATATCAATGAAAGAATGTTTAGACTACCGAGAGCAGCTTGGAAAGATCCGTCAACGTTGTTTTTGAAAAGTGGTCTAAATAAAGCTAGCTTAGATAGCTTTGTTCAGTTTCTTAACCCAGATAAAATGCTAATTGTTAAAGCAGATTCTGACACACAAAACGCGACCATTACCCCTACTTATTATCAGTTACCCTACAAGTTAGGGAGCCTAAACCTTAACGATGCAAAGTATTTAAGCGAAAGCCATTATCAGATACCACCGAGAAACCCTTTCATTGCCTTAGGTGGTCCTGATCAATCGCGTAATTTAGATTCTAATAAAAAGTTAATTCAAAGAAAAGAAGGTGGGCTTAGTGTCCTGATAGATAATAGACAGACCTTTTCCAGTCCTAGTGCTTACGCGACGATTTTTATAAATCAGCCAAGCTTACCCAAGAACATGCAGAGCTTCATGAATAGGCTGATTCATACAAGAGAAATCACGTTTCAGTTGTCCGATTTCACACACTTCGCGAAACAAGCAGGATATGCGATCAGGGTTGGAGCTGGGCAAAATGGCTATATATTGTCTATCGCTGGAGAACCTGAAAAATTTGAGGTGATTTTAGAAGAAGTTTTTCGAAAAATGTTTACAGGAAAGACAATGGAGCGTGACTTCGTCATTGCTGTAGAGGAGTCAAAGTCCACTATAAATCGTGTCCTTCAAGGGCAACTTCAACGACGAGTTAGATTAGCGGTTTCCTCGAATATTAATAATGGATACACAATAGATAAAGGGTCGCTTGTATATTTGAATGATATTGCGATTGATAATTTTGGCAAGTGGAAACAGCAAAACCTACAAGTCCTAAATGTTGAGGCTGTTTTTACTGGCAACTTCGAGCAAAAAAGGCTTTTTAATCAACTTAAAAGTTGGGTACCTGCCAATGTTTCTCTAAAACGAGAACAACAGGAAAAAATCGGAAATAGGGTTTTAAAAAGCGATTATAAAGATAGTTACGTGAGTTATGGCATCGATTTATCTGAAGATGTTGGTTTTTTGTATTTATTAGATAGTTTCATAAGCAAAGCGTTTTTCCAAACAATTCGGACTGACCGAGAGATTGGATATTTTGTAGACTCAAGAGTAGTACAATCAAATGGTAAGGCTGTTTTGGTGCTTTCTGTCCAGTCTGAAAAACACTCAGCTGAGTTCTTAGAGAATGAAATCATTAGCTTTTTAACAGAGTATAAAGTGAAGATAGAGCAGCTTGAAGGTGATGAGTATAAGGAACAGGTGGCTTCATTAGTCGCCGCCCAAAATGCTCCCTCTACATCTATTGTGGACTATGCTAGAAGCAAGGTAGATGAACTTTTGCATAACTCACTATCTGAAAATGAGCGCATTCAAAAGATAGAGAGTATTAATCATCGCGAATTTATAGCTCGTTACAACAAGATGATTTCAGCTTTAGAGGAAAACTCCTTCACAATCAGAGTCAATTAGCATTTATTTGATTAGCTACTTTATGTAACGCTATGAAAAGAGAAAAAGTATGAAATTGGTAGGGGTAATAATATCAGTATAATAAAAAGCGTCTGAGGGAAATAGACAGGCGCGTGCGCTACTTGCGTAAGCGCTTAGAAGACCTTCAAGTTGTTGATTACAGCCCTCAGCAAGAAGGAAAAGTATTTTTTGGCGCCTATGTCGAAGTGGAAGATGAACAAGGCGAAGTGTTACGCTTTCAAATTGTCGGTCCAGATGAAATTTATGAGAGCAAGACTGTCATCTCAATCGATGCACCAATGGCACGAGCGTTGTTAAAAAAGCAGGTTGACGATGAAGCCTGGGTATCTACCCCGACAGGGCGCAAACTTTGGTACATCAACGACATTCACTATCGCAGTGACGATAGTTAGGCCGACAACAAATGTAACAATCTAATTGGTGTTGTACATTTCCCCTGCCCGCTATTTCGAATATAGTTAATGGAGGAAAAACAACGAAAAGAAAAATAATGGGACAGGAAACAACAAAAATCCTCGTTGTCGATGATGACATGCGCTTACGCAGCCTTTTGGAGCGCTATCTAGTTGAGCAAGGATTTATCGTACGCAGCGCCGCCAATGCCGAACAAATGGATAAGCTATTAGAACGAGAAAACTTTCATTTGATGGTTTTAGACTTAATGTTGCCCGGCGAAGATGGCCTTTCAATTTGTCGTCGTTTGCGACAAAAAGAAAATGAAATCCCTATCGTGATGTTGACCGCCAAGGGTGATGAGGTTGACCGCATTATTGGCCTCGAGTTAGGTGCTGACGATTACATTCCTAAACCGTTTAACCCACGCGAACTATTGGCTCGAGTGAAGGCTATTTTGCGTCGTCGCGCTAAAGAAGTGCCTGGTGCGCCTTCATCAGAAGAAAACTTAGTTAAGTTCGGTGATTTTGCGCTAAATCTGGCGACGCGAGAAATGACTCAAGGGGATGAGGTTATTTCACTGACCAGTGGTGAGTTCGCGGTGCTGAAAGCCCTCGTTTCACACCCACGTGAACCACTGAGCCGCGATAAGCTTATGAACTTGGCTAGAGGCCGTGATTACAGCGCTTTGGAGCGCAGTATCGATGTGCAAGTATCACGTTTAAGACGGATGATCGAAGCCGATGCCGCGAACCCTCGTTATATTCAAACAGTATGGGGACTGGGCTATGTATTTGTGCCCGACGGCAACAAGTAAATGAGCTTATTTCCCAAAAGCGCATTTGGGCAAACGGTATTTTTAGTTGGTGCTTTGCTACTTATAAACCAAGTGGTGTCCTATGTTGCGGTGAGCTTCTACGTGGTCAAGCCGACCATCGAGCAAGTGAATATCATGCTCGCAAAGCAGGTGAAAACGGTATTCATTGGTGTCGATGATGGCGTCGAGGTCAGTGATGAAGTGTCGAAACGCTTCTTAGAAGAAACAGGAATCGAGTTACTCACCCAGCGCGAGGCTTACATTAACGGGCTAGGGCAAGCTCGTGAATATTCAATGCTCTCCAACATTATGTCGGAACAGCTTAATGGCTCGGCCCGTGTGCGTATTAGTCAAACTAATCCATTGGTGTATTGGATAGAACCGCCTCAGGCTCCAGGATACTGGGTGCGGGTGCCACTATCTGGCTTCACCGAAGCCAATATTGAGTTTTTAACCTTCTACCTAACCAGTATTGGCTTTCTCAGTGTGCTGGGAGGGTGGTTATTTGCGCGGCACCTAAACCGCCCACTCAAAGCACTCCAAGAAGCGGCGATGAAGGTGAGTAAAGGCGACTTTAGCACCGTTGTTGATGAGCAAGGTTCGACTGAAATGGTTGAGGTAACGCGAGCCTTCAATCAGATGTCGCGTAGCATTGCTGCGCTAGAGCAAGATCGGCGCTTATTAATGGCTGGGGTATCACATGACTTGCGAACGCCGTTGACCCGTATTCGCCTAGCCACTGAAATGATGTCTGATGATGAGGACTATCTGCGCGAAGGTATTATTCACGATATAGAAGATATGAACGCAATCATTGATCAGTTCATTGAATATCTACGCCACCATGACAAAGGGGATAACCAACCTGAAGATCTCAACGCTTTGGTTGAAGAGGTGGTCCATGCTGAGCAACAGCATGGCCGAGATATCACACTCACTTTGAACCCCAGCCTTCCCAATGTGCCGATAAGTTGTGTGGCAATCAAGCGTGTACTCACCAATATGATAGAGAATGCCTTGCGCTATTCTGATGACAGCATAGAGGTGAATACTCACTTTTGTGCGCGCAAGAAATACGTCTGTGTCAGTGTGTTAGATAAAGGGCCTGGCATCCCTGAATCTGAGCTGGAGAAGGTGTTCGCGCCTTTTACCCAAGGTGATCAGGCACGAGGCAGTGAAGGCAGCGGTTTAGGGCTGGCGATTATTAAGCGTATCGTTACTATGCACAATGGCAAGGTTGAGCTCAAGAACCGTGAACAGGGCGGCTTGTGTGCAACTATATACTTACCAATAAAAACGCCAGCGTAATGCTGGCGTGGGATTGAATTCTCAGCGCAATGGCTAAGTATAAACAGCAGCCCTTAGCTTTGCGGGCCGGCTTGTTTAATCGCATCAGAAACATCGTATTTAGCGAAGTTCTGATTAAAATCGTCTGCGAGTTTCTTCGCGTATTCGTTGTATTTGCCTTTATCAGCCCAGGTGTTGATAGGGTTCAGTACCTCAGTGTCGACACCAGGTACCGCCACCGGCACGTCTAGGTTTAATACATCGATATGTTGGGTCTCTACATCGGCTAAGTTGCCTGACACAATCGCATCAACTACAGCACGCGTGGTTGGGATATCAAAACGCTTACCAATACCGTAAGGACCGCCTGTCCAACCAGTGTTAACCAAGTATACTTTAGCGCCGAACTCACGCACGCGCTTCATTAATAGTTCCGCATAAACACCCGCTGGGCGAGGGAAGAATGGCGCGCCGAAACAGGTTGAGAAAGTAGATTCAATATCAGACGTTGAGCCAATTTCTGTTGAGCCTACTTTAGCGGTGTAGCCACTTAAGAAGTGGTATGCTGCAGCTTCTTCACTTAATACTGATACTGGTGGTAATACACCGCTCACATCACAAGTTAAAAACACCACGGCTTTTGGTTCGCCGGCGCGATTTTCTTCTTTGCGCTTGGCAATGTGCTCTAGTGGGTAAGCGGCACGGGTATTTTGCGTCAAGCTAGCATCGCTGTAATCAGGCGTACGGGTGTCGTCTAGTACCACGTTCTCTAAAATAGTACCAAAGCGAATAGCATCCCAAATAACCGGCTCGTTCTTTTGCGATAAGTCGATACACTTGGCGTAACAACCGCCTTCAATATTGAAGACGCTACCAGGCGCCCAACCGTGCTCATCATCGCCAATCAAGAAACGACTGGGATCGGCAGACAGGGTGGTTTTACCCGTGCCTGAAAGGCCAAAGAACAAGGCGGTATCGCCATTCTCACCCACGTTTGCAGAGCAGTGCATAGGTAAAACACCTTTCCCTGGCAGTAAGAAGTTCTGTACTGAGAACATCGACTTCTTCATTTCACCAGCATAGTGCATACCAGCAAGTAACACTTTTCGCTCAGCAAAGTTAATGATCACAGTACCGTCACTATTAGTGCCATCGCGCTCTGGATCGCATACGAATGAAGGTACATTCAAAATCTGCCATTGCGGTAAATTCGCGGCATTGAACTGCTTTGGCTCAATGAACATATTTTTCGCGAACACGTGGTGCCATGCAGTTTCTGTAGTGACAACAATAGGTAAATAATGCTCTGGATCAGCGCCTACTTCTAAGTGAGAGACAAAGTGATCGTTTTCAGCAACGTGGTTTTCCACACGTTCCCACAACGCATTAAATTTATCAGCATCGAATGGGCGGTTAACATTGCCCCACTGAATATCATTTTCAGTGCTTGATTCTTTTACGATAAAGCGATCTTGAGGAGAGCGACCAGTGCGACGGCCTGTTTTAGCAACAAATGCACCGTTAGCGGCTAGAGTACCTTCGCCGCGACGAACTGCCTGCTCGATCAGTTCTGCGGTTGTAAGATCAACAAAACGAGTAGCGCTTGAAGTCATTTTTTTACCTAAAATTGTGAGAGGTTGAACGGGTTAATCTAAAGCTGTGTGAGAGTGCTTTATGGATTTTATAGTAACAGAAGGTTTGCTTGTATACGAGCAGTGAAAGCCCTAAAAATGGCGGTTTTATATGAAAAAACGTGAATAATTTCAGTGATACCGGTGTCATAAAAAAGCAAAATTTTATGATACCGGTGTCATTATTTTACACAAAAAAGCTCGAGTTTTTCGTACTCGAGCTTTTTAAATGAATGAACGCTTAATTAATTGAAGATTGCTTTAATTTGCTCTTCGTTAAAGCGGTATTCACTGAGGCAATAATGACAGTTAATAACAATTTCGCCATTCGCCTGTACGTCAGCAAGTAATTCATCTTTGCCGACATTAACGAGTGCATCGATGGTTTTCTCGCGACTACAGGTACATTTAAACTGCACTGGCTGTGGCTCGAACAGTTTAGGGTTGTCTTCATGGTACAAGCGAGTCAATACGGTGTGTGCATCTAAATTTAATAACTCGTCTTCGGTTACTGTATCGCTGAGCGTCTCTAAATGACTAAAATCAGCAGTCGCTTTGTCTTGGTTGACGGGAAGCACTTGCAGGAAAAGGCCCGCTGCACGTTCTTGACCAGGGCTGATATCCGTGGCGAACCACATCCGTGTTTTTAGTTGCTCAGATTGAGCAAAATATTGTTCCACGCATTTAGCTAAGCTGTCATGCTCTAGCGGCACAATCCCTTGATAGCGTTCGCCTTTGATTGGGGTGATAGTAATAATCATATGACCTTTACCCATCAGCGCCAGTAACCCATCTCCTTTTACTTCACCTTGCATGCGAGCGACACCGCGCAGGTTTTGCTCATGATCGCCGTTGATGGCTGCAAACTTTACGGGTCCATCACCTTGGATTTGCACATTAATATGGCCTTGAAACTTGAGTGTCGCAGTCAACAACGAAGTGGTTACGAATAGCTCGCCCAAGAGCTTTTTTACGGCGTCAGGGTAGTCGCGGTCTTTGATCACTTGCGCGAAAGCATCGCTTACTTGAACGAGCTCACCACGAACATCGTGTTGCTCAAAAATATAACGGTGTAATAAATCGTTTTGCATGAGTTTCTCTATTTGGCTTTCATCTTAATCAGTTCACGGCGCTGCTTTTTGTCCGGTTTCTGATTAGGGTGTGGCGCAAAGAAGGCATTGTTTTTACGCGCAATGGCATTTTCTTCGCGTTTTAACTTACTTTGCTCGGTTTCTTCGTAGCAGGTCAGAGCAATGGGGGCACCCACACGCTTTTCAAGTAGTTTAAGCACTTTAATATGTTTTTCATCGAAGCCTTGAGCAAGGCGGATACTCGCTCCCACTTCGACCTGACGACTAGGCTTGCAACGTTGACCGTTATAATGGACCTTACCCCCTTGCACCATTTCTCGTGCTATGGCACGAGTTTTGTACAGGCGCACGGCCCACAACCATTTGTCTAAGCGCACAGATTCGCTGTGTTCGTTCGCTGCTGACTTGCTCACTTTACCTCGGTACTATTTTCTCTAAGTTAAGGGCGAAATTTAGCACAACACAACGACCAAAAAAAGCACAGAACGCTGTCATATTGCTGTCTTGCGCGGAGGTTATACTAGGCTACATGTTTTTACATTAATGCTACATGGTGTGCTTGTTGTCACTCAGTGATAGATGTACTATGTGGCGTTAACGACTACAATAATAATAGTATAGAGTTTTGGATTCAGCCCAACTACAACAATGGCTTAAGCAGCTTCCACAGAAAAAAATCGTGGCCACTATCGTGCTGGTTGCGGTGTTGTATTGTGGTTATCTAGCCGCTGGGTTGCTTTGGCTGGTATGGCCACAACCGCAAGCAAGCACGGTGATGCCGCCTGTGAGCCAAGCAAACAAAGGCGCAGAGCGAGCAAATATTGCCGCCATCCGTTCAGTTAATTTGTTCGGTGATGCCGCCGCTGTCGAGCAAGCTGAACCTAAACAGGAAGTTATCAGCGACGCCCCTGAAACACGTCTAAGCATAAACCTAACCGGCGTAGTAGCAGCTACCAACGACAAAACCGCCGGGCTCGCCATTATTGAATCCCAAGGGCGCCAAGAGACCTACGGTATTGATGATGTCATCAAAGGAACACGCGCTAAACTGGCAAAAGTACTTCCTGATCGAGCTATTTTGGATGTCGGTGGGCGCTTTGAAACACTGATGCTTGACGGCTTGAGCTTCACTAAAACCGTATCTATGCCTGTGCCAGCAAGTCGGCCACAAGCTGATAATGCCCCCAAAGCGAGTGCCGGTAAGGCGAAAACCATTAATGCCACAGCCAGTGCCGAGGCCAAGCAAGCTCTACAGCAAACACGCAAACAAATTCTTGCCGACCCAGGAAAGTTATCGGAGTATCTACGCATCACTCCGGCACGTAACCAAGGTCGTCTACAAGGGTATAAATTAAGCCCTGGAAAAGATCCGGCCCTATTTAAACAAATGGGCCTTGAAAATAATGACATCGCCATTGCTATAAATGGTTATCAGCTAACCGATATGAAACAAGCCATGGCAGCATTGCAAGAGCTGCGCAATAGCACCGACGCATCTATTACCGTGAACCGCAACGGGCAACTGTTCGATGTGCAATTTAGCCTGCAATAATCACACGTTTGGAGTAAGAACAATGGGCGCGAAATTTCGCACAAAAATAATAAAAGGGCTTGCCAAGTATGGCGCGCTACTTTTCGCCGCTGGGGTAAGTTTAAATCTATACGCAGTCGAATATGCGGCAAATTTTAAGGGCACAGATATCAACGAATTTATCAATATCGTTGGTAAAAACCTTAATAAGACGGTGATCATTGACCCCAATGTACGTGGCAAAATTAATGTGCGTAGCTACGAGCTCATGGATGAACAGCTGTACTATCAATTCTTCCTCAACGTTCTCGAAGTGCACGGCTATGCTGCTGTGGAAATGCCAAGTGGTATCATTAAAGTAGAGAAAAGCTCAGACGCGAAAAAGTCTAATGTGCCGGTCATCGGCGAAGATGACGGCATGGGCGGTGATATGCTGGTAACTCGGGTTGTGCGAGTGAAAAATGTAACCGTCCAAGAGTTGGGTCCACTGATCCGTCAGTTTAGTGACCAAAAAGATGGCGGCCATGTTACCAACTTTAACCCTTCTAACGTCATGATGCTGACCGGCCATGCCGAGTCGGTCAACCGCCTAGTAGAAATTATTCGTTTGGTTGACCAAGCCGGTGATAAACGTGTTGATATTGTGCGTCTGAAACACGCCACGGCCTCTGATGTGGTGTCTGTTGTCGATAATATTTTTAAAGACAATGGCAAAGGCAGCGTCCCCGACTTTTTGATCCCTCGGGTCGTTGCAGATGAGCGTACCAACAGTGTGATTGTTAGTGGTGAAGGGCAGGCCCGCACGCGCGCCATTGAATTAGTCAAGCGCTTAGATAACGAGCTAGAGACAACCGGAAATACCAAAGTATTCTACCTTAATTACGCTAAATCAGATGAGCTGGTTAAGGTATTACAGGGGGTTAGTAAGTCTTTAAAAGAAGAGCAGCAAGGCAATGGTAATGCTGCGCGCACCACACGTCGCGGCAGTGATGACATCAGCATTGAAGCGCACGAGGCGTCGAACTCCTTGGTGATTACCGCCCAACCCGACATGATGCGCTCACTTGAAAAAGTGATTGAACGATTAGATATTCGCCGTGCGCAAGTCTTGGTAGAAGCCATTATTGTTGAGGTTTCTGAAGGCGATGGTGTTAACTTTGGTTTGCAATGGATCACCGAACAAGGTGGCATGTTGCAGTTTAACAACGGCACTACCGTGCCCGTTGGCTCACTGGCAGTGGCAGCAGAGCAAGCCCGTGATAAAACCGTAAAACGCACTGTGGTAGGTGATGAAACCGGTAATGCCAGTGAGTTTGAAGAAACGATAGAAGGTGATTTAGGTCCTCTTGGTACCCTTTTAGGTGGAATCAATGGCTTAGCCATGGGTATCGTTAAGAATGACTGGGGCGCGATAGTCCAAGCCGTTTCTAATGACACGAATTCGAATATTTTGGCGACCCCTTCGATTACTACGATGGATAATGAAGAAGCGTCGATGATTGTCGGCCAAGAAGTACCCATTATTACCGGCTCGTCGACCGGCAGTAACAATGAAAACCCATTCCAGACTGTTGATCGTCAGGAAGTGGGTGTGAAGCTTAAAGTAACACCGCAAATAAACGATGGCTCGGCAGTGCAGCTAACCATTGAACAAGAAGTATCGAATGTCGCGGGTTCAACGGCGGTGGATATTTCCATTAACAAACGTGCCATTACCACCACAGTGCTAGCCGACGATGGTGGTATGGTTGTGCTCGGCGGTCTTATCGATGAAGATGTCCAAGAAAGTGTCTCTAAAGTACCGTTACTCGGTGATATTCCTGTGCTTGGCCACTTATTTAAATCCACCAGTACGTCAAAGCGTAAACGCAATCTTATCGTCTTTATTCGGCCCACAATTTTACGCGATATTGAGAGCATGAACCGTTTGAGCCACAGTAAATATAAATTTATCCGTGGTGAGCAGCTCAAACAAAGCGATGACGGTATCGACTTGATGCCAACCGAGCAAGTGCCATTACTCCCTGAGTGGAATGACGCGCTTGTATTGCCACCTACCTATGAAGAGTATCTGAAAGAGCAAAATAAGGCTGAGCGAGACAATGACTGAGCAAATCGCCGCCCAAAGCAGCGCCGAGGTGCCCGTCACTGACGAAGCGCTGATGGAGGTATCAGAAACCGTTGCCACAGCGCCGCTGCGACTGCCATTTGCCTTTGCGCGCCGCTTTCAAGTGCTATTGGTGGAGCATGATGAGACGTTACTGCTTTACCATAGCCATGATTTAGAGCCTCAGGTTATGTTGGAGGTGCGCCGCTTCGCAGGCCGAGGGTTTAGCGTAGAGCGGTTGCCGGAGGACAAATTCGAACTCGTCCTTGAGGCGGCCTATCAACGCGATAGTTCGGAAACCCAGCAGTTAATGGAAGATATCGGCAATGAGGCCGATTTATTCTCTCTCGCCGAGGAGCTACCGCAAACCGAAGACCTGCTTGCTGCTGACGATGATGCGCCGATTATCAAGCTGATTAACGCCATGTTGGGCGAGGCTATCAAAGAGGGTGCATCGGATATCCATATCGAAACCTTCGAGCAAGAGCTTGTGATTCGTTTTCGCGTCGATGGCGTGCTCAAAGAAGTGCTCAAGCCTAATCGCAAGCTAGCTTCGCTGCTCGTATCGCGTATTAAAGTTATGGCTAAACTGGATATTGCTGAAAAGCGTGTTCCTCAAGATGGTCGTATCAGCCTACGCATTGCTGGGCGCGCGGTTGACGTGCGGGTGTCAACGATGCCATCAAGCTTTGGTGAGCGGGTGGTGCTGCGTCTACTTGATAAAAACAATGCCCGCCTTGATTTACAAGACCTGGGAATGACGCGACGCAACCAAGAACTGTTTGCGGAGCTCATTCGTAAACCCCATGGCATTATTCTCGTAACCGGCCCAACAGGTTCGGGTAAAAGTACCACCCTGTATGCCGGAATGACGGCTATTAATAGCCGAGACCGCAATATCCTCACTGTTGAAGATCCTGTTGAGTACGAGATCCCCGGTATCGGCCAAACTCAGGTCAATCCGAAAGTGGATATGACGTTTGCGCGCGGTCTGCGAGCTATTTTGCGTCAAGATCCAGATGTGGTGATGGTAGGTGAAATCCGTGATTTAGAAACCGCGCAAATTGGTGTTCAGGCGTCACTCACCGGTCACTTAGTACTGTCAACTTTGCACACCAACACCGCAGCCGGGGCGATCACCCGTATGGAAGATATGGGGGTAGAACCTTTCTTATTGTCCTCGTCGCTGTTAGGAGTCTTGTCTCAACGTTTAGTGCGCACCTTGTGTAATAATTGTAAGCAGGCCCATGAAGCAGATGAAAGTGAATGCCAGCTATTGGGTGTGCCCGCTGAAAACCCACCCACTATCTATCGCGCCCAAGGCTGTGAAGAATGTAACTATAACGGTTATAAAGGGCGTACCGGTATTCATGAGTTATTAGTGGTGGACGACCATATTCGTGAGCTGATTCATAACGGCCATGGCGAGCAAATGGTTGAGAAATATGTGCGTCAGCACAGCCCAAGTATTCGCCAAGATGGCTGCTCTAGAGTTCTTGCTGGAAAAACGACTTTGGAAGAAGTGTTACGGGTTACCCGTGAGGAGCAATAGTGGCGGCATTTGAATATCGCGCGTTAGATGGGCGAGGCAAAGAAAAAAAAGGCCTTTTAGAGGCCGATACGGCAAAGCAAATACGTCAGCAATTGCGTGACAAAGGACTGATGCCTGTTGCCGTGGAACTAGCTGCTTCCCAAGAAAAGGCCAGTGCTGCCAATAAAGGCTTATTAGGCAACGTATTTAAAGCGAAAATATCGACGTCAGATCTTGCCCTTATTACCCGTCAGCTTGCCACCCTTATTCAATCCGCTTTGCCAGTTGAAGCTGCGGTCATGGCCGTGGCCGAGCAATGTGAGAAGCCGCGCCTGAAGAAAATGTTGATGGCGGTACGCTCGAAGGTAGTTGAGGGTTACACCCTAGCCGATGGCCTCGCGGAGTTTCCTCACGTGTTTGATAATCTGTATCGGGCGATGGTCTCAGCAGGTGAAAAATCAGGGCATCTAGACCAGGTTTTAAACCGCTTAGCGGATTACACCGAGCAACGTCAACACATGCGCTCACAGATTACCCAGGCCATGGTATACCCTATCATTTTGGTGATTTTTGCCGTGGCCATTGTTTCCATTCTTCTGGGAACTGTGGTGCCCAAGATATTGAAAACCTTTGAAAAGTCAAAGCAAGCTTTACCTTGGACCACCGAGTGGGTGATGGCCGCCAGCCACTTCGTGCAAAACTATTGGTTTGTGTGCATCGCAGTATTTGTGTTGCTTACAGTCGGTATTAAGCAAGCGCTGAAAAAGCCCAATATTCGCTTTTGGTATGACAGCAAGTTGCTGACCTTACCCGGTATCGGCAAAGTGAGTCGGGGCTTAAATACTGCGCGTTTTGCTCGTACCCTAAGCATTCTTTCTTCCAGTGCTGTGCCGCTGCTTGAGGGTATGAAAATTTCAGGTCATGTGCTTGCCAACGAGAAGATTAAAGCGGCCGTTGCCGAGGCGGCTACCCGAGTCAGTGAAGGGGCTAGCCTTCGTGCGGCGCTTGAGCAAACTAAGCTTTTCCCGCCCATGATGCTACATATGATAGCCAGTGGTGAGAAGTCAGGCGAGTTAGAGCAAATGTTAGAGCGCGCCGCCGACAACCAAGATCGTGAGTTTGAGACCATGGTCAATGTGTCACTTAAACTTTTGGAACCCGCGATGATAGCAACCATGGCTATTATCGTGTTATTTATCGTAATGGCCATATTGCAACCGATTATGGCGATGAACAAGGCCATTGGCTTATAAGCTAAGGCGCAGATGGATTTAAGCAATTAGAGGTAATGACAGTGAGAAAGCAATCTGGTTTTTCATTATTAGAAGTGATGGTAGTTCTGGTCATTATTGGCATGATCATGTCAATTGTGGCACCCAACATTATGGGGCAACAGGAAGAGGCCGCATTAGACAAAGCAAAGCTAGATATTCAACAGCTTGAAGATGCATTGAGCCTGTATAAATTAAAAAATAAGACCTATCCAACCACGGAGCAAGGTCTTGAAGCTTTGGTGACCAAAACAAGTATTGAACCGGTGCCAAAACGTTTCCCTGATGGTGGTTTCATAGAGAACTTACCAGAAGATCCATGGGGTAATCCGTATCAGCTTATTTACCCCGGAGAAGTCGGTAAGATTGACGTATTTTCAATGGGTCCGGACGGTGAAGCGGGTACTGAGGACGATATTGGTAACTGGGACGAAGAAGAGCGTTAATTTGTATGGCAGTTGCTCGTCATCGTGGCTTTAGTTTAATCGAGATTTTAGTGGTTTTAGCGATCATCGCTTTTACCGCTAACCTCGTGGTATACAGCATCGATGACTCACATGAGGATGAGCTCGAGCAACACGCCCTCGCGCTGCAAACCAGTATTAATTATGCCTCTGAGTACGCCATTTTAAATCAGCGTCAATTAGGGCTGTATGTTGCCGATAATGGCTATGAGTTTTTAACCTATGCTGAGCAGGAATGGCGGCCATTGGAAGATGCCGAAGGAGTACTGAAAGGCAAGCAATTCGAACCGCCTTTTGAGTTGACCCTGAATCAAGAAGATTTGCCATGGGCGCAAGATAGCCTGCTCAATGCCGTCGACTGGCAGCAGCTTTTAGGGGTCGATGAAGAGGACTTCCTTGAGCTGGAAAAAATGAAAATCCCGCAAGTGATGATCCTTTCCTCTGGAGAGGTCAGCCCGTTTGAGCTGGCGTTGGCCGTGGATAGCCGTGAAGAAGAGCTTATGCCCTACACTATTACCGGTGAGTTTATGGCTCCTGTTGCACTTGATAGAGAGCAGTGGCCATGAATCGAGGCAGAGGTTGGCGGTATCAGGGCTTTACGTTGTTGGAAGTGATGGTGGCCTTAAGTATATGCGCCATGGCTGGCATCGCGGCGATGCAAATCAGCGGCGAGCATATTAATCACTTAAGTACCATCGAAGAGCAAACCTATGCGTCTTGGGTGGCAGAAAACCAGTTAGTTGAAATTCGTGCTCAAGGTGACAAGTGGGCTGCTAAAAATAACCATAAAGGCAAAGTCGAGTTGGCTGGACAAACCTGGTATTGGCAGCAAAAAGTCACGCGCACGGCGGACAGTAGCTTTGTAAAAGTGGATATCGAGGTGTACACCGATGAGCAATACGAGCAGTTTGCTTACACCCTGTCCACCTATATCGATAAAGAGGCCAAAAGCAATGGCCGGCGCTAATGGCTGTCACAATGCGGGCGAAGGCGGTTTTACCTTAGTCGAGGTGTTGGTCGCGTTGGCTGTGATGGTGTTTATTATCGGCGCAACCCATCAGATTTTGGACGTAACCACACGCACCAAGGAAGCGTCAGAGCAAACCTTGGATGAGCTCTCACGGCTACAAAACGTATTTCGTATGCTAGAGCAAGACTTTAGCCAGATCACTAAACGTAAAGTGCGCAACGAGGCGGGTGATACGCAAGAGCAATTCCTGATGCACGAACGTTATTTATTCGATAGCGAGTTTGATGGTATCGGCTTTGTGCGCAGCGGCTGGACAAACCCCGGCTACCTATTACCGCGCAGTGAATTGCAAGCTGTGGCATATCGGGTACAAGAGGAGCGGCTAGAGCGGCTATATCGACTCTATGTCGATCAGTTAGATAGTACAGAGCCACGTGTGCAAGTGCTGTTGGAGGGGGTGCAAGAGCTCACTTTTGAATTTTATGACAGTAAAGGCGAGCAGCCATGGCTGCCACAGTGGCAACAAGAGGGATTACCCAAAGCGGTATCTATTGAGCTGACGCTAAAAGACCGGGAGCCAATTAAACGTTTGTTTTTACTTGCAGGGCAAGGCAAGGAGGCAAAAAGTGGCGAAAAGTAAACAGTCAGCTCGTGGTGCAGCGCTGGTTATCGTGTTGTTTATTGTCGCCTTGGCGACGACTATAGCGGCACAAATGAGCATCAATTTAATGGTGCAAGTGCAAAAGTCTACGAATTTAGACGATTTCCGCCAGGCGAAATGGTATGCCTATGCAGCGGAAGCGCTGGCACAAAAAGTGTTGCGGGAAAGTATTGAAAAAGAGCCCGATAAAATGCATTTACAACAACCTTGGGCACTCGCCGCTGACACTCCTTATCCGGTGGAAAACGGCACCATTAGTGGTGCGATAAGGGACTTACAAACGTGCTTAAACTTAAATGCTTTGCGCGCTGAGCCCAGTGCTGCTGAAGGCGGCTTTGTTAAATCAAATCCTGCGCACAAGGCGCTGCTAGCCTTGCTCAAAGAAGTTGAGGAGTTGCCTGCGCAAGAGTCGGAAGAGGCCATGGCTGACAGTGTCTTTGATTGGCTTGACGAAGACAGTATTACCATGCGTTCAGGTGCTGAAGAAGATGAGTATTTGTCACGTGATGTGCCTTACTTAACCGCCAATAACTTCTTCGCCGATATTTCAGAGCTGCGTTTAGTGAAGGGCTTTAACCCCTTAGTCATGCAGAAAATAGCGCCCTATGTGTGCGTTATTCCTGATGACGAGCTGTTTTCTATTAACGTCAATACCATTACTGAAGATCAGGCGCTGTTACTGGCAGCGATGGTCAATGGTCTCAGTGAGTCAGGTGCGCAGGCGGTGATTGCCGCTCGTCCCGACGAAGGATTCGATGAGCTCAATGAGTTCACCACAGAAGTAAAAAAACAAGGCGGACAGGATGTGAAGGCAGATGATGAGCGTTTTGTGTTGAAAAGCGAGTACTTTCAATTACAAACCACCGCTACCTTCGTTGATTTCGAGTTTACTATGACGTCATTACTACAAGCAGATAAAAACAACGTAACTATTTTGGCGCGAAAATTTGGAGGCGTGCAGTGAGAGAGTCCTTACTGATCCACGTGGGCGAGCGCCCCGATCAGCCCATACATTGGCTGGTCTATAACCGCAGTGAAAATGAAATTATTGGCAGTGGTCAACTACATGATGCCAATGAATTAGAGCAGCTAGCAACGAAAGCACATAACCGTGAGTGCACCTTAGTGTTACCCAGTGCTCAGGTGCAATGTCACCGCGTGCAATTGCCGACTAAGTGGAGCCGCAAGCTAGAGCAAGCGCTTCCTTATATGATTGAGGAGCAGGTTGCCGTTGATGTCGACAGCTTGTTTATCGCTCACGGCCAGGCGCACAGTGATGGCGAGCAGCACTTCATTCAGGTTGCTTTGGTGAACCGTCAATGGTTGCAAAATTGGCTATCAGTATTGAGCGATGCGCAATTGCTTGTTGAGCATATTCACACTGACGCCCTGTTATTACCAGAGCCTCAGCCACAGCGAGCTACAGCGATGGCTGTCAATGAGCATAGCTTTTTGGTGCGCTATGGAGCGTGGCATGGCGCACAGCTAGAGCCACAGTGGGCCGAAGCCTTTTTAAGTGCCGTTGGCGTACAAACCTTAGACTTGTATAGCCCGTTGCCTGGTTATCACAGTGAGCAGATAGCCACCGAAGTACATGAAGAGAAGTTTGAGTTACCTTTGGCGATGTTCGCCACAGCCTCGTCGCCAATCGATCTTCGCCAAGGCGAATTTGCTTATAAAAAGCAAAGCTATGGCTGGTTAAAAACTTGGCGCCCGGCGATGGTGGCAGCAGCGGTGACCTTGGTCTTTATGCTTGGGGTTAAAGGCGCGCAGCTTTATCACTATAGTAGCCAAGCTGAAGCAACCAAGGCTCAGGTGATCAGCACTTATGAACGTGCTTTCCCAGGCACTAAAGTGCGTCCTCATTTATTACGGAGCCAGATTAACGGTGCTTTGAAAGAAAGTGGCCAAGGTCCGAGCGCTCAATTTTTATTATTACTACAAGATTTTGCCGATGTGGTGCAACAAAGCAAACAGTTTGTGCCGCAAACATTACGCTTTGACCAACGTCGCAATGAGCTACGCGTAGGGGCTCGAGGGCAAGATTTCCAAAGTTTTGGGCAGGTAAAAGCCAAACTCGAGCAGCGCGGTTTAGATGTTGAGCAAGGCTCACTCAATAACGATGGAGAAAGTGTCATCGGCGAGTTAAGAATAAGGGGAGCACAATGAGCGCACTCACTAATTATTGGCAGTCCTTAAAGCCGCAAGAGCAGCGCTTACTCTTAATTGCTGGTGCGGTATTTGTGGTGTTCTTCTTTGTCATGGTGGTTTATCGGCCGTTGAATAATGCCATTGAAGACGCCAAGCAAGACCAGCTAAAACAACAAGAGTTGCTGCAATTTGTGCAGCAAAGTGTGGTCAAGCTCAAAGCAAAAGGTGCCGTTACCAACACCGGTGGCAAAAATGTGACGC
Organism: Pseudoalteromonas sp. CO325X; assembly: GCF_004208955.1. NCBI lineage: Bacteria > Pseudomonadati > Pseudomonadota > Gammaproteobacteria > Alteromonadales > Pseudoalteromonadaceae > Pseudoalteromonas > Pseudoalteromonas sp. CO325X. The sequence continues at coordinate 57,477 of NZ_SGPG01000020.1, forward strand.
AAATCGTCAACCGCACCCGGGGCCGATATCAAATTGCGATCAGCCGTATGCAGCCTAGCGGGGATGGCTTACGGGTAAACATCGACAGTGTGCCATTCAACCAGTTGTTAGCTTGGCTTGACGAGTTGGTGAACAATCACGGCGTTAGCATCGCCAATATTGAACTGTCGCAAGACCAAAAGCCTGGGCATGTGCGCGTTAGCCGCATTGTATTGGAGTAACTATGTCTGTGAAGAAAGCATTCGCTCTGGGAAGCTTATTTTTACTATCTTTTATTATCTTTGCTGTGGCTTTATTTCCCGCCTCTATCGCGCTTAATTTGGCGGCTAAGCAATTGCCGCCAGGATTACAGCTAGGGCCAGCGAGCGGAACCATCTGGCAAGGACAAATAAATGGTGTGCGCTATCAAGGTCAATACCTGAGCAAAGCGCAGTGGCAAGTAAATGCCTGGGCATTACTAACAGGTAAAGCGCAAGTGGATGTCACCTTAGGTAATAAACGTAACCCTGAAGAGCTCTCTGCGGGTGGAGTGATTAATTATGGGTTGTTTGAGAAGGACTTAACGGTTACTGACGCTAATGCCCGTATTCGTATAGAGCAGGCATTGGCACAAGTACAACTACCTATTCCCACTCAAGCGCGGGGGCGGATTTTTGTTGATATTGCACAATATCAATTGGGTCAGCCGCACTGCCAAGTTCTCGCTGGCGAAATTAGCTCACCAGATATCACTGTGAAAGGGCGCAATGGCTGGTTTAGTATTGGTGAATTAGAAGGGCAGTTAGCCTGTAAAAACGGCGGCATTAGCGTGAAGGTTGATAAAGAGAATCGCCTTGGGCTGCAAGTTGATGCGGGCCTTAACGAGCGTAGTCAACTTACAGCAAGTGGTTTTGTAAAACCGGATGCGAGTCTACCTAAGGATGTGCATGATGCTGTACAGTTCCTTGGCAACCAAACCAGTGATGGGCGTTATAGGATCAACTTCTAATGACCGACAGTGTGCAGCAACAACTGCAAAAATACTTGGATGAACATGACCACGCAATGGACTTTGTGCAGCTGCAAGGCTACTTGTTTGCCCTTGTGTGCGCCCCTCAACCTATCGAACCAGAGCAATGGTTGGTCGATGTATTGGGCGAGCAAGCCGCGAAGAGCGATGAGAGCGTGTTATTTGCGTTAATGAATACGCAGCAACAGGTGAGCGATCAAGTTTATAGTGAGGGGTTCAACCTGCGTAAGGTTGTACAACTGCGTCTGCCTTGGCAGCATAACTTTGCCAATGATGCACCTATACTTCTGTGGAGCCAAGGGTTTGCGATTGGGGTCAGCTACTATATTGAGCCGTTGCTAACGGCGCAGGCGGTGGATGATGACAGTCGCGAAATGTTGCTGCAAGCTGTGACCGTACTGAGTTTGTTCAGTGAGCAGCAAGCATTTTGCGCACAAGCGGCACAAAGTGGGCAGAGCGAGCAACAGTTTGCCGAAGTCTTGTTTGATATGATGGCTGACTTTAGCCTCGGCTTTGCTGAGCTGATTGAGCTTGTCGCGGTGCAAAGTGGCTTGTTTGATGATGAGCAAGAATGGGACGGCTAGGATAGCTGTAATAGCACGTCGGTACAGCCCTTTTCGCACCGTGCGCTCGCATAGCCCGGCTCACCCAGAGCGAGGGTGACTTTTCCATGGCAGTGCTCGCAGCGCACCTCTTGACCTTTAGACAGTTGCTGTAGCAATTTTTTTTGCTGCACAAACGACTGGGTTTGCTTTTTGGTCAGTGACGAGAAATCCATAACTTAGTGGGTGCTGGCGATGACCGAGCAGCTTTGGCGCAAAGCATCACCAAACAGATATTCATTAAGCTCGCGGTTTAAACAGTATTTACGCTCCCATGCGTACATGTCATTGACGGTATTCAAAGCAGAGGCTAAGTGTTGATCCTGTTTGTCTGTCAAGCGTACTTGTTGGCGAATTTGCTCTAGGGCTCGTTTGGCTTTGACTTCTTTGTTCACTTTACTGGCCGCGCTCAAATCGGACATGGTCTGATTAAACAGCTTGTCCCGGGGGCCTTTTACTATCGGGTGGTCTATGGTGAAAAAAGCCAACACCACAAAAATAATAACCAATAACTTCTTCATAACTAAACCTTGATCTAGGTAACTGCGAGCGCAGCCCTAGTTTAGTAAACTCTGTGTTTTAAAAGCAAGCAAAAGCCATCATATATGCCTGCAAAGGCATCATTTTTGTCGCTAAATTGATATACTTGCACTCTAAGCAGTTAAACTAACTGTCCCCTTCCTAAAAACGTGGCGTTGAGGAAAGACAATGGATAAAGAGCAGCGGATCAAGGTAAAAAATATCCCTACTGACGTGAAGATCGAAAAGCCCAGTGCGGCGCAAAGCGATCGATTTAATCCCCGTAACCGCATTTACGTTCGCGCTGTAACAGGCCTCCATCAATTGTTGCGTCAACGTATTGGTCTGGTAGGAATGTTGGCCTTTATGTTACTTCCTTGGATTAATTATAATGGCCAGCAAGCAGTGTTATTCGATTTAATGAACCAGCACTTCACCATTTTTGGGCTGACGTTTTTACCGCAAGACCTCACCATTCTCGCGTTTATTTTTATGATTGCTGCCTTTGCGCTGTTTTTGGTGACCACCTTTTACGGCCGGGTATGGTGTGGTTATACCTGCCCGCAAACCGTGTGGACGTTTATTTTTATTTGGTTCGAAGAGAAGATAGAGGGCACTGCAAATCAGCGTAAAAAGTTGGATCAGCGCCCCATGGACTTTGATAAGTTTTGGCGTAAAACAGCCAAGCATGGTAGCTGGCTGCTTTTCTCTCTCTATACCGCTATTACCTTCGTTGGCTACTTCACTCCTATTCGTGAGTTGTTGCCTGACTTTCTTACCTTTTCAGCCGGTGGTTATGCGGTATTAAGTATTGCTGTCTTTACGCTATGCACCTACGGTAATGCTGGGTGGATGCGCGAAATCATGTGTTTGCATATTTGTCCTTACTCACGTTTTCAATCAGCCATGTTTGATAAAGATACCTTCACAGTCAGTTACGATGCTAAGCGCGGTGAGAAACGTGGTCCACGTGGGCGTAAACAAGATCCCAAGGAACTGGGTTTAGGCGATTGCATCGACTGTAACTTGTGTGTGCAAGTGTGCCCGACCGGCATCGATATTCGTAACGGCCTGCAGTATGAGTGCATAAACTGTGGCGCCTGTATTGATGCCTGCGATGGCGTGATGGATAAAATGAATTATCCACGCGGGCTTATCTCCTACACCACCGAGCGCAACCTTGAAGCGTCGGCAGAGAAAACCAAACCCGTTCGTGGCAAGCTGATTGGCTATTCAGTCATTCTATTTATTCTTATTGGTGCGCTGGCGGCCAATATCATGATGCGCGTGCCGATGGACTTAGACATTATCCGCGATCGGAATCAGCTGTATCGGGTCAATATGGAAGGCTTGGTAGAGAATACCTATACCTTAAAGATTCTTAATAAAGCCCAACAAGAACAACGCTTTAGAGTCGAAGTGCAGGGATTGGAGCATTATCAAGTGATTGGTGAGCAGGAGTTCACCGTACAGCCGGGGCGCTCCCACAATGCACCGTTGTCGGTGATCATTGACCCTTATGACTTACGTAAGCCAATGACCGAATTTGAGTTTGTGCTTTACCCAGTGGATAGCCCTGACACTCAGCTTAAGCAATCCAGCAATTTCTTTAAAGGGCGCTAATGTGAGCGAGTTTAGTTTTGCATCTTTGACACCTGACACCATTTTAGATGCCCTTGACTCGGTTGAGGTGTATGCCGAGTCGGGGTTGTTAGCACTCAATAGCTATGAGAATCGGGTGTATCAATTTTTGGCGGAGGATAAGCGCCGCTATGTTGTAAAGTTCTATCGCCCAGAGCGTTGGAGCGATGCACAAATTTTGGAAGAGCACCGCTTCACTCAAGAATTAATGGATGCTGAGGTGCCAGTGGTGGCACCTTTGACAATCAACGGCAAGACCCTGTTTAAGCATCAAGGTTATCGTTTTACCTTGTTCCCAAGTGTGGGTGGTCGGCAGTTTGAAATGGACAATCTGGATCAGTTGGAGCAACTCGGGCGCTTAATCGGGCGGATGCACCAAACGGCTAAAGCGTCTGCTTTTGAGCAGCGACCAACGCTTGGGTGCGACGAGTATTTGCATCAAGCTAAGGTTCATTTACAGCAAAGTAACTTGGTGAGCACAGCCATGTCGCTGCCATTTTATACGGTACTGCAACAGGTTATTGATAAAACGGTACAACTTTATGATTGTTCGCAGAGTATTCGCTTGCATGGTGACTGCCACGCTGGCAACATTCTATGGTCTGCGGACAACACCCTGACATTCGTTGACCTTGATGACAGCCGACAAGGCCCTGCGATTCAAGATTTATGGATGATGCTCAGTGGTGACAGGCAAAATCAGTTACTGCAGCTTGATACATTGGTTCTGGCATATGAAGAGTTTGCCGACTTCGACCATTCTCAGTTGCGATTGATTGAGCCATTGCGAGCCATGCGCATGGTGCATTATATGGGCTGGATAGCAAAACGTTGGTCAGATCCGGCGTTTGAACGGAACTTTTCTTGGTTCGCTGAAGACAAATACTGGGAACAGCAAACTCTGGCTTTAAAAGAGCAGTTGGCGGCGTTAGATGAGCCACCATTAAAACTTTTACCTTAAGCACCTGCTTTTGATGTTTAATGTATACATTGAGATGACTATGATAAAAACTTTAAAATATTCACTACTACTACTTTGCCTACCTGTTGCCGCTTGGGCAGCTGACTTTAAAGCGGGCGAGCACTATCAAGTACTTGAAGCTGAAGCGTCTGAAGCTGATAAAGTAACCGAATTTTTCTCTTTCTACTGCCCTCATTGCTTCAAGCTTGAGCCTATTGTTGGGGCACTTGAAGAGTCACTGCCTGAAGGCGTGCCTTTAGTTAAGAGCCATGTAAACTTCTTACGTATTGATAAAGATGCGCAAAACCGCTTAACTCGGGCTTACCTCGTTGCCAAAGAAGAAGGTAAAGATGCCGAAGTAGCGCAGGCGATTTTCGATAGCATTCACCGTCAACGCGAGCCATTACAAACGCAAGAGTCTGTGGAAGCGTTGCTCGCAGAGCAAGGCATTGATGCCCAACGTTTCGCTATGCTTGCTGCGAGCGAACCTGTTGTAAATGGTGAGAAAGAAGCCGTGGATGACCAAACAACTTACTCAAAACTAGGTGCTTTGACCGGTGTGCCAACACTCATCGTTAACGATAAGTACAAAGTACATGTGCATAAAGTGGCATCGCAACAAGAGCTAAACGAGCTCGTAAACTATTTATTAGAAAAATAATCGGAGTACTCGATGAAGAAGTTCATTGCTTTAGCCATGATGGCATTAGCGCTGCCTATCAGTGCAATTGCGGCACAGTTTGAAGAAGGCACGCACTATGAAGTGGTTTCGGACAGAGCTAGCCGTAAGCCGGAAGTGAAAGAGTTTTTCTCTTTCTATTGCCCCGCATGTAACGCGTACGAAGGCTTGCTTATGGATGTAAAACCAAAGCTCAGCAAAGATGTTGATTTTAAGAAAAGCCACGTTAACTTCATGGGCGGCCGCAGCACCGAGAATCAAGATATGCTGTCACAAGCACTCGCGACTGCTGAAGTGCTGCCGCAAAAAGATAAGCTGATTGCAGCCATCTTCAGTCATATCCACACCAAGCGCGCTAAGTTTAACGAAGTCGCTGATGTGAAAGATATTTTTGTTGCCAACGGCGTAGATGGCGACAAGTTTGACAAGCTATTCAAAGGCTTTGCTATTCGCACTAAAGCCTCGAAGATGCAGCGCGATCAAGAATACTTTAAAGAAAAAGGGGCCCTACGCGGTGTTCCTACCTTTATTGTTAATGGTAAATATCGCCTACTATTAGGTCGTGAGTCAGGTGTTACCGATCCTGAAGATATTGCCGCACTGATTAACTTTCTTGCGAAAAAATAAGTTAAGAAAGACATAAAAAAACCGCATTTAATGATGCGGTTTTTTTTATTCTGCAAACAATGTCAGTTACTTGCGAGTGAGGAACACACCGGATTCAATATGATGGGTGTAAGGGAACTGATCAAAAATCGCGAATCGCGTTACCTTATGAGTACTTGCTAGCCTATCTAAGTCGCGCTCTAAGGTATCTGGGTTACAGGAGATGTAGACAATATTGTCATACTCACTCACCAACTTGCAGGTTAGCTCATCCATACCAGCACGCGGCGGATCAACCAAGATGGTCTGGCAGTTATACTCTTGTAAGTCGATGTCTTTTAAGCGGCTAAAGCTGCGTTCTTGACGCATAGCTTGGGTAAATTCCTCGCTACTCATACGAATAATATCGAGGTTAGTCACCTTATTAGCAGCGATGTTGTATTGTGCCGATTTAACCGATGACTTCGAAATTTCTGTGGCCAATACGCGATTGAAAGACCCTGCTAAGGCGACAGAGAAGTTACCATTACCGCAATAAAGCTCGAGCAAATCATTATTCAAGGGGGCGCACACATCTTGAGCCCAGCCCAGCATTAGCTCGTTCACCTTGGCATTGGGTTGGGTAAAGCTGTTTTCTACTTGCTGATAAACGTACTGCTGGCCATTTACCTGCAAGCGCTCAATAACATAGTCATTCCCTAACACTTCTTTTTGTTTGCGAGCACGGCCAATGAGTTCAACATTAAAGCGTTTTTGTAATCTTGCTTGTAATTCCTTGGCACCAGCTAGCCATTGCTCGTTGAGTGGCTTGTGGTAAAGCAGGCTCACCAATGCCTCACCGCTTAGCGTCGTGAGGTAATCGATTTGAAACAGTTTACGGCGCATCAACTCATCATCTTTGAGCTCGTTGATAAGTGCGCTCATAAGGTCATTGATTAGCGGCGCACCCGGGTCAAAGTGATCAACGCGGATCTTCTCTTTGCTCACGGGGTCAAACATAATGTGGTAGAGCTCGTCCTGATCATGCCATACTCTAAACTCAGCACGTTGACGGTAATGCTTCGGCGGCGAAGCAAACACTTCAAGCTGTTGCACACCAAAGCGCGAAAACTGTGTCGTGATTCGTTGTTGTTTTTCTGTTAGCTGCGCGTCATAGGTGCTGGTATCGATATCAATTACTGGCATGCAAACCTCTCGTTATTAAGTGCGCCGCTATTGTAGGCAGTTGCCACGGTTTGTCCAGTATCGGTCATTATAAAGTGCACAAAATTTCTACAGTTTCTGTGCGTGCTGCCGATAATAGCGGTAGTAGTATATTAATTGACTCATGAATGTGTGCTGCCAAGGCTTGGCAACCACTGCAGAGGAGGGCCTTAGCTCATGAAAATTAGCGATTTAAATCATATCTTTAACCAAAGCAATCGTTCTGGTTTAAAAAATAAAGGTGATGCGCCGGCACAGCCCGCGATTAACTCTCCGAGGTTTGATAGTTACTCATCGGGTTATGGCCAAGTGGGTGCCAAGGTATTGAATGATAAATTGGCGCAAGCGTTAGGGCTCGAACAACCAAAACAGCAAAGCAAGCCGTTATTTGACTTCGAAGAGGTTGTGAAAAATGTGCTGCAGTTTGTCACAGGTGCGGTGAAAAAAGCCAAAGCTGATGGCGCCAATGACGACAAGTTACAAGAAATGCTGGCGCAAGCGCGCGAAGGCGTGCAAACCGGTATTGATGATGCCTACGGTGAGCTTGAAGATGCTGGGCTACTCAATGACGAAATTAAAACCGGCATTGAGCAGTCACAAAAAGGTATTGAGGAAGGGCTCAATGAGTTTGAGCAATCGCTTTTTGGCGAACAAAGTATTGGTAATGGTGTAGCGGTAAGCCAAGCCCAGTATATGCAGCTACAAAATAATGCCGAGTATCGCTTTACTACCGCTGAAGGCGATGAAGTGATCGTTAGTTTAGCGCAAAACTACCAAGCTGGTGCGGCAGCCAGTTTATTTGCCCCCGGCGAAAAGCAAGGGGCTGGCTATGCATCTGAACAGTTTGAGAAGCAGGAATTAAACTTCACGTTATCGGTTAATGGCGAATTAAATGAAGATGAGCAGCAAGCTGTAAATGATTTCATGGCACAACTGCAAGGCGTAAGTGAAGACTTCTTTAGCGGCCAATATGATGAGGCGTTCAATAAAGCCAGTGAGTTGCAGCTAGATAACCCAGAGCTAGTCGCCTTCTCTATGGATCTGACACAAACTAAAACTCGTGCTGCAATAAGAGAGTATGAGCGCACGGCTCCAGGTAAGGAGGTTGCCAAAGAGCTGCAACCTTTCAATGAGTCGCTGAAAGAGGCATACAAGCAGGCCGGTGACTTAGGGCTGCAAAATGAACTATCGGGGTTGATGCTTTGGCTCAATCAAGATAAAGAGCAAGAGAAAGTGCAGGAGTTTATTGACTACAGCAAAGCGATGTTCTCGCAGCTGGAGCAGCTGTTAAAGGACTCACCATCGACCCCCAGCGATGACAGCGAGTAATAAACAAAAAGCACCATTCGGTGCTTTTTTAATGCCTTGGTTACATTCAGTTCATAGTACTTTAATATGGTGCTCAGCAGCTATTCAGCAAACCTGTGTTTAAATTTGAAGTACAAAGTGGGGCTAAGCTTTTGTTTTTGCTTCACTGCGGTCTACACTTTGGGTGTGGAAATGAACAGTTGGCTTGGACCACGACGTAGAGCACATCGATTAATGTGGCTACGATAAGAGCAAGAAATGCCAGCTAATAAAGTTAATAACAATCGAATGAGCTCAGATTTATGAAGCAGTATTCGCCGCTTTTTCAATCTGGTGTGTGACGCACAACTGCTAAGCGCGTGCTCGATAATCGTTAACATGGGATGGATACAATGAAAATCAAATCACTCTCTGCAGCTATTGTACTGGCTTTCGCAACTCAAGGCGTTATGGCTGACGAACAAACAAACCCGCAAGAAGGCCTCCATATTGGTGTTTTTGGGGATTATTTCTGGGCCGATTGGGATCGTATTGATGGTGCGCCTGTAGGCACTGAAATTGGCGAATCTTTTGGCTCAGGTGTTGAAGTGGGTTATCGCTTTAACGAATATTGGACTGCACGCCTAGAGTTCGCTGCACTTGAGCTTGATATTGAAAATACCGACAATCATAAAACCGGCGAGCGTTATGGTGCTGACGTACTATACCACTTTAACGATACCGTTTATGGTGTGTTGGGTGCTAAGAAGTTTGATGTTTATAACGACTTCAATGCGGCAAATCTAGGTGTGGGTTTTCGCCATCACCTAACTTATAACTGGGCTGCCTATGGTGAAGCAAATTACTACGAAGGCTTGAACCAAAATCACTCAGACTTCGGCCTTAAACTCGGTCTTAGCTATCACTTTGGTGATAAGCCGCAGCCGAAAAAAGTAGAGCCGGCGCCAGAGCCTGTTGTTGCTCCAGTAGTTAAAGAAGAGCCGAAAGACAGCGATAAAGATGGCGTTATTGACGCGCGAGATAATTGCGCAAATACACCTATGACCGATGCGGTGGATGAGAACGGTTGTACTCGTTACATGGAAAAAGGCGATAAAGTGAGCTTGTTAGTGCGCTTCCCGCATGATAACTCAGACGTAAACCAGCGTTACTTTGATGATATTCAAGAAGTGGCTGACTTTATGAAAGAGTATCCAAAAACCACTGTGCTGTTGGAAGGTCACGCTTCTGCAGTGGGTGATGCCGCTTATAACAAAACGCTCTCTAAAAAGCGTGCCGATCACGTAGCGAACCAGCTTATCGACGACGGCATTGCCGAGTCGCGCATCAATACGGTGGGCTTCGGTGAAGAGCGCTTGTTAAACGATGCAAACACTGCACAAGCACATGCGCAAAACCGTCGCGTTGAAGCACATATCTCTGTAACTGAACGCGTAAAAGTAAATCGCAACTAAGTATCAACTGATGAGAAAGCCCAGCGCGATGCTGGGCTTTTTTGTTGCAAATAATTATTACTCAATATTCACCACTTTATATCTTCTCTTAATTGATATTCATCAAATTTATAGTGACTATTTCCTTACTGGGCAATGGCAGCAATTTTCTTCTATCTTTAAAGCCTTTATAATTGTATTTGTGTCAAAATTTTATAAATAGCACGTAAGCGCTTTGGCGATACGCGCTGTTTTCACGTCACCAAGAGGGCAAAATTGTGCTTCAAGAATATCGTAAACATGTTGAAGAGCGTGCAGCCCAAGGTATTGTGCCTGCACCACTAGATGCTCAGCAAACAGCTGACTTAATCGAACTTATTAAAAACCCACCAGCCGGTGAAGAAGAATTCATTTTAGACTTACTTGTAAACCGTGTACCACCTGGTGTGGATGACGCGGCTTACGTAAAAGCAGGTTTCCTTGCTGCAGTTGCTAAAGGCGAAACGCAAACGCCACTTATTGATAAAGAAAAAGCAGCAGAGCTACTAGGCACTATGCTTGGCGGTTACAATATTGCGCCAATGGTAGACCTTCTTGATGACGACGCTTTAGCACCGATTGCTGTAAAGGGCTTGTCACACACTTTACTTATGTTCGACGCGTTTTATGACGTGGAAGAAAAAGCCAAAGCAGGTAATAAGTACGCGCAGCAAGTTATCGAATCATGGGCAAATGCTGAGTGGTTTGAGAAAAAGCCAGCAGTACCAGAGAAAATCTCTGTTACCGTGTTCAAGGTAACCGGTGAGACTAACACCGATGACCTTTCTCCAGCCCCTGATGCGTGGTCACGTCCTGACATTCCATTGCATGCTTTGGCAATGCTGAAAAATGAGCGTGATGGCATTAACCCTGATAAAAACGGTGAAGTAGGTCCTATTTCACAGCTAGAAGAGCTAAAAACAAAAGGCTTACCACTTGCCTATGTAGGTGATGTTGTAGGTACTGGTTCTTCACGTAAATCAGCGACTAACTCAGTACTTTGGTTTATGGGTGAAGACATTCCACACGTACCGAATAAGCGTGTTGGCGGTGTTTGTCTTGGCGGTAAAATTGCCCCTATTTTCTTCAACACCATGGAAGATTCTGGCGCGCTACCAATCGAGTTAAATGTTGATGACATGAATATGGGCGATCAAATTGATATCTACCCATATGAAGGTGTGGTGAAGCGTCACGGCACCGATGAGGTGATCAGCACTTTCGAACTTAAATCTGACGTGATTCTTGACGAAGTGCGTGCTGGCGGTCGTATCCCTCTGATTGTGGGTCGTGGCCTTACCGATAAAGCGCGTGCCTCCTTGGGTATGGAACCGGAAGATATTTTCCGTAAGCCAAAGATCATTACCGACTCAGGTAAGGGCTTCACGCTAGCGCAGAAGATGGTTGGTCGCGCTTGTAACATGCCAGGTGTTCGCCCAGGCCAATACTGCGAGCCTAAGATGACTACCGTGGGTTCACAAGACACCACCGGTCCAATGACTCGTGATGAGCTTAAAGACTTAGCTTGCCTTGGTTTCTCTGCTGATTTAACCATGCAGTCTTTCTGCCACACTTCAGCCTACCCGAAACCAATCGATGTGAAAACGCACCACACGCTGCCTGATTTCATCATGAACCGTGGCGGTGTATCACTGCGCCCAGGCGATGGTGTTATTCACTCTTGGCTTAACCGTATGCTACTTCCAGATACAGTAGGTACGGGTGGTGACTCACACACCCGTTTCCCTCTAGGTATTTCATTCCCAGCAGGTTCTGGTGCGGTTGCGTTTGCAGCGGCGACCGGGGTTATGCCTCTGGATATGCCTGAGTCTGTATTGGTGCGCTTTAAAGGTGAAATGCAGCCAGGTATCACGCTTCGTGACCTAGTCCATGCTATTCCTTATTACGGCATCAAAGAAGGTCTGCTTACCGTTGAGAAGAAAGGTAAGATCAACGAATTCTCTGGCCGCATTCTTGAAATTGAAGGTGTTGAGCACCTTACTGTTGAGCAAGCATTCGAGCTCTCTGATGCATCAGCGGAGCGTAGTGCCGCCGGTTGTACCGTCAAGCTGAGCCGAGAATCAATCGCTGAATACCTAGAGTCAAACATTGTCATGTTGAAGTGGATGATCTCTGAAGGTTACGGCGATGTACGTACTATTGAGCGTCGTATTAAAGCGATGGAAGAATGGCTTGCCAACCCAGAGCTAATGGAAGCGGACAAAGACGCAGAGTACAAGCACGTGATTGAAATTGATCTTGCAGAGATCAAAGAGCCAATCTTGTGTGCGCCAAACGACCCAGATGATGCGCGTTTACTCTCTGATGTAACCGGTGAGAAAATCGACGAAGTATTCATCGGTTCATGTATGACTAACATCGGTCACTTCCGTGCCGCTGGTAAGCTTCTTGATAACTACGGCGGTCGTTTGCCAACTCAACTTTGGGTTGCGCCACCAACGAAGATGGACCGTGACCAGCTAACAGACGAAGGTTACTACGGTATCTTTGGCCGTGTCGGCGCTCGTATTGAAACACCAGGGTGTTCACTGTGTATGGGTAACCAAGCTCGTGTTGCTGATAAAGCGACTGTGGTGTCTACCTCAACGCGTAACTTCCCGAACCGTTTAGGTACTGGTGCTAATGTATTCTTGGCTTCTGCTGAGCTTGCAGCGGTTGCAGCGATTTTGGGTAAACTACCTACGCCTCAGGAATACCAAGAGTATGCCGAGAAGATCAATGCGACAGCGGCTGATACGTATCGTTACTTGAACTTCCATAAAATGCCTCAGTACACCAAAAAAGCGGATGAGGTCATCATCCAGCAAGCGGTGTAATGCAGCGTTAAATAAAAAAGCCCACGCAAGTGGGCTTTTTTATGCTCAAAACAAAGTTGATTAGGTGTTTATTTTTTCACTATATAAAAATGTTGGATTATTTACCTGTTATATTTCTATGTATGCATTTTTGATGCAAAAACATATAAACTAACTGGGTAAATAAAATCAAACCACCACCGAAAATAGCTTAAGATCCCCGCAAATTTGCATAAAAGGCAGGATCTTTATGACAACGTTAAATAATCAGAACCTTCTCCAGCTTCGTTTTATCGACCAAGCTCATATCGACGCAGTAAAGCCTTCGTTTGATAATCTTCCCGACAACCCGTATGCCGATGGTGCATTTCGTAAGCGTCGCTACTCAGTGGTTAAAATGCAGCAAGGCGAGCTTACGCTACAGCCAACTAAAGCCTTTGTTCAGGACGACTCCATCAATAACTTCCAAGGCAATATTGAGCGTACCTACGAGAATCTAGAACAGTCGCTGTTGGCCAGTGCAGGCATGAAGCGCATTGTGGAAGAGTTTCGCACCATGACCGGCATCAGTGATGACCGTGATATTGAAATTCATCAGTTCCGCATGTTGGCGATTGAAAGTGATACGCCGCCGGCACCTGAAGGCGTGCATCAAGACGGCTTTGACCATGTCTGTGTATGTGGCGTATCGCACGAAAACCTAGAAGGCGGAGAGCTGCTGGTGTATGAGCATAAAGAAGCGAAACCGTGTTTTAAAATGGAGATCAAAGACGGCATGTTTGCGCTGATTGACGATCGCCAAGTTTGGCACAACGCCACGCCGATGAATAAAATTGATGATAGCAAGCCAGGTTACTTGGATTGCTTCGTGCTGACAGCTTAAGGGACAGCCATGAACTTAACCGAATTACGCCAGCAGTTTCCGGCGTTAATGCAGCAGGTGGATGGTCAATCTCCGACCTTTTTTGATGGTCCAGGTGGGGCGCAGGTTCCGCAGTCTGTTTTAGACGCGATGAGCAGTTACCTTGGCCACTACAATGCTAATTTGGGCGGCGCGTTTTTCTCCAGTGACAAAACCGTGGCGGTGATGAGTGCCGCGCGTCAAGCAGTGGCTGATTTACTTAATAGCCCAAGCCCTGAGCAAATTGTCTTTGGCGCCAACATGACCAGCCTGACATTCAGTTTCAGCCGCGCTTTGGCAAGAGACTGGCAAGCGAGCGATGAGATCATTGTCACCAATGCTGATCATTATTCAAATGTATCATCATGGGTGCAGGCTGCTGAAGACAAGGGGGCGCGAGTGCATGCGCTACGCGTCAACGAGCAGGATTGTACCTTGGATATGGCTCATTTCGAGCAGCTTCTTAATGGCAATACTAAGCTGGTGGCAGTGACCTATGCTTCCAATACCACAGGCTCTATCAATGATATTAAGCGCATTATTGAGCTTGCTCACCAGCACGGTGCGTTAGTCTATGTGGATGCCGTGCACTACGCACCACATGAGCTTATCGATGTACAAGCCTTAGACTGTGACTTCCTTGCTTGCTCAGCTTATAAGTTCTTTGGTCCGCACGTAGGCATCGTTTACGGTAAGCGCGCTCATTTGGAGCATTTTACTCCCTACAAAGTCGCGCCGGCGAAAGATGTGGTTCCGGGGCGTTGGGAAACGGGCACACAAAGCTTTGAAGGGTTGGCCGGTGTCACCGCCGCAATTGAATATATCGCCAGTTTAAGTGGTCTTGATGCCAGCACGCCACGTCGTCAGCGCTTGCAAGCTGCCTTTGCTAATAGTAAAGAGCATGAAATGGCGCTCAGTCGCCACTTCTTAACGCGTTTGGCGGAGTTTCCACAGATCACTCTGTATGGCATTAGCGATGTTGAACGAGTGCAACAGCGTACACCCACCTTTGCACTGACCATTGCCGGCTTCGAACCGCGCCAAGTTTCGGAGTTTTTAGGCCAGCACCACCTCTGTGTATGGGATGGTAACTTTTATGCGCAAGGCCTGTGTGAGCAGCTCGGCGTGATGGATAAAGGCGGAGTCGTGCGTATCGGTTGCATGCACTACAACAGCATCGCCGAAATAGACCGCTTATTCGAGCTCTTGGCAACGCTCATTAACAACGCGTAATCATGTTTATAAAAAGGCGGCGTAACAGCCGCCTTTTTTGTTAGCTACTAGGCTGTCCGTAAATTTGCTCGGCGCGGTTAAACAACACCCAAGAAGTGAGAATGTATTTGTCATTGGATATAGGCTTGTTGCCTCGGTGGGTGTGGGTGAAATAACCCGGAGCAACCACCATGGTGCCACGTTTGGGTGCTATTTTACGATTCTGATAATAAAACTCGGTTTCTCCCCCCTCGCTGACATCATTGAGATAAAACATAAACAGCAATACCCGATGCAGCGCTTCGTTGTGGCCTTGCTGGGGGTATACTTCGCTGTGCCAATAGGGGTAGCCGCCCTTATTCACTTCATACTTTTGCGCTTGAATATTCCCCAGACGAAACAGTTGCTGTAGTAAGGTGCCGATCTGCGGCTTTGCCACTTCATCAAAGTTTTCCACTGTAACATCAACTGGCTGTCCGGTTTTTGGGTGATAAACTTTAAGGCCAAAGGCGCCAATCATCATAAAAAAGTGTTCTTGCACGTAGTCCATCACGTGTCGCGCTGTTACCTGCTGGATATGTTGTAGCGCTTGAGCATACTCGGGATGGGCATTGAGGTATAAATCGCGGCTATCTTTTTTCGCTAAATCAATACCGCCAGAGGTACGCCCTGGCTGGGTATGCGGGCTTTGCTCAAAAAGGTCGATAAACTGACTACAAAACTCGTCACTAAGCGCGTTATCATAAACGCCAATAAAGTCTGACATGACTCAACCTTACCTTTTGGAATTATTATGCTTATTGAGAAGGTTCAGCCCCGTTTTAGCGAAACTGATGTCCTTGGACACATTAACAATACCGTACTCCCTGTATGGTTTGAAGCCGCCCGTACCCCTATTTTTAAAATCTTTACCCCCGATCTCAATCCCCACCAATGGCGGTTAATCGTCGCTAAAGTGGAAGTGACTTTTATGGGGGAGTTATTTTACGGCCAAGAGGTCGAGGTAAAAACCATGATAGAGCGTATCGGGTCAAGCTCCTTCGTCATTAAACAACAAGCTTGGCAGCATGGTGAATGTTGCGCCGAGGGAAAAACGGTGATGGTGCGCTACAATTTCAGTGATAAAACCTCTCAGCCCCTGAGCGATGAAGAGCGCACGGCGCTCAGTGAGTATTTATCAGACTGACTACGCAGGCCGACATAAAGGGCCGCAGAGGCGGCGGCTGATACGATGGCAATGGCCTCTTTATGGTTTTAGTTAGCGTGCCATTGCTTATGTTCCAGCGCTCGCCCCTGCGGTCGCCCCTGCAGTCGCCCCATTATTTAATCGATGGATTGTGGTTGCTGCTGAGGGGTGGTCGCGACCATGTAATTATAAGCATTGGCACTGTCCTGTTCGCGCCACCATGACAGTTGCAACTGCTTACTATGGCGCTGTACTAGCGCGCTGCTCTCTCGCAATTGTTGCCAATCAATGCTGCTCAATTGCGCCAACGCCAACGTGCCAAAGAGCAACAGGTAAGGAAGTGCTTGCTTGGTTGTTTTGGTCATTTTTCTTTTTGCTCCAATTGCTGCTCAATACGTGCTCTCAGCGCGCGTTCTAATGCTTTGTTATCAACCTCGATCACTAAGCCCTGCTCTAAACGGCGCTGCATCTTGCGCTCAAGTGTAGCCAGCGAGCGCTGCTGTTGTGTATGCGCTGGGTTTTCAATCACCACCGTGGCTGTATTAAGGCTCATGAGTACTTGAGCACCGCCGGCATGCGCCGAGCTCAACGTCAGCGCTAATAGGGGGACGGATAAACTGCTGGCTTTCATCACCGTGCTCCTTAGTTGCCTTGCTGCGCGGTAATGCGCTTGGCGACATCTTGGTTAATACGGCCAATAGACTCATGTAACTGCATATCAAGTTGTTGTTCTAATTTATTGTTTAATTGCGTCAAACTGGTGCTTGGCATAGTCGCCGTGGGCTGTGTATTTACTTGTGGCTCGCCAGCCTGTGCTGCTGTCGCCAGAAGAGTGCTCAATAGTAATACTGCTTGTAGTGGCTTGTTCATAATTTAATCCTCGTTATGGGTGTTGTTTGCAGAGCCGCTAGGCTGTGCCGTTTTGTTGTTATCCATATTAGGCCGAGGTTTTCGCCGTGTCGCTTATCTACATCTTACGGATTTTTCATAACTTCATATTATTTAAAATAAATGTTTAAAATCATAAAGATAACCTCAATTATTATATTTAAATATAACCTTTTATAAGGTTTTGATTCACTTTTTGTTCACCTGTGTTAGCATTGCGTTGGCTTTAATCAAGGGACTTTTTTCGAGTGCAGTACAGAGTTGGACCATGGACATTACTTGAGCAGCGAGGAGTGTTGCTTAGCGGGGATATTGAGCGAGAATTAGACCCGTTGCTGATTAAGCTGATCACTTTTTTTCTCCAACGGCCGCAGCAGATTGTTACCCGTGAACAATTAATTGAGCATGTTTGGCAGCAAGGCTATGTTGATAATAATGCCATAAATCGCGCCATTTCTGAGTTGCGGAAAAAGTTAAAACACCCTGACGATCCAGCCATTTTTATAAAAACCCACTATCGCCAAGGCTATAGTTTGGTCCGTGAAGTGGCGACATTGGATAACGCTGCCAGTGCAGCTACACCACAAACTGCGGCGCCAGAGCCGCTTGCGCACACTCAAGTTAACACCCACGAGGGCAAGCAGCCGATAACACCTACGCGCTCAAAGCCCAGTTATGCTTGGTGGAAGTATGTGGCTGCGGTGGTGTTTATCGCTGTGCTTGCTAGTGCCGCTTACACGCTGAACGGGTCTGAGTTCTTTGCATCGTCACAAACAACCGCTGTTATCGCTGAGCAAAAGCCAATGAGTCGCCACAAAGTGACCTGGAAAGTGGGCAGTGAATATGTGCCTCTTATCAACGATAGCGGACGCTTACTGGCTTACAGCAATGAAAAAGACGCATCAGGGAAAGAAGGCGCCTTTGTGCTCGATGTGATCACTCGGGACGAAGTCGCCATAACCTATAAAGATGCTGAAGTGGCCGCCCTGTCTTGGCAACATAATAGTGATACCTTGGTGATACGCGCCAGAAACGCGACTGATAGCAGTTGCCAATATTTAGCCATAGATTTCAACAACTTCCCTGAATTAGGCGAACCTGAGCCGCTCATGGAATGTGATCATCGTTTTGATTACAGTGGCCAATTAAGTAATGATGGTCGCTATTTCTATTTTATCCGTGGTGAGTTGTACTCGCATTATATTGGCCTATTTAGGTACGATGTATACTCGGGCACGACTTCTCAGCTGATTGCGCCTATGGCGGACAAGGTCGGTCCAGGGTCCTTGTCGTTATCTCCAGATGGAAAGCACATCGCCTATTTACAGCTGGATCTCGACTTTCAGGTAGAGGTTTATGTATACAGCTTGGACACCGGTGAAATAAAACGCATGAACTCACCGCCCGCTAGTTTTTACAGAAACTCGGCATTGGATTGGTATAACAATGAGACCTTACTCTATGGTGACGAAAAAGGGCGGCTATTATTTATAGACATTCACAGTGCTGAAATCGCCGAGGCCTATGCCTTACCTGATGATATCAAGATGTCAGATATCAGCTATTACGACAACTCGGTGTATTACTCACCGCTTAGTCGCATAACCTATCAAGTGGTCGCTTTGGAAAGTTTTACCGAGGCGGCTCAATATCAGCAGCTTTATGCCTCCGATAGCAGTGAATATGGGTTAGTCGCTCATAGTACTGGGCACTATTTTATTTCGCTACGCTCTGGCCGTCCTCAGGTATGGCACGCCCGAGATGGACAGGTGAAGCAGATATCATTTCTAGATCACCCAGACCATGCTCTTTTGGACAACTTAAGGGTATCGCCTAGTGGTGAAAACATCGTGCTGACAGAGCAGAAAAAACCTTTCTTACTCGATGTTGAAACCGCAAAGGCAACGGCTATTAGTGAGCTTACACACATTCCGATAATGGATTGGGCGTGGCATGAAAGTGGCCAATCGTTGTATGTGTTAAGCAAATCATCGTCACCACGGACTCTTTATCAGTTTGATTTTATCACTCGAGAGCTTAACAAGGTGCGCGAGACGGATGCCTTACAGCTAGTCACCGGTGCTAACGGCGAGGTCTTTTTGTTCAAAGATAAGACCTTAATATCATTAACGGATAATGCCCAGTACAGTGTGCCCTGTGAGCTATCAATGTCTTCTCATGTGCCTATCCATGTGCGCGATGGCTACGCCTATTCCATGGACTATACATACAACGTGTATCGTTGGGCTTTGACTGGAGAGCGGTGTGAGCAGGTGCAGCTGCCATTTGAGATACTAAGCGCGGTCCCCGATGCTGATGGGCGGATCATTATCACTCGCAAAATGAGTGAAGATAGCTCAATCAACCGCCTTATGTGGGAATAATAAGGCCTGAGTTTAAACGATTAAACTCAGGCCCGAGAGTGGGTGCTACTTGAGCATAGGTTTTAAGTATTTACCGGTATGCGAGCGCTCACACTCGGCTACCTGTTCTGGCGTGCCAGCAACGAGAATTTCGCCCCCGCCGCTGCCTCCTTCAGGGCCTAAATCAACGATCCAGTCTGCGGTTTTGATGACATCCAGGTTATGCTCAATCACTACTATGGTATTACCATGGTCGCGCAAACGGTGTAATACCGCCAGCAGCTGCTGAATATCATGGAAGTGCAGACCAGTCGTTGGCTCATCAAGTATATATAAGGTTTTGCCGGTATCGCGCTTGGATAATTCACGGGCGAGTTTTACCCGTTGCGCCTCACCACCGGAGAGGGTGGTTGCGGCTTGGCCAAGTCGAATATAGGACAAACCGACATCCATCAGCGTTTGCAGCTTGCGTTTTATCGCGGGGATGGCATCAAAGAACTGTCGCGCATCTTCTACCGTCATCTCTAACACTTGGTGAATATTCATGCCCTTGTAAAGCACTTCCAGGGTTTCGCGGTTATAGCGTTTGCCCTGGCAGACGTCACACGGCACGTATACATCAGGTAAAAAGTGCATTTCTACTTTAATTACGCCATCGCCTTGGCATGCCTCACACCGGCCGCCTTTAACATTGAAGCTAAAGCGGCCCACTTTGTAACCCCGTGAACGCGCCTCTTGCGTGCCTGCAAACAGCTCGCGAATGGCGGTAAAAATACCGGTGTAAGTGGCGGGGTTGGAGCGTGGCGTGCGCCCGATTGGGCTTTGATCAATATCGATAACCTTGTCGAAATGATCTAAACCTTGAATATCCTTGTACGGCGCAGGTTCAACGGCGGTTGCGCCGTTAAGTTCGGTGTGCGCCACCTTAAACAAGGTATCGTTAATAAGGGTCGATTTTCCGGAACCGGAGACCCCGGTGATACAGGTCATCAAACCAAAAGGAATACGTATATCGACGGCTTTAAGGTTGTTGCCGGTGGCACCGAATAGCTCCAGCCATTTATCAGAGGCTGCATGGCGCTCTTTGGGCACGGCGATTTCTTTGCTGCCACTGAGATACTGCCCGGTTAATGAATCAGGGTTGGCCATTATTTCATCTCGGGTGCCTTCAGCAACCACATAACCACCATGTACCCCAGCGCCGGGGCCGATATCAATAACATAGTCGGCGGCGCGAATAGCATCTTCATCGTGTTCCACCACGAGAACGGTGTTGCCTAAGTCGCGCAGACGAGTCAGCGTTTGTAGCAGGCGATCGTTATCGCGTTGATGCAGGCCAATCGAGGGCTCATCAAGCACATACATCACCCCCACCAATCCCGCACCTATCTGGCTGGCGAGACGAATACGCTGCGCTTCACCCCCGGAGAGGGTATCGGCGCTGCGCTCAAGCGACAGATAATTTAGACCCACATTGACGAGAAAAGACAAGCGGTCGCGAATTTCTTTGAGGATCTTATCGGCAATTTGCGCTTTTTGGCCGCTAAAATCGAGCTGCTCAAAATAGTCATAGGCTTGACCGATACTCATCAGGGTGACGGCAGGTAAGTTGGTGTCACCGATAAATACATTACGGGCCTCTTGGCGCAGTCGTGAGCCATGGCAGCTCGGACAGGCTTGCGAGGTTTGATACTTAGCCAGCTCTTCACGTACCGAGTTTGACTCGGTCTCATGGTAGCGGCGCTGCATATTGTTAAGAACGCCTTCAAACTCATGATTGCGGGTAATTAAATCGCCACGGTCATTGCGGTAGCTAAAGGCTATTTTCTCCCCTCCTGAACCTTCTAGAACCACTTTTTGTGCTTGCTCATCAAGGTCTTGAAAGGGGGTGTTAAGATCAAATTGATAGTGCTCGGCGACCGATTGCAGCATTTGGAAATAGTAGAAGCTGCGTTTATCCCAGCCTTTGATAGCGCCGCCAGCAAGGCTGAGCTCACTGTTGTGAACAACGCGGCTCGGGTCAAAGTACTGGCGTACCCCTAAGCCATCACAGCTTTGACAAGCCCCAGCGGGGTTGTTGAAGGAAAATAACCGTGGCTCCAGCTCGCTCATGGCATAGCCACAGGTTGGGCAAGCAAAATTGGCGGAAAACACCATCTCTTCCTGTAAGGAGTCATCCATAGCGGCAACCTGAGCAACACCCCCTGAAAGCTCAAGGGCGGTTTCAAAGGATTCGGCTAAGCGCTGTTGCTGACCCTCTTTCACCTTAAGGCGATCGACAACCACTTCAATGGTGTGTTTTTTATGTAACTCAAGCGGCGGTGGATCGGACAAGTCACAGACCTCGCCATCAATACGGGCACGGATATAGCCTTGGGCGGCGAGTTGCTCGAGCAGCTTTACATGCTCCCCTTTACGGTTTTTGACCACCGGGGCGAGCAGCATCAACTTACTGCCCTCAGGTAACGCCAAGACTTGGTCCACCATTTGGCTAATGGTTTGCGCCGCTAAGGGTAAATTGTGGGTTGGGCAACGTGGCTCACCAACACGCGCAAACAGCAATCGCAGGTAGTCGTATATTTCAGTGATGGTACCCACCGTCGAGCGCGGGTTGTGTGATGTCGACTTTTGCTCAATGGAAATGGCGGGGGAGAGGCCCTCAATATGATCAACATCGGGCTTTTCCATAAGTGATAAAAACTGTCTGGCGTATGCGGAAAGCGACTCAACATAACGGCGCTGACCCTCGGCATATAACGTATCAAAAGCGAGGGAGGATTTGCCGGAGCCTGATAAGCCGGTGATGACAATCAGCTTATCGCGAGGGATTGTGAGGTTGATGTCTTTGAGGTTGTGGGTGCGTGCACCGCGAACTTCGATATTTTCCATTCTTCGCCTTTTACCCGTGCAATTTAATAGCCCGTAAGTATCGCATATTTGTACAGGATTTAGCGATGCCTTATTGACCTAAAGAGTGAATACTGTAACAACGAAAAACACATTACGAAGCACAGCAGGGCAGGCGATCAGTGTAAGATTAATGGCGCTGGGCATGTCATATTGGCGCGTGGATATGCTATCATCGCCGGCCAATAAATTTAATTTGCTTTATGGCTGCTTAGTACTTCGTCATGTCCGCATCTCAACTTAATACTGTCGAAAAACGTGCAGCGGTATCGCTAGCCAGTGTCTTTGCATTTCGTATGCTTGGGCTGTTTATGCTGATGCCGGTGTTGGCTGTCTATGGACAAAGCCTCAGTGGCTTTTCTCCCTTGTGGATCGGCCTCGCGATTGGTGCTTATGGTCTTACCCAAGCGCTGTTGCAAATTCCTATGGGGTGGTTATCTGACCGCATTGGTCGTAAGCGGGTGATCATCGGTGGTTTGGTATTGTTTACCTTAGGCTCGGTGGTCGCCGCCTGTGCCGAATCCATGTATACCCTAACATTAGGGCGGGCGTTACAAGGGATGGGAGCGATTGCCAGTGCGCTGTTGGCGCTTGCAGCCGACCTCAGTCGTGATGAACAGCGCCCTAAGGTGATGGCCGTGATCGGCATGTGCATCGGCATGAGTTTTGCCGTTGCCATGCTGTTAGGGCCCATGGTTGCCGCCAGCTTCGGAGTCTCCGGAATTTTCTGGCTGACCGCTGCGCTGGCGGTGTTAGGCATGGCTATTGTTACTTGGATGGTGCCTACGGCGGTTAATCGTGCGCCTAGGGGCGAAACCAGTGTTACCCTTGCTGATGTGGGTAAGTTGGTGCGTCACCCAGACTTAGCCCGCTTAGATTTAGGGGTGCTGTTTTTGCACCTGTCACTGACGACTGTATTCGTGTCGTTACCGACGCAACTGATTGCCGATGGACTTGAAGCCGCCAAACACTGGCAGTTATATATCCCCGTATTTGTGCTTTCTTTTGTGCTTATGGTACCGATGATGATCGTCGCCGTAGCTAAGCAAAAAGAAAAACCCTTGTTTTTAGTCGCTATCGTGATGCTCATTGTGAGTATGCTTGGGCTGGTTGCCGGTGCGCATTCTGTGTATGTCATCGCGGCATGTATGATGCTGTACTTCGTGGCTTTTAATTTTCTTGAAGCCACTATGCCGGCCTTGGTATCGCGACTGTCTCCAGCGAATCAAAAAGGCTCAGCAATGGGCGTTTTTTCCTCATCGCAATTCTTGGGCGCGTTTTTAGGTGGCATTTTAGGCGGTTATGTGGCCCAAACCGGCAGCCCTGAGATGGTGTTTGCGGCGGCTGCTGTGGTTGGGGTAATATGGCTTGTCATAGCCGCGAAAATGCGAGTGCCGCCGCGTAGCAAAATTATTAGTTTGCTTAGTGCTGTTGATTCAGAGCAGGATGCACAGCAGTTGGCGGGTCGTTTAGTGGCATTACCTGGGGTGTTAGAGGCCACGGTGGTGTGTGATGAAAATCGCAGCTATCTTAAAGTAGACGACAAAAAATTTGATTTAGAGGCGGCGCAAAGACTCGTCGCCGCAGTGTAATTTATAGGAGTAAAAATCCATGGCGCGCGGTGTTAATAAAGTAATTTTGGTGGGTAATCTGGGTCAAGATCCAGAAGTTCGCTATATGCCAAACGGCAATGGCGTAGCAAATATCAGCATTGCTACCACAGATAGCTGGAAAGATAAAAATACTGGGCAAATGCAAGAGCGCACAGAATGGCATCGCGTGGTGCTATTTGGCAAGCTGGCAGAAGTGGCGGGTGAATATCTGCGCAAGGGCTCGCAGGTTTATATTGAAGGTCGCCTACAGACCCGTAAATGGACCGACCAAAGCGGTCAAGATAAATACACCACTGAGATTGTTGTCGATATGGGCGGGCAAATGCAAATGCTTGGTGGTCGTGGCGATAACCAGGGTGCTGCCTCAGGCGGTTATCAAGGTGCTCAGCAACAAGGCGGTTTTGGTGGCAATAACCAAGCACAAAGTAACCCACAGCAGGGAGCTCCTCAACAGGGGGCTGCGCAGCAAGGTGGTTACGGGCAGCAACAAAGCAATAATTATGGCCAGCAACAAGGCAACCAAGGTATGCAGCAAGGCAATCAACAGCAAGGTGGCTTTGGCTCTCAGCAGAATCATCAGAGCAATCAGCATGGTGGCGGCCAGCAAGGTGGTGGCTTTGCCCCTAAACCACAAAATGCTCCCCAGGGTGGTGCTTCAAACCCTATGGAACCCCCCATTGATTTTGACGACGATATCCCGTTCTAACAACTAAAAAGTTGTGCGAAAAGCTTATTGATATCTCGCTATTTTATTCCACAAGCCCCATTCTATGGGGCTTTTTTATGGGTTCTTGCTTGAGCTTCCCCCTTTCATGGACAACACTTTAGGCATGAGAATGATTATTCGTCGGCCTGTATTTTGTCTTTATTTCGTCCATACCGTACATGGATCGCTGTTGGTTTAGCGGCTATTACACTCGCTATATTGTGCAATGCTGTACTTGCGTATGCCTTGCATATGCAGCGCCAAGCCGATATCCACCAGCTATCACATCAGCTAGATCGGGTTACTGATGTAGATGATGCGTTATTAACGACCTTACTCGAACCTTATGGCTTTTTCCTTGAGCCTCCTCAGCATGCTTATGTTGACCCTGTGTCTGTGGTTATCTCCACCGGGAATGAACATCAGGAGATATTTGGCTCGCCGTTGTGGTTGTCGAAAAGTCACTGGTTTATCATCGGTAATGCGCTGCTGGCGTACATGTGTTGGCAGGTGGTCAACCTTCTTAGGCGAAAGCGTATATCGCAAAAGAGCAAAGTACCATCGTTAGAAAAAACAGAACAAGCACCGATGAGTGCGAGTATTTTAGGCTTAAATCACTTGTATCAGAGTGTGTTTGCAATCGCCCATTGCACTAAACTGAGTGTTGCTGCAAACGGGGTTGCGAGTTTGCTCGAGACCTTGTTGCAAGAAAGCTTAAGCTACCAACAACAGCTGTCGGTGAAGGTGCTTAATACCGGCAGCTTCGCTATTACCATCCATGATATTCATTACCAACACCTCGACAAGCAACTTGAGGCACTCAGCGACACCATATTACAAAGCTGCCGAGCTTTACTCCCTGAATTGCGGGCTGCAGAGGTTAAAGTGGGCATTTGTAACTACCGAAGCGGTGCTGACCAAGCCATTGTTTATCAATTAACGCAATCGGCGTTGGCATTGGCAAAGCAAAGTGAAGACAAACATTGCTACCGTATCCCCTTTAGCCATAACCACTCTATGTTGTTGGCAGCGAAGTCATGCTCGTTGAGTGAAAGTGTACAAAAAGCTCACTTTATTTGCTTTTTCCAGCCCGTATTTGATTTGCATAGCGAGCAAATACTGCATCACGAAACCTTGCTACGTGTTCGCCACCAGCAGTTGGGCCTGATTTCACCAGAGTACCTCGAAGAGCCGCAAACACGCAAAGCAGAAAGCAGTGTGGATAGCGCCGTTTTAGCCCGATTGGATAAAATGCTTGCCACCGAGGTGCAACAAGGTGATGTCAGCATCAACTTGCAACAATCAAGCTGGTTCGATGGTGAATTTTGGCAACGTCTTACGCTCTTTCTCGAGCAGCATCGCAATGTTCTTATCGAATGTAAGGCCGAACTTTTAGAGCAGCATCAATATATCGTGCGTAGGCGGGTGCGCCGAACTAAGGCATGCCAACGCGGAATTATTATTGACCAGTTACGAACATGGCCGAATGTGGATCTCGATAAATTGGCGGTGCCGGTACAAGCGATAAAACTGGCACCCGAACTTATTGCCCACATTGAAGTAGATAAAAATGTGCAAAAGCGTGTGCTAGCTTACGTTGCAAAGGCTCAACAGCACAGTATTCCAATAATTGCCGTAGGCGTTGAAAGGCAACAACAAGTTTTGGTGTTACAGCAGCTCGGGGTTAGGGCTGCACAAGGGGCATACTTCTCTGGTGCACTGCAACTGTCAACCTTCAAGTCGTTTTGAGTAGGCCGCGATAACGCAGGCCATTGAGCCCTTGCAAGCCCCCGGTATGTACGCCAATAATGCGACTGCCGGCAGGAAAATACCCTTGTGCAACCAGTTGCCACAGTGCGTACATCATTTTCCCTGTGTAAATAGGCTCCAGTGGCACTTGATAGGTGGCTCTGAAATCTTGGCAAAAGCGCCATTGTTTGTCACTAAAGCGGCCATAACCGCCATCATGAAAGTGCTGCATCAATTGCCAGTCACAGTGGTGTGTGGAGGTTAGTTGGCTTATTTCATGATTCAGGTAATCTGCATTTTTGAGCACGGCAATACCAAGTACTTTTCGCTGCGTATGGCCTGCGCATAACCCTGCTAAGGTACCGCCACTTCCTGTAGCGCACACTAGATAATCGTGTTCTGGTAAGGTTTGGGCTAGCTCCGCTACACCGCGTAGCGCCGCGTGGTTGGTTCCGCCCTCAGGGAGAATGTAGACATTACCAAAGCGTTGCTTAAGCTCATTGAGGTAATCTTTTTGCTGGCGCAAGCGATAGTCTTTACGCGCGACCGCCACTAACTTCATACCGCAGGCGTGGGCAAAGCGCAGTGTGGGGTTGTGCATATCAAGTTCAGGGCCGCGTACGATGCCAATAGTGCTTAGACCAAATAGTTTTCCAGCGGCAGCCGTTGCATATAAGTGATTGGAGAAAGGACCGCCAAAAGTGAGCAACTGCCTACATTCAGAAGCCTGAAAAGCCGCTAAGTTGTACTTTAATTTTCGCCATTTATTACCTTGGATCAGAGGGTGATACAAATCGTCGCGTTTGATGCTTAGTTGCACGTTGTGATGCCGCAGCAGCGGATGGTGAATTTGCTGCATTGGCGACTCTTTGATGGATGTAATGATTGAGCTCATAGTTTTGCCCTATTTTTCCCCCTAATTAACTTGCTAAATTCCGCAAATTATTGATACTTTGTATATTCTTATAGGTGATACTGCAGACTATATGGCATTTAAACTCTTGACCCGTGTTCCTTGGCTAAACTCAAAGAAAAAGTCCGAAGCAATAGTGGGCGTTGCCTTGTACGCAGACGTGTTACGCGCGGTGCAGTTAAAGCAAAAAAAGCAACAATGGTTTGTCAGTGATACCGAAGAGCTGCCGCTCAACGATTTAGCTAACTATTCGAAAGCATTACTTAAATTGCTACGCAAGATCTCCTCTGACGCTTGCGACTTGTACGTGGTGTTACCACAATCCTATTATCAGATAGTACAGGCCGAGAAGCCAGAGCTGAGCGAGCAAGAAATCACTCAGTCACTGCCGTGGACATTAAAAGACTTGGTGAGCATAAGCGCCGAGAATATCATTGCTGATTATATCGATTACCCGATTCAAAGCACCGGTCAAAAGGCCAAGATTAATGTGTTTGCTACCGATAAACAGCAATTGCGGCCGCTGGTCTCTGAGCTCGATAAGCTCAATGACTGCCACCTTCAGCAGCTATCGGTGAAAGAAACCACCCTCGCGGCGATGACCGCCAAAGATAACTATGCCCGCTTGGTGGTGTATCAGGAGCCTGGTGATGAACCCAGTGTGTTAATCATTCGCGATCAACAATTGCTGCTTAATCGCAGGCTACGAGGGTTTAGCGCGTTACAGCAACAGCCCGATGAAACCACTTTGTCGCACTTAAGTGATTCGTTAGGGCTTGAGATTCAGCGCTCCATGGACTTTTATGAGAGCCAGCTCAAACAGCCACCAATAAAGGAAATTCTTATTCAAGGCATTGATGATGCTCAGGCGGTGATCTCGCGTTTGCAAGCGTTTCAAACTACCTCTATTGTGGAGTTTAAACCGGTTATGGATTTGGCTGATGTGATTGACCCTAAATTCCATATGGCTTTGGCGGGCGCCTATTTTCCGATGTTGGAGCAGGCATGAAAAGCAGCATAAATTTTTACCAAGAAAGCTTGAAGCCGCGTCATGATCCGCTGCCGCTAGTTCTAGTTGTAAAAATATTCATCGCTGCATTTGTCGTGTTGGCTGTGGTTATCGCACTGCAAGTATGGCGTAATAATCATCAACAACAGCAGTTGCAGGAGCTTACACAGCAACATAGCCACCTAAAAGCTGAAGTGGCAGAGCTCAACAAGCAATTAGCGCAGCGGCGCGATACCAAGAACTTGCAGCAGCAACTAGAACAGCAACAGCGCGCAGAGCAGCATCGCCTTAGTTTACTCGCATATTTACAAGGGAAGGGCAGCGGTGCACCGCTTACTTACAGCGACTTGATGAATGACTTGGCGCGCTATCACAACCCACAAGTGTGGCTAACAGAAATTAATATTAGTCAGCGTCATGTGCAGTTACAGGGCAAAACGGCGGCACCCAGTGAAATAGCTCCATGGCTTAAACAATTAAGAAATTCCAACTACTTTTTAGGTAAAGAGTTTTCGGTTTTGGAATTCGATCAAAGTGATGAGCTAAGACAGTTTAATGTGTCTACTCGCATTGATGGGGAGCAGCCATGAAGCGTTGGCAACATATAAGTAACCAGTTTAGTCAGCTACAACAGCGGGAAAAGATGCTGGTGCTGACAGTGGGGCTGTTCTGTATTCTGTACTTAGGTGGGTGGTTTATAAGCATGCCATTGATGGAAAATCACGACCAAGCAGCCACGCAAATTGCCGGTTACCAGAGTGAGAATGCATCACTGCGCACACAGCGACAGGCACTCACTCAAGCTTTGGCTATTGATTATAAAGCTAATCTCAAGTTGCAGCTTCAAGAGCTGCACCAGCGTAACCGCGATTTAGACCAACAATTACAACAGCTCAGTGATGGTTTTGTGTCCGGCGACCGTATGCCTGATGTTCTCGGCGATTTGCTAGCTCAGCAACAAGGGGTGCAGTTACTGGGTTTTAAAGTGATGGGTGTGGAAGCGGTGCAAACAGGCCAGCAAAGTGAGTCATCGTCACCACAATTACAGTTTTATCAGCACAATATGCAGATGACCTTGCAAGGTAATTACTTTGCTTTGCGAGATTATATGGCACGAATTGAGCAAGCAGCCACTCGGGTACTCATCACTGGCTTTCATTATCGGGTACAGGAGCATCCGAGAGCGCAACTCACCTTGAACTTAGCAACGGTAAGTAACAATGAAACATTTATTAGCCTGTAGCCTGTTCATGGTCGCAAGTGTGCCAATAGCGGCACAAGTTTTACAAGACCCAACACGCCCCGCCGTGCAGGCGCAGACCTCACGTAGTACTGAGTCGGTACAGCAGCAATGGGTATTGGAGTCGGTAGTGAGTAAAAAAGGTCAACATAAGGCCATTATTTCTGGGCAGTTATACGCTCAGGGGGATAAGTTAGCCGATTACACTGTCACCAATATTAGCGCCCATGCTGTGCTCCTTGTTCAAGGTGCAAAGCAATTGAAGTTAGAGTTATATAGCAATGAAATTAAACAATAAGTTATTAGTCCACTGGTTTATAGTTGGTACCTCTTCGTTGCTGGTTAGCGCCTGTGCGACCTTCGGCACCGGAGAGCGAGTGCAACCTCATATTGCCAAGGAACTAGAACCCGCAAAACAGTCTAAGGTTAGTGAGGCGCCGCAACCCCCGAAAGATTTTGAGCAAGAATTGCTGAGCTCGGTATCAGCACACACTAAGGTGCAGCCGAGCACGGCTATTGAGCGCTTCGATGTGGTCGCCAATGAAGTTGCACTGCGGCCATTTTTCAACGCCCTGGTAGACGATACCCCCTTTAGTGTCGCTATTCATCCTGAGGTGTCCGGCGCTATTAGTTTGAACCTTAAGCAGGTCAGTATGGATGAAGTGCTTAAGATCATCACCCGCATGTATCCACTTGATGTGTTTCTTGAAGGCCAGGTAGTGCAAGTCTTACCAGCAAAAATGCGCACCGAGTCTATAGCGGTAAACTATCTGATGATGCGTCGCTTTGGTGTATCGAATGTCAGCGTCATCTCTGGCGGCGTGAGCGATTACGATCAGAATAACAACGGCAACAGTGGCAACGGAAATAACAACTTTAGTGGCAATAACGGCGGTAATAACAACGCCATTAATAACAATAATGGCAACAACAGTGGCTCTGGTAATATTCAACAGCTTAATGGCTCTAATATTCAAACCAGTAGCGAGAGTGATTTTTGGGCCGACTTGAAAGAGGCGTTGCAATCGCTAGTGGGCACACACGGTGGTCGTTATGTCATTGTTAGTCCACAAGCAAGCTTGGTAACAGTGCATGCACTACCGAGTGAAATTGCTGCCATGAAAGAGTTCTTGCGCCACAGTGAGGAAAGCTTGCAGCGGCAAGTGATTTTAGAGGCGCGCATCATCGAGGTGACACTCAAAGATGAGTATCAGCAGGGAGTCAATTGGTCTGAAATAGCGGCAAATATTGGCAGTACATCACTGTCATTCTCCTCGACAGCAGCGCAGCTCGGTAATCAAATTTCTGCGGAATTAGGGGGGGCTGCTAGTTTGGTCTTCTCTAATCCTGATTTTGCTGGGGTGATCAATCTATTGCAAACCCAAGGTGATGTGCAAATGCTCTCAAACCCTCGGGTGACTGCAACTAACAACCAAAAAGCAGTGATTAAAGTAGGGGAAGATGAATACTTTGTAACCGATGTGTCTAGCAGCGAAGACATCGGCAATGTCACCCAACAAAATAACAATGACATTGAGCTTACGCCGTTTTTCTCTGGCATAGCCTTGGATGTAACGCCTCAAATAGACAAATATGGCTCGGTTATTTTGCACGTACACCCGTCAGTGACGCAAACCGAGGAGCAAACCAAGTCAATTAAATTAGGGAGCGAAAGTATCGAGCTGCCTTTGGCCCAAAGCAATATTCGTGAGTCTGATACGGTAATCAGGGCATCGAGCGGTGAAATTGTGGTTATCGGAGGTCTAATGCAAACCATTACCTCTGACGAGGTTTCGAAAACCCCGGTGTTAGGCGATATTCCTCTCGTTGGTAATTTGTTTAAAAGTATTCGTAAGAAGCAGAATAAAAAAGAGTTGGTCATCTTACTGCGCCCGACCGTGGTTATGCCAGACACATGGAAGAAACAACAACAACGCTCACGTAAATTGTTAGAGACCTGGTACCGCAATTAATGTATCTCAGCTTTTTTAACCTAACGGAAATGCCGTTTTCGCTCACCCCGAACACGCAGTTCTACTGTGCTCTTGAGCCTCATAACGAAGCGCTGAAAGTGCTGCTCAGTGCTCTGAGTATGTCCGAAGGGTTTATAAAAGTTACCGGGGAAGTAGGTACAGGCAAAACGCTGATTTGTCGGAAGTTGATAAACCACCTTGAGGATAATTATGTGGTTGTCTATTTGCCCAACCCTTATTTGACCCCAGATGAATTGCGATGGGCGGTGGCGGCTGAACTGGGGCTGGAACTTGCGCCCGAGCAAGATCAACAAACATTGAGCCAATCCATAGAGAAGCGCCTGTTAACCCTGAGTCAAGAAGGGAAAAAGGTGGTTATGATTGTTGATGAGGCACAATGTTTTAGTTGGGAAGCGCTGGAGGCGTTGCGGTTATTAACCAACCTAGAAACGGAGCAAAAAAAGCTGCTCCAAGTAGTCCTCTTTGGACAACCAGAACTAGATACTAAGCTGGCCAATCCGCAAGTAAGGCAATTGCGTCAACGTATCGGTTTTTCCTATCAGCTGAGGCCGATGACAGCTGCGGAGGTGGACTACTACATTAATCATCGCCTTCGCCGCGCAGGCGCGCAGTCACCCCTCTTTTCACCGCGTCTGAACCACCATATAGCACGGGCTTGTCGCGGTATTCCTCGGTTAGTAAATACGGTATGCCACAAAGCGCTGCTATTGGCTTATGGGGAAGGGCAAACAGCACTCAATAAGCGCTATATTCGTGCGGCAATTGCCGATACCGAAGATTGCTACGCACCAACATCTATGCGGCGCTGGTGGTTGTTTGCAGTGCTCAGTGCGACAGTGTTAGGCGTGGCGGGTATTTGGTTGTGGAGACAAGTACTGTGAGTCTACTAAACAAGGCCCTCAAAGACATTGAGCAGCGCGATGGCAAACATGAACTGGCGTTAGAGCCGACCGTGCAACTGCCGCAGGCGCGGCCTTGGCGAAATGTCATCACCATTGTTGCGGTGTTAGTGAGCGCCATGGTCGTCATCGCCCTTGCTTATTTACTGATCCCCGCAGCTCCTAAAAGCACAAGTGACAGCTTTGAAGAAGCGACAGTCGCTGGCCCCTCGCACCAGGCAAACGCGCCAACGCTCGTTATCGAAGAGACTGCATCGCAGCCCAAGCAAACGAACAGTGTGGCTTTAACGGCACCTAAAGATGATAACAGTCGGCCTGTGTCAGCCATCAATGCCGAGCTCAACAGCCCGCAGCATGCCAATGTGGTAGAGAACGAGCAAACTGAGCCCCCGACATCATCACAGCAGCTACCTAGCAGCACCAAGCCGGTCGAGGCAGCACAAGCAATGGTGACCTCTACTACTGAGGACGAGCCAAGTGATAAGCCATTAGCAACGCAGCCAAAAGCACCTCAAGTTGAGCCACCAACGAGAGCGACTAACGCCTCGCAGCCAGTGGCGTCATCCAGTGATACCGCCGTGAAGGTCGTCAAGGCGCTAAGTGTTCAGCAGCGCGCGCAGCGCTGGTTTGAGCAAGGACAACAGTCGCTGCGCTTTGCAATGACGAACGAGGCTATAAAGCAGTTTGAACAAGCTGTTATTCTTGTACCCGAACATGAACAAGCCCGGTCATCACTCGCTGCGACCTTATATGGACAACAGCGCTTAGAAGAGGCATACAGTGTGCTTATTAATGGCTTAAAAGTGGCGCCAGAAACCCTTTCATGGCGTGTCATGATTGCCAAAATGGCCATTGAACAACAGCAATATCAGCGAGTGCTTGAGGTGTTAGGAGATGGCCAGAATGCGCGCACAACGCAACTGGGTAACAACGACTATTGGATTTTAAAAGGATCGGCAGCGCGCCAGCTAAAGCAGCACGATATTGCCAAGGTCTGCTTTACTGAATTAGTAAGGCGTCAACCCAATGTAGCGAAATGGTGGTTGGCGTTGGCCACATCAGAAGACGCACTAGGCCAATACCATAGCGCTCGAGGGCATTATGCTACCGCCTTACAATTAGGTGGCTTATCAGGGCCGTCACAACAATACGCTCTAGCTCGCTATGATAGTTTACAGGACACGCCATGATTAGACCTCGCTTAAAAATGCGCTTAGGGGACCTCTTAGTCCACGAGCAAATAATTACCGAAGAACAGCTTGAGCAAGCGCTGGCGGCGCAAAAAAGCTCAGGGCGGAAACTTGGCGCGACCCTAGTTGATTTAGGCGTGATTGCCGAGCCACAGTTACTGCGCTTTTTGGCTCAGCAACTGAATGTTCCCTTTTTAGATATTTCGCAACGTCGCATCGCGCCAGAAACCGCCACCCTCTTACCTGAGGTTTATGCGCGCCGTTACCGTGCGCTAGTTATTGAGGATAACGGCGACAGCGTGTTATTGGGTATGAGTGACCCTGCTGATTTAAGTGGTCTCGACCAGTTAGGGCCTATTCTGGGTTCGAAGCGTATTGACCTTGCGGTGGTGCAAGAGTCACAAATGTTAGAGGCGTTCGATACCGTATACCGACGCACCCAAGATATTGCTAACTTTGCTGAACAACTTGATGAGGAATATCAAGAAGGGGAAGAGTTCGAACTCAACGCCCTTGATGACAGCACCTCAGATGCAACGGTTGTTAAGCTACTGCAATCCATTTTTGAGGATGCGGTACAGGTTCGTGCCTCGGATATCCATATTGAGCCCGATGAAAAGATGCTACGCATTCGTCAGCGGGTGGATGGTGTGTTGCAAGAGAATATCTTAGATCACGTTAAGATTGCCTCAGCCTTAGTGCTACGTCTTAAGTTAATGTCTGGCTTGGATATATCAGAAAAGCGCATTCCCCAAGACGGGCGCTTTAATATCAAAGTAAAAGGCCACAGCATAGATGTGCGGCTCTCGACCATGCCGGTGCAAAATGGTGAATCGGTGGTGATGCGTTTGCTGGATCAATCCGCCGGGCTGCTCACCTTAGATCAAACCGGTATGCCAGCACCTTTGCTACATAAGTTACGGGAAACGCTGAAGCGTCCGCACGGCATGATCCTTGTTACCGGCCCCACCGGCTCGGGTAAAACGACGACCCTGTATGGGGCCTTGAGCGAACTTAATCAGGCTCAGAATAAAATAATCACTGTGGAAGATCCTGTTGAATACCGTATCAGCCGTATAAATCAGGTCCAGGTGAACAGTAAAATAGGCTTGAGCTTTGCGAATGTGTTACGTACAACCTTGCGCCAAGACCCTGATATTATCATGGTCGGCGAGATGCGAGACCAAGAAACCGTGGAGATAGGGCTGCGAGGTGCACTAACGGGACACTTGGTATTGAGTACTTTGCACACCAATGATGCCATCACCAGCGCCATGCGTCTTATCGATATGGGCGCGCCACCTTATTTGGTTGCCAGCTCCTTGCGAGCGATTATCGCTCAGCGCTTAGTGCGTCGTATTTGTCAAAACTGTCAGCAACCCTATGAAGCCGACGAGCAAGAACGTGCCTGGGTACGTTATTTACAGCCTCACCTAGCGGATGCGCAATTCTACCAAGGGCGAGGCTGCAACAGCTGCAATCACACTGGTTATAAAGGCCGTATCGGGGTGTTTGAGCTACTAGAAATGAACGAAGATATGATGGATGCGCTGCGCCAAAGTGATACCCAAGCCTTTGCACAAGCAGCGAAGAATAACCCAGATTTCTCACCTTTATCACATATGGCAATGGACTACGCTCAGCAAGGGATCACCACCTTGGATGAAGTATTCAAAGTAGCTGAATATGTACCTGAGGTGGTAAACAACTAGTGGCGCATTTTCGTTATCAGGCCAAAGATAGCCAGGGCAAACTAATTAAAGGCGTGGTTGAGGCTAATAACGCACAAGCGGCTGCGGATCAGTTATTGGCGCGTCAAAGTGTGCCAATTAAGATAGATGAAACACAGGTCGTAAAAAGCGCCGATAACAAACCGCTTATGGCCTGGCTTCAGCCCAAGGTCGGCCTTGATGAGATGATTATCTTTTCACGGCAAATGTATTCACTGCTCAAAGCGGGGATCCCGATTATCCGCGCTATTAACGGCCTGGCTGAAACCACCACAAATCCGCGTTTTCGCGAGGTATTAAAAGAAATTACCACTCAGCTTGAGCAGGGGCGCAATTTATCCGCTGCTATGGCGAGCCACAAGGAGGTTTTTCATCGTTTAATGATCTCTATCGTGGTGGTGGGTGAAAACACCGGTAAGCTTGAGGATGCCTTTTTACAGTTGGCTGAATATTTTGAACGCGAGCAAGAAACGCGAAAACGAATAAAAGCGGCATTGCGCTACCCTACGTTTGTGATCATCGCTCTCATCGCGGCCATGTTTATCTTAAATATTTTTGTGATCCCCGTGTTCGCGCAAATGTTCTCTAAATTCGATGCTGAGTTGCCGCTGATGACGCGCATTCTCATTGGCACGTCTAATTTCTTTGTTCATTACTGGTGGTTGTTGCTGGCATTGATGGCGGCAAGCTATTACGGGATACGGCGTTACTTAGGTACCGAGCTAGGGCGATTGAAATGGGATCGCGTGAAATTACGTTTACCCATTATTGGCAGTATCATTGAACGTTCTTTGTTATCTCGATACAGCCGCAGTTTTGCCATGGTGTTACGTTCTGGTGTACCAATGACCACCGGGCTATCCCTTACGGCTGATGCCGTTGATAATGCCTATATGCATCAGCGTATTGTCGAGATGCGACGCGGCATAGAAAAAGGCGACAGCCTGTTGCGGGTTTCCCGACAGAGTGAGCTCTTCTCGCAATTGGTGTTACAAATGGTTGCAGTCGGGGAGGAAACCGGTCGCGTTGATGAACTGTTGCAAGAAAGTGCCGACTATTATGAACGCGAAGTGGATTTTGATTTAAAGAGCCTGACTGCGAAGATAGAGCCCATTTTAATTGCTTTGGTGGCGGTAATGGTGCTAATACTGGCATTGGGTATTTTTACTCCTATGTGGAACCTGATGTCTGCGATTAAAGGGGGCTAAAGTGCGTAATCAGCAGCAGGTGAGCCGGCGTTTGAGCCGGGTTTATCAACTGCTTATTAGTGGATTGCTGATTTGTGTGTTTATTGGCTTTTTTATTTACTATATCAGCCAGTTATTTAATAATGTCAATGACGTGAACTTGCATAAAGCGGTGGCGGAGTTCCATCACAGTGCCGTTGCTATTCATGGTAAGTGGCTAGCCCATAAACAAGATATCATTACCTTAGAGCAGGTGAGCGCGCAAATGCAGGTGGTGGGTCAACAACAGTTTGTGGTTAATCGCTTTGGCTGGCCGACAGGCCTTGAGGGCGATGGGGCTCCCTGTCAGGGCTTATTTGCCCGAATGCAAGGGCAGGGCAACCTGGCTGGGGTCAGTGTTAAGCCGATATGGGCAGGGCAAGCCTTAGTCGGGTGTGAGTTTCTTTTTAATGAGCGAGCCTGGTTTCGCTTTGATGTACACACCGGTCAAGTGGCTGTTACACTCAAATAAACAAAACATAATGATTTTTGAGTAATTCAGCCTTTGGTCTAGAATGAATTTAGGTACTTAACTCTGTTGGAGTAGGCAATGAAACGCAAACAACAAGGTGGCTTTACACTCATAGAGCTTATTATAGTAATCATTATTTTAGGGCTTTTGGCTGCAACCGCATTGCCGCGCTTTATCGACGTTACCGATGATGCTCGCGAAGCATCGGTTGAAGGCGTGGCTGGTGGATTTGCAGCGGCGATAGGATTAGTGCGCTCACAATGGGAAGTTGACGGTCGCTTAGTCGATAATGGTGGCGCTGATATTACCACTGTGGTGTATGACCAAGTTACCTTAGGTGTTGATGGCGATATTGGCTACCCCACCAACGATGGCAGCTCCGATACCACTGTTGGCGCTATGGCTCGCCAAGATTGCAAAGATGTGTTTGATCTTATTTTACAATCAGCCCCTATTAATACTATTGACCCAAATCAGGCCGCGCAAAGCCGTTATTACGTACAATTTAACGCGGGCAATTCGCAGTGTATTTACTATCTTTCAGATTCGCTCGATACCACCAATGTCGCGAATCTGCCTGACGACTCTGTGCCGGACGGTACAGCCACTGATGGTTTTTCTTACTTCCCCGCAACGGGGCAGGTAACCGTATTTTAATTTTGCTATAACGAGGTAAAGACGATGAAAGCAACAAAACAACAAGGTTTCACCTTAATCGAATTGATTATTGTGATTGTTATTCTAGGGATTCTTGCAGTCACAGCGGCGCCACGCTTTTTAAACTTGCAGGGTGATGCCAATGCGGCAACGGTACAAGGTGTGAAAGGCGCGATGAACTCTGCCAAAGATATCGTTTACGGAAAAGCTATTATTGAAGGTCTTCAAGACGATGCAGGTGATGGCACCATAGGGGTTGACTTAGGCACCGATGGAACCGTTGATGTAACAACTTCCTTTGGTTACCCGCAAGCTGCAGCTACAGGTATTGCCGCAGCGATGGATATTGATTTAACCAACGACTTTGCAAGCAATGTTATTACCGGGACACCGGCTATTTTTGTGGTAAGAGCTGATGGCAGTGCAGAACCGACTGCGGTAGTGGCAGGCAATGGCACCGGTGGTGAAGCTAATGATGGCTGTTATGTGGCCTACACAGAAGCAGCTGATGCTAATACACCGCCAGTGATCACATTAAACCTCGACGATTGTCAGTAAACAATGAACAACCGTGGTTTTACGCTCGTTGAGCTCATAATCACGATTATCCTTATTGGGGTATTGGCGGTGACTGCCATACCCCGATTTCTCGGCTCCAATAATGAAGATGCCTACACTTTAAGAGACCGCACGCTGGCGATGATCCGCAGTATCCAGTTGCAGGCGATGCACAATCTTAATAGTAATAATTGCGTTAAAATTACCACCACGTTAATCGCGCCCCCCGCTAATCAAAATTGCGCAAATGCCATTTCTACAGCCTATGACGACTATCTCGTTGTTGATAGCACCGGCACGGATATCATTTTTACCACCACCGATAACAACGGTGGCAGCTTTAGTTCCTTGTCTTTTAACCATCTAGGGAAACCAGATATTAATTGCGGCAATACCTGCCGTGTACAGGCGGGGAATCAAGCCGTGTGCATTAGCGGCGAAGGGGCTGTATATGGCTGTTAAGCGCCCGCGAGCGGGAGGCTTTACGCTAGTCGAATTGATTCTTGGCATTGTGATTTTTGCCATCTCGATGGTTATTGTATTCACCTTGATTGCTCCGCAAGCAAGGCAAAGCGCTGAACCGCTGGTGCAAGTAAAAGCAGCCAAGCTTGGGCAGTCGTTGATGAATGAAATTCTGGGTAAAGCCTATGACGAAAACAGCGATCGTAGTCCGCCCTTTCAGCGCTGCGATGAAAAACCAGTTGGTTGTAGCACCACCATGGGCCCAGAGGAGGGCAGTCGTGATCTGTATGATGATGTTGACGACTACAATGGGTTAAGTATTACTGATGTCGGCGGCACTTATTCTGGGTTTGCGGCCTCAGTGTTGGTCGCGATTGACGGTGATTACGACCAATCCAGCAATGATAACATTGAACAGGCAAAGCGCATTGAGGTAACCATCACCGCCCCCAATGGTGAGCGTTACCGTTTTGATGCCTATCGAGGCAATTATTGATGCGTGGATTTAGTCGCAATCAGGGCTTTACCTTAATAGAGCTGATCATAGTGATTGTTATCCTAGGGATACTTGCAGTCGGGGTGACCCAGT
The DNA here is from genome assembly GCF_004208955.1 of Pseudoalteromonas sp. CO325X. Taxonomy (NCBI): domain Bacteria; kingdom Pseudomonadati; phylum Pseudomonadota; class Gammaproteobacteria; order Alteromonadales; family Pseudoalteromonadaceae; genus Pseudoalteromonas; species Pseudoalteromonas sp. CO325X. The sequence goes on from NZ_SGPG01000020.1 coordinate 96,757, forward strand.
TTATTCGCTTTGCTATGCAAATTTACAGTGAGGGTAATCAACGTTCAGGGCTGGTAGCGCAATCGCGATTTGTCATTTTGCGATTAGAAAAAGAGTTACGTAATAGTGTTCCTAACTCCATCGCGGTGGATGGCACAAACGGATGTTTAAGCTTTTACCCCATCAAGAGCAGTGGCTCTTATCTGGGGGAGATAGGCCAAGCTCCTTTGCCAGTGGTTGACTTTGACGGCAGTGCTGTTGAAAACGTTGATAAGATTGTTATCTTCCCTACTAGTGTGAATGATATTGAAAATAACGCGTTGACTATTACTGATATTGACGATCAGGGTAATAACGACAATATTTATGATTGGCAGCTTAGCGCCCAGCCACAGCGCAGTTCACCCGGTAAGCGCTTTTATGTGATTGGCCCCCAAGTTGAACTATGCGCCGAAGTGGTCGATGGCCGGGCATCTTTGGTGCGCAAGCAAAATGCAGCGACCAACCTATTGGCTGTGGGAGTCAGTGACTGGCAACCACGCTATGAACCGGGCACATTGGAGCGTAATGCCCTAGTTACCCTTGATTTAACTTTTAGTTCTGAGCAAGGTGAACAGCTTAGGCTAACGCATGAGGTACATATTCCTAATGTTCCCTAGCAGCTCTTTTCGTCAGCAGCGTGGCTCAATGTTGGTTGTAGCGGTCGTAGTGGCGGTGCTGCTATTGGCGCTTGGCCTCGCGCTCTCTCGCGTGATTAACGCGGGTATCAATCAAAACGCCCTAGAATATTATGGGGCGCGCAGTTACATGGCTGCGCAAAGTGGCATAGAGCGCAGCCTGCAACGGTTGATTACTGACAGCACCCCCAGTTGTGCGCTCATAGCTGGGGCGAATTATAGCTTTGCTAGTCGTGCCTTGGAGAATTGCACCGTGGAAATGAGCTGTGCCAGTGAAGAAGATGTTCCTGAGCCGACAGTGGCCAGTGGCGCAGTTAATTTTTATCAAATAACCAGTGCTGCGCAATGTAGCACTGGCAGTATCGATGTACAGCGCAGTATCGCTGTGGAAGTGAGGCTAGAAGGGTGAAGCTAGGCACAAAGATAATGTTTTCTGCGTACATATTTAGCATGTGGATGCTGCTATGTGTCGTCATGTCACCATATGCTTATGGACAAACTGTTGCTTTTTGGTTGATGAATGAAGCCCAGTGGACGGGTGTAAGCGATGAAGTTCGCGATATAAGTGGTAACGGCTTTCACGGTACGGCAATAAACGGGGCGAGCACAACTGAGGCAATCGCTTGTCGTGGCGGCTGGTTTCGTGGTGAAGGCTACTTAGGGCCGCCAAATGGTCAGTATTATTCGGCACAATACTATGTTTCAGTGGCTGATTCGGTGTCTCTTTCACCACTACTGCGTGCAAACCGCGCATTTGCTCTTAGTGGCTGGTTTCGTATTGATAACCTAGCAGCGACAGGCACAATTGTTCACAAAGGAGAGGGAGGTAATTCACAGGAGTATCGTTTGCACACTAAGGATGGGCGGGTGACGTTTACGCTCTGGGATCGCTATGGAAGCCCAGAGCAATATACTTCCAATGCCCTCTTAAGCGAGGGAAATTGGTATTTTTTTGTGGCTCAAGCCTATGTACTTCGCAATGCTCGAACGCAAATGTCGTTACAACTGTTCAATGAAGGCGGAGATACGGTTGCCGGATCTCAACGCGTATATATTGATTACACTAATAAGAACACAGCGGGAAACTTATACCTAGGAGCAACAAATTGGGGTAACTTGACCAACTATTTTGATGGTGTGTTAGATAATATTCAGGTTCATGATGATACCTTAAGTGAGACTGATATTGCCCAGCTAATGGCAGATAGAGGATCATGCCTAACGTTGCTAGCAAATTACCCGCTTGATCTGTGTACTGACTTAGACTCGGGCATATTGGAAGATTTAACCGGCAACTACCCAGCGAATGGTTATTTGCTTAGCGCTGAGCCGGGGCAGGTTAATAATGGTGCGGGTTTAAACCGCAGTGGCAATGATTATATTGCTTTACCAGCGGCCCTTCTCAATGGCCGAAATGACTTTTCTTTATCTTTGTGGGCGCAAGTTGACGATACTGGGCGCTTTAATGAGTTGCTCTCTGCCAGTAACAATCAAACCAATACTGAGATTGAGTTATATGTACGCTCAGGGGGCGAGGTACGAGTTGGCTTTAAAGGGCAATATTATGCCTTCTCTAATCCAGCGCCTTTAATTACCAGCGGCACATGGAATCACATTGCTTTGACCCGTTCGGGACGTGATATCTGTTTATATATTAACGGGGTTAGCTTTGGTTGCCGTCAGGCTGCTTCGGGTAGTCTCAATGTGCTGCGCACGGCATTGGGAGTATGGTGGCGAAGTAATGGCTCATTTGCCGACGAGCTCAATGGTGTGCTGGATGAAGTGCTTGTCTATGAAGGGGCGCTATCCATTGAGCAAATAACCACTATTTATACTAACCAGCTTGCAGGGCTGACCAAAGATGGCAATGTGCGTCCAGACACCTGCTTAAGTTGTATCAGCGATGACTTCAGTGGTTCATCGCTCAGTGAGCAATGGATCCCGTTTCGTAGTCGCGGTAACTTTACCCCACAACCGGTGAATGGTCGCCTACGCCTTACTGAGGCGCGTACCAACCAGGCAACTTCGGTGAATTTTCAGCGCTTGTTTCCGGCAGAGAATAACTTAGTTCAGGTTGAGTTTGATTACTTTGCTTATGGTGGCAGTGGCGCTGATGGTGCTGCGTTGGTTTTCTCTGATGCTGCCGTCACTCCGCAGCCAGGCTCTTTCGGGGGTCCTCTTGGCTATGGCTATAAACCAGGGGTGTCTGGTTTTGCTGGCGGCTGGCTAGGGATTGGGCTGGATGAGTTTGGAAACTTCTCTAATGAGGGTGGGGATGGTTCCATCGGTCGGCGGCGACAATCAGTTGTGGTGCGCGGCTCTGGTGATGGTCAATCGGGATACCGCTATTTACGCGGCACCTGTAACAACGGCACCACGAACACCAACGGCGATTGTTTATCACCGGGAGTGGATGAGGCAACCTCCTCGCAACCCCATCGTTATCGCATTACTATCGACTCGCGTATAGCTAATCAGAGCATTGTAAAAGTAGAGCGTAATACCGGTAGCGGCTATGAAGTGCTCATTGATAGCTTTAATGCGCTAGATAGCAGTTTTGGTCAGGCGCCGGTACCGGAAAACTTTTTATTATCTTTTACCGGCTCGACGGGCGGCTCTACTAATATCCATGAGCTCGATAACATCGAAATTTGTGCATTGCGCTCTGAGCCTGTTGGTGTCACCGTCGATCATTTTCGCTTATCGCATCCGCAGCAAACCGTGCGCTGTTATAGTGCCGACATACAGGTGCAGGCCTGTGCCGATGAAGACTGTACAGCGTTAGTTGAGCAAGATGTTGAAGTGCAAATGAGTAGCACTGCTGGGACATTTGTCGGTGGAAACCCGTTTACATTGATTAATGGCGTTGGCACGACGAAGTTACAGCTACCACAAGGAGGCAGTGCGCAAATAGGTGTGGCAAGTTCCACACCGCCAGCTAAACCATTTAGTCAAGATCGCTGCTTTATTGGCGGTACATTATCGAATTGCACCATCGATTTCGTCGATGCAGGACTGGCATTTTTTGCCAGTGACGGCGTGTCTGCACCGCCAACCCTACGTGCAGGAGAATCTAATAACCTGATATTAAAAGCGGTTGCCGCCAATGCCGTAACCGGAGCTTGTGAAGCACGGGTGGCAGGCGAACAGCAGGTGCAGTTAGGCCTTTCTTGTGAAAACCCGGGGGTATGCCAAAGTGGCCAGCAAGCTCAAATCAATGGCACTGCTATTGGCCTCAACAACCAAGGGCAACAAGCGAATAAACAGAGCGTCGCGCTAACCTTTAATAACCAGGGTGCGGCGCCGTTAGAGTTCAACTACAGCGATGTAGGTCAGCTGCAATTACATGGGGCTATGACTGTAGCGGCTACCCCCACCGAGCCAGAATTCACCCTGCAGGGTAGTAGCGCCGCTTTTGTGAGCCAACCTTACCAGCTGGAGGTCATAGCGGTAGCTGCCAGTGATGGCCGCATAAATCCAGCAACTCAAGGCTCAGGGGCTGGGTTTGTGGCCGCAGGCGAGGCGTTCCAAGTGCAAGTGGCAAGTGTGAATAAGCAGGGAAATGTGACCCCCAACTTTGGTTTAGAGTCACCTTCGCAGCGCGCTCAAGTCAACTTATTCGACCGTGTCTATCCACAGCCCGGGTTTGGTGATGGCAGCCTATTAAGCTCAGGGTCGTTTGCGCTGACGAATACCTCAGGTGTACAACAAAGCCAACAAGTGATGTGGGATGAAGCAGGAAGTATTCGCTTAGACGCAGCTCCGGTGAATGATCAGTATTTAGCGACCTCATACTTAGGTGAGCAAGTGGCCAGTGCCGTGATTGGTCGTTTTTACCCCGAGCATTTTGCCATGAACTCCTCACAGCTACTTGATAGCTGCACTGACTTTACCTATATGGACCAGCCGCAGATTAGTCTGAGTTGGCAGGCACACGCTTTAAGCGCCACCGGCAGAGTATTGCAAAACTATGGTGAACATTACCAAGGCCGCGCCGAGTTTAATTATGTAGCACGCAGTTTAGAGCCACAGCAGGCAAGTTTGGCGTCGCGCTTTAGTGCCGCTGTGGGCGCATGGCAGCAAGGAGTCTACAGCGTAAATGTCAGCAATGGCATGTTTGCACGCTTGGCAAATGCGCAGCCTGATGGCCCCTTTAATCGATTGCAGCTAGGGGCTGAAATCTCCAGCGAAATTGATAATCGCCCATGGCGCAGCGCCGATATGGTAGGAGACTCGGTGGCCAGCTGCACTAACTGTACCGCTAAAGCCTTTAGCGGTTTGCTGGATATGCGCTACGGTAGACTGCGCTTAGAAAACAACTTTGGCAGTGAGTTCGAACCACTGTTGGTGCCAATGCAAGCTCAGTACTGGCAAGGGCAGCGCTGGGCGGTGAATAGCAAAGATCATTGCAGTGCGTATACGCATAACGATTTAATCGACAGCAGTGGTGAGCTAAGTACAACGGGTAGTGGAGCGTTGGTCTCGGGGGATTACGTGGTTGACCAAGGGATTTTTGCCGACTCTGAGGAAAACCCTGGTACCTATCCGGTGAGTTATCCTGCGCCTGATTGGTTGCTTTGGGATTGGAGCGGTGATGGTGCGGCTGATGAAAACCCCAGTGCGACACTCAAGTTTGGTACTTTCCGTGGCAATGACCGCATCATCTATTGGCGCGAGCAGCTCAACTAACTGACCTTTTTTAGGTAATGTGCTGGTTTTTATTCATTTTCTAGTAGAAATGGTTTTTTAGACTACCCTTAACAAAACAAGATGATGCTTATTTGTTAGGAAGGAAACCATGCGACTAGCTCTGTCATCACTACTACTATGCGCCCTTGCAGTATTCAGTATGGCGACTAACGCACAAGATACCTCAAAAGTAGCGGAAATCGCCGCGCAACTCAGCCAGAATCAACAGCAATTCGAGCGCGATCAGCTGCAAATAAAAGCACACCAAGATGAGCTTACTTTATTGCACACTCAGTTGCAGCGTATGCAAGCGCAGGTCAAGCAGGCTGAACGTCAACAACAGCTCGCCAAGCAGGCCTTAGATGAGGGGTATCAGGCTTTTCTGAAAGACCCAAACACGCCTTTGAATAGCTTACAAAAAGACTATCAACAGGCCACTCAAACTCTGCATGATAAGCAAGCGCAAATTCACGCTCAACAAGCGGCAATCAATGGTCAGCGTGAAAGTATTAGCGCACTGAATACTGCTGTGGCGCAAAACCGAAAAAGTAAACTGGCATTGCAGCAATCGCTTGACCAAGCTCGCGTTGAGCGTTTACGCACCGAATTTGCCCGCAAAGGAACCTTGGAAGTGGTGCATACTATTAACTGCCAGCGCGATGAAACCTTAGGGCAATGCGAGCGCCGAGGGCAGCAACAAGGGCTTAGCAAAGCGACCTCTCGCTTTTTAGATCAAGTGTACAACAATTTATCCGAGTACCGTTTAGTCAGTGCCAAGCGTGATTTGGCCAACGCTCGGGTCAAAGTGGTATCCAGCCATGTAGTTGACAGCGCCTTTAGCGGCCAAGGTAATTTTAATGTCAATTTGAGTGTGGCCATGGCTGGCGAAATTGATAATTCGCAATTGTGTTCGTTGCTCGAAGTTGACCCAGGTTATTGCCAAAGTCGCACAATCACCGTGAACCGATTACAAAATCACAACATCGATAATAAGGTGAGTCAGGGGCAGTTAAGTGAGTAAAGCGATAATACCGGCTCGGCAATCGAGGTTGGTCGCATAGCCGCTTTAGGAGACTTCCAAGAACACGCTAAAGACGCTAATCCGGTAACGTTAACGGTACGCTCTAACGTTGTTGATGACACCGTATTTATCAATGGTGAACCATACGGGCAAACTAAATTGGATGTCACATTGCCACTGGGTGAGTATCAAGTGGAAGTGCGCAAACCGGGGTACAAAAGTTACCAAGTAAAGGTGGTGCTCGAAAAGCCCCAGGTGGTATACGCTCAACTCAGCAAAAGCGCCGTAAAATTAGCCAGTAAATAAGCGTTATTGTGGCGATTTATTAAACAGTTTTGTCCTTGACGCTGTTTTTTCGTGCTAGCGCAAGCTTTATGTTGCCGCGAGGGGGATGCATTGGTAAAGTGTCTCAAGCTTTCAGATAATAAGAATTTTTCAAAGGTCAACCAGTTCCATGTTTAAGAAACTCCGTGGTCTCTTCTCCAACGATCTTTCGATCGATTTGGGTACTGCCAATACCCTAATTTATGTAAAAGAAGAAGGTATCGTGCTTAACGAGCCTTCGGTTGTAGCTATTCGACAAGAACGTGCTGGTGGACCAAAGAGTGTGGCCTCGGTAGGTACAGAAGCAAAGCAAATGCTGGGCCGTACGCCAGGCAATATAAAAGCGATTCGGCCGATGAAGGACGGCGTAATTGCTGATTTCTATGTTACCGAAAAAATGCTGCAGCACTTCATTAAGCAAGTCCATAACAACAATTTCTTGCGCCCGAGTCCGCGCGTGTTGATTTGTGTTCCTTGTGGTGCAACTCAAGTTGAGAAGCGTGCTATTCGTGAGTCAGCAATGGGTGCGGGAGCTCGCGAAGTGTACCTTATTGAAGAGCCTATGGCGGCCGCAATTGGTGCCGGCTTACCCGTGTCTGAAGCAACGGGTTCAATGGTTGTTGATATTGGCGGCGGTACCACTGAAGTGGCCATCATTTCACTTAACGGAGTCGTATACTCCTCTTCTGTACGTATTGGTGGTGATAAGTTCGATGAAGCCATTATTAACTATGTACGCCGTAACTTTGGTAGCTTGATTGGTGAAGCTACGGCTGAGCAAATTAAACATGAAATCGGTTCGGCATTTAAAACCGATGATGCAAAAGAAATTGAGGTCCGTGGTCGTAACCTAGCTGAAGGGGTGCCGCGTTCGTTCACTCTGAACTCACATGAAATTTTAGAGGCGCTGCAAGAGCCGCTTATGGGTATTGTTAGCGCAGTCATGGTTGCTCTAGAGCAATCTCCTCCCGAGTTGGCCTCTGATATCTCTGCTCATGGCATGGTATTAACCGGTGGCGGAGCACTATTAAAAGATTTAGACCGCTTGTTGATGGAAGAAACAGGTATCCCCGTCGTGGTTGCTGATGATCCATTAACTTGTGTTGCTAGAGGCGGCGGTAAAGCCTTAGAAATGATAGATATGCACGGCGGTGATGTATTTAGCTACGACTAATGAAGCTATTATTTGGTCGTACTGTCTCAATGCAACTGCGGTTGACCATCGCAGTTGTGCTGAGTGTTATCTTGATTGTTGGCGATCGCTACACCAGCGGTGGCACCGCTGTTCGTACTTCGCTTAATACGCTAGTAAGCCCTTTACTTTACCTAGCAAACCTTCCTTATGAGCTGATCTCCACCAGTGCCAAAAATCTCACCTCTCGAGAGCAATTACTGCGAGAGAACCAAGCGCTGAAGACCAAGCAACTATTGCAAAGTGAACAGCTGCAGCAATTTGAATTCTTAGCTCGTGAGAATGACAAGTTACGGGCGCTATTGGGTTCGGACCCGAGGCAACAGAATAACAAGCTAGTTGCGCAAGTGCTGTCGGTGCACTCTAACCCTTATAGCCACCAAGTGGTTATCAATAAGGGTACCTCCGATGGTCTAAAAGAAGGCCTGGCGGTCATTGATGAGCTCGGCGTGGTGGGGCAAGTGGTGCAGGTGGGCGCGAATACCAGTCGTGTCTTGTTGATCACAGACACAACTCATGCCACCCCCGTGCGCGTATTGCGCAACGATGTGCGAACTGTGGTTGAAGGCATCGGTAAAATTACCCGAGTTAAACTCTCACATGTGCCCCACAGTTTAGATATTCGTATTGGCGATGTGTTGTTAAGTTCAGGTTTAGGGGAGCGCTTTCCAGAGGGTTACCCGGTGGCGGTAGTTACGGAAATTAATCGTGATGAAGGACGACCGTTCGCGCAGATTTATGCGGAGCCCGTAGCGCAACTTGATCGCATTCGTTTGTTAGTGGTCTTGAACAGTGCAGCGGCGACGCCTGAGGTAAATAATGATTAATCGTCAATTTTGGCTCATTATCGTTACCATCTTTTTTGCATTGGTGCTGGCGCTGATGCCGTTGCCTATCTCTTTTGAACCCTTTCGCCCTGACTGGGTGTTACTGGTGCTCATGTATTGGTCCCTTGCGGTCCCTCATCGTCTTAATATTGGCAGTGCGTGGTTAACCGGGCTAGTGATAGACCTCGCAACGGGCTCACCTCTGGGAGTGCATTCGTTGACTTATGCCATTACTATTTACATTACCGCGAGTAATTACCAAAAGCTGCGTAATTTTTCTATTTGGCAACAAGGGTTGCTTGTGGCAGTGTTTTTGGCTTTGCATCATTTATTGCAATTCTGGCTGCACCACTTTTTGCTTGAAGTCTATTTTGCACCGCAATTTTTATGGCCGGCAGCGACCGGTGCTATTTGTTGGCCATGGCTATTTTTATTATTACGTAAATATCGCCGCCATTTTCGGATCCGTTAGTTATGTCTGCTATATATCTTGCTTCGCAATCGCCGCGTCGGCGTGAGCTATTGCAGCAATTAGGCATTGAGTTTGAGCAATTTGCTGTTGATGCCGATGAAACGCCACTCGCACACGAAACACCAAGGCAGTTGGTAGAACGTCTCGCACGCTTAAAAGCTGAATCAGCGGTGGCTATGGGTTATACCGACCGCCCTGTTTTGGGTAGCGATACGGTGGTGGTATACGACCACCGAGCTTTAGGTAAACCTAAAGACTATAACGATTTTGTCGCTACTATGAACAAACTCAGTGGCCGTACGCATCAAGTGATGACGGCAGTCGCTTTGGCAAATGAGACTAAAACCAGCTCCTTAGTCGTCACCACTGACGTACAGTTTAAAACCTTGACTGCGTCAGAAATCGAGGCGTATTGGCTCACCGGTGAGCCACTCGATAAAGCCGGCGGCTACGGAATTCAAGGACGCGCAGGTGCCTTTGTCACCCACCTCAGCGGTAGCTATTTCGCCGTGATGGGGTTACCTTTGTATGAAACACAGAAACTAATAGCTGAATTTTAGCCATGAGCTCAGAATTACTTATTAATGTAACGCCCAGTGAAAGCCGTGTAGCACTGATTGAAAACGGCGTATTGCAAGAGGTGCAGGTTGAGCGCATAGGCAACCTAGGCATCGTCGGCAATATTTATTTAGGCAAAGTAAGCCGCGTGTTACCTGGTATGCAGGCCGCTTTTGTTGATATTGGTCTAGAAAAGGCAGCGTTTCTACATGCCTCAGACATCGTCAATAGTGCCTCTTTTGAAGAAGGGGTGGACGACCAGCACATCAAAAAGGTGCAGGATATACGTGAATTGGTGCGCCAAGGTCAGCACATTATGGTGCAGGTGGTCAAAGATCCCATCGGCACTAAAGGAGCGCGCTTAACCACGGATATTACGATTCCATCACGTTATTTAGTGTTTATGCCAGATGCCACTCATGTAGGGGTTAGTCAGCGTATAGAAGGCGACGAAGAGCGTCAGCGCCTGAAGGATATTGTTGCCCAGTACAATGACGAAAACGGCGGCTTTATAGTTCGTACCGCAGCGGAAGGTGCCAGCGAGCATGAGCTGAAACATGATGCAGAATTTCTTAAGAAACTGTGGTTGAAAATTGTCGACAGGCGGAAGAAAACCCGCAAAGAAAACATCCTCCACGAGGATTTAAAGCTTGCTTTTCGTACTTTGCGTGATTACGTAGGCGAAGACATGGAACGCATTCGTGTGGATTCAAAGCTTACCTACCAAGAGCTGACAACCTTTACAGAAGAGTTCGTACCACACCTTGCGAAGGTATTAGAATATTACCCGGGCGAGCGCCCTATTTTTGATTTATTCGATGTAGAGAACGAAATACAAAAAGCACTGCATCGTAAAGTGGAGCTCAAATCCGGCGGCTATTTGATCATCGATCAAACCGAGGCCATGACCACGGTGGATGTTAATACCGGTGCCTTTGTTGGCCACCGTAATCTAGAAGAGACAATTTTTAATACCAATATTGAAGCCACCAGTGCCATCGCCCGACAGTTAAGACTGCGTAATTTAGGCGGTATTATCATTATCGACTTCATCGATATGGTGTCTGAGGAGCATAAACGCCGAGTATTGCACTCTTTGGAGCAAGCGTTGTCCAAAGACAGAGCGAAAGCGAATATTAACAGCCTTTCTGCACTCGGGCTTGTGGAAATGACGCGCAAGCGTACCCGGGAGAGCTTAGAGCATATTCTCTGTGGGGTGTGTCCGTCTTGTGCTGGTCGTGGTTCGTTGAAAACGGTTGAGACCGTGTGTTACGAGATTCTGCGAGAGATTGTTCGAGTTAATCGAGCCTATGATGCAGATAAATTTATGGTGTATGCTTCTGCAGCGGTTAGCGAAGCGCTAATTAATGATGAATATCATAACCTTGCAGAGCTAGAGCTCTTTATTGGTAAACAGGTGATGATTCAAACAGAAAACCTATATAGCCAAGAGCAGTTCGATGTGGTGATGATGTAGTGAACGCCAAGTCGGTTTGCTTTTTTTGTTTGCGGAAAATTTGGCAAATCAGCGCAGTTACCCTAGTGTTGCTTGCTGTGCTGGTGTCGCTGGTCAAATACAGCTTACCTTATGCCAATGATTATCGTGCTGAGGTCGAGCAGTTCCTCGGTGAGCAGTTAAATGCCGATATCTCCATTGGCTCATTAAGTGCAAGCTGGCAGGGTAATGGCCCAGCGCTTGTCATAAACCAAGTAGGGTTCGCCGACAATGCTAAGGCCCCTATTAGCGTCAGCATTGAACAAACCCGGTTGCATATTAATTTATGGCAATCATTACTGGATAGACAGCTGCACTCCAATTACTTTGTACTGCAAGGGTTTGACGCTGAAATCGATGCTCGCGCCCTACTTAGCAGTGAGTCAAAAACCAGCAGCTCGCAGCAGCAAGCCTTAATCGAAAGCCTGTTTTTGGGTGAGCAAGGGCATTTTGCTATCGAAGATAGCGAACTGAACATCATTAGCCTCGATAACCGCCATCACCGTATTTTTTTAGAAAACTTGGTGTGGCAAAACCGTGCTAAAGACCATTTTGCCGAAGGTCAGGTGAGCCTCCCGGGCATCGAGCAAAACACTCTTGAAGCTCGCCTTAAACTCTCCGGCGCGCGCTTAAATAATATTTATGGCGATTTATATCTGCAAGCACAGAGTTTGAACATCTCTGGTTGGTTACAAGAGTTTGTTCGCCCGGAATTAAGCCAATTACAATCGAACCTCAATTTTGAATCTTGGCTGCACTTTGCTGAAGGTCGCCTAACCGATGTGCAATTGGCGATGCAACCGAGCCAACTCAATTGGCAATACCAGCAACAACCTCAATACCTCGAGTTGCAACAGGGTATGGTGCGTATTCATCCTCAAGCAAAAGGCTGGCGAGTGCGTACATCTGGGCTGCAGTTTAGCGATGAACAATACCAGTGGGCACCGATTATTTTTGATGCACTCATCAGCGAACAGCAACAAGTGTGGGTGCAAGACTTAGATATTTCCATGTTCTCCACCTTTGCACGGTTAGGAAAATCACAGTTATTACAAGAGTTGCTGACGGTGCAACCGCAAGGGTTTATCAACGAGGGCTATTTTCACTGGCAAGGCGATAAGCAATGGCGAGTATGGTTTGAAGCCGAACACTTAGGGTGGTCGGGATTTCATGGTATTCCTGGTGCGCAAGACCTCAGTGCCAGCGCGCATATTAACAATCGTAAAGGTTTACTGAGTATTGCTGGTAGCGACAACCACCTATTGACCGGCAAGACGTTTAGCGAGCCGCTCGCTTATCAACAACTTGCCGCAGAAGTCGCATTTTTTAATGATGGCGAGCATTGGTCCATCGAAAGTGATGAAGTCACTTTAAGCAATGATGATTTAGACTTAGTTGCCGAATTTGCGCTGACTCTTGATTCGCAGCCAGATATGAACCTATACGCAGAAATCAGTGGCGGCAGTGCAGCCAATGCCGGGCGCTACTTCCCTGAACCTTATATGCATAAAAACCTGATTGACTACCTCAATGGGGCAATAAAAAGTGGCGATATGCACTTTGCTCAGGTGTTGTTACAGGGACCGCTCGATCAGTTTCCCTTTACCGAACAGCAGGGGCGGTTCGCGGTCAATGCCCAAGTAGAAGATACGGAGTTCGCTTTTGCCCCTGACTGGCCGACGATAAAAAATGCCGCTGTTGACTTAGCATTTAACAATCAGCGCATGGATATTTATAGCCGCAGTGGCGAGTTACTCAATTTAGCGCTGGGTGACAGCGTCCATGTGTATTTGCAGGACTTGCTCAATGCTGACACTTTAGCCATTGATATTACAGCTAATATTGAAGCGCCCAAGCTACAGCCTTTTTTTGCGCAAACACCATTAGCTGAGCCGCTTGCCACCGTCTTTGATGTGATACAGGCACAAGACCGCCTAGATGGCGAGCTGCAGCTGCTTATCGACCTCAAAGACAGTGGAGTGCGTGCTTCAGGCGAGGTGTTATTCGCTGGCAATGCCGTTCACCTAGCGCAGCCCGGCATCGACTTAAGTGAACTGCGGGGCAGGTTGTCGTTTGTGAACGATCGTATTGAGATAAATGAAGCCCAGGCCTATTGGCAAGGGATGCCGCTCACTGTGAGCTTACTAGGCGAAAGCCAAGGCGAAAACTATCACGCTGACGTTAACATTGGTTTGCAAGCTGATGTGGCGCAGTTACAAAAGCGGCTGAATGGCTTGTTAGATGCGCAGTTGAGTGGTACCACTGCGCTCAATGCGCAGTTGGCTCTAAACTTTGATAACCAAGGGTTTAGTTACGAGGCGCATGTGCAAAGTGATATGCTCGGGGTAACCAGTACTCTGCCGACGCCGTATAACAAAGCCGCAGACGATGCGTGGCCGCTTAATGCCTTAATTCAGGGGGATGACATTTCTAACCTGATCATGGTCGAGTTGGACGAGCAATTATATTTTAACGGCATTCTCAACAACGGCGAGCAGCAAATGAGTAATGCTCACCTTATTGTCGGCAAGCAAAATTTAGGGCTTAACAAGCAAGGGTTTGAGGTGAGCGTTAATCTCCCCGAAGCCGATATCCTCGCTTGGCAGCCTGTGCTTAATAACATTATTGATGTGGCTGCACGCAGCAGTGGAGAGCCTTCGGTAATGCCACCGTTAACCAAGGTGGTGGGGCAAGTACGCACAGCTTATGTTGATGTGGTGCCCTTTAATGAGCTGGAATTTACGTTAATTAATCAACCCGCAGCAATGGATTTAAAATTGCTAGCCAAAGAGCTGCGAGCCCGAGTAGACATTCCCACCGGTAGCCAAGCACAGCGCCGCGATATTCGCGCCCATGCTGACTATCTACGCGTGAACATCCCCACTAATGATAGTGGCGGTGATGACGTTAGACACCGCAGCGAAACGGATTTAAATTGGTTAACGCAGCTACCGAGTGTAGCGTTTACCTGCGGTGATTGTCGCATTAACCATTATCAACTTGATCAGGTCGAGCTTCATTTTGCGGGTGCTGGCGAGCAACTGACTATTAGTGAGTTGGTGGTCGATAAGCGCGAACATGTGCTGCGTGCCGATGGCTATTGGCGTGATGGGCAAACCCATGTCCAAGGCCAATTTAATAGTGATGATATTGGTTCGCTGTTTGATGAGTTTGATATCACTTCAACAGTGCAAGACTCTGAAGCAAATATGGATTTTGCGCTGCATTGGCAGGCGGCCCCTTACGATATTGATATCGCCAGCTTGGGCGGTGAAATTAGTTGGCAACTCGGTGAAGGGCACTTAAGTGAAATTAGCGATGGCGGAGCGCGTGTCTTCTCGTTACTGAGCCTGGACTCTCTGGTGCGCAAGCTCAAGTTGGATTTTCGCGATGTGTTTGCGAAAGGCTTTTTCTACAACAGTATGCAAGGCAGTATGCAGTTGGCCCAAGGGATTGCTTACACTAAAGATACCAAAATGGATGGCGTGCCTGCTGATCTTACTATCAAGGGTTATGCCGATTTAAATACGCAAACCATTAATTATGATTTAGCCGTGGCACCACAGGTTACTTCTAGCTTACCCGTGATTGTTGCTTGGATGGTCAACCCAGTAACAGGGTTAGCTGCACTGGCCTTGGATAAGGTCATCCACTCAGCGCGAGTTATTTCTGAGATTAAATTTAAGGTCAGTGGGGCAATGGATAACCCTGAGGTGGTTGAACTCGATCGTAGCAGCCGAGAAGTCACCTTGCCGCAAGCTGCGCAAAATCAACCACCGGCATCGCAACCCGAACAACCACTGGAGAAACCTTTACTATGATGTTGTATGCGTTACAGTTTTGCGCCCAGCAAGACAGTGAATATAACTTTCAGCGTGTGCAGCAATTTTTATCTCAGTTACAGCCACAGCGGCCTTGCTTAGTGTGTTTGCCGGAAAGCTGGCTATGCTTTGCAAAAAGCAGTGAGCAGGTATTGGCTGTGGCCGAAAAACACTTATATTGGCGCCAGCGTTTAGCTGCGCTGTGTAAGCGTTACGGTATATGGCTTGCGGCAGGGACTCTGCCGGTCGCCACCTCAGAAGGGCATTACCTCGCGGCATCCTTGGTCTTTGATGACCAAGGTCAAGAGCGAGCGCAATACAATAAAATTCACCTGTTTGATGTGACCGTAGCGGATGGCACAGGCACTTATCACGAGTCCAAACATACCGAAGCCGGTGAGCAGGTGGTGGTACTCGATTCGCCCTTTGGGCGGCTAGGGTTAAGTGTGTGTTATGATATGCGCTTTAGCGAACTCTATCGTCAGCAAGTGCAACTGGGGGCTGATATACTGCTTGTTCCTAGTGCTTTTACAGTACCCACCGGTCGAGCGCATTGGCACACCTTGTTGCGTGCACGAGCGATAGAAAGTCAATGTTATGTGGTCGCTGCCGGGCTGTACGGTCGTAATAATAGTGACTGCGCTCACAACAATGGCCGTGAGACCTATGGCCATAGCCTAATTGTTTCGCCATGGGGTGAAGTGCAAGCTGAACTGAGCCATGGCGAGGGCTGGATAGCCCAGCCAGTAAACAGCGAAGAATTAAATCAACGCCGTGAGTCCATGCCCATGCATGCTCACCGCCAAGCGAGAAAAGTAAGTTTATGAGTCAAGTTGAGCACAACCTTTTAACGCAAAGCCGATTGGACCGCGATGATCTCGCCAACGCCTTGCAATACATCCATCAGCATAAGGTGGACTATGCGGACTTATACTTCCAATCGAGCTACAACGAGTCGTGGGTGTTAGAGGACGGTTTAGTCAAAGAAGGGAGCTATAACATCGAGCGCGGTGTCGGTGTGCGCGCGATCAGTGGCGAGAAAACCGGTTTTTCCTATTCTGATGCCATTAATCTCGAAGCGATTAATAATGCCGCGATGGCCGCACGCAGTATCGCTGATGCGGATCAACATGGTCAGGTTAAAATATTCAGTGAGCAAGATGTGAAACGTCAATTTGCGCCGCTGCAACCGATTCAGAGCATGAGCGATGACGATAAGGTGGCGCTTCTGCGTGAAGTTGAAGAGTATATCCGTCAATTGGCACCTGAAGCTGAGCAGGTAGTAAGCTCGATGTCCGCCGTCTATGAAGAAGTGCTCGTGGCGGCGAGTGATGGTACCTTTGCAACCGATATTCGCCCGCTAGTGAGATTGAACTGCTCAGTGCTGTTGAAAAAGGGTGATCGTCGCGAGCGTGGGGGTGCCGGTGGTGGAGCCAGACTCGATTTCAACTATTTCAAAGAATTAGTCGGCGGAAAACCGCGTTGGATGCACTACGCTGAAGACGCTGTACGTATGGCTAAGGTCAACTTAGAAGCTATTGACGCTCCAGCGGGAACCATGCCTGTGGTGCTGGGTGCGGGTTGGCCTGGGGTGTTGCTGCATGAGGCCGTAGGTCATGGTCTTGAGGGCGACTTTAATCGCAAAGGCGCTTCTGCGTTTAGTGGCAAAATTGGTCAGCAGGTGGCGTCAGAGCTGTGTACTGTGGTTGATGATGGCACCATGGCGAATCGTCGTGGGTCATTAAATATCGATGATGAAGGCACTCCGGGTGGTTACAACGTACTTATTGAGCAGGGTATCCTAAAGGGCTATATGCAAGATAAGCACAACGCTAAATTGATGGGAGTAGCGCCTACTGGAAACGGTCGTCGCGAATCTTATGCACACTTGCCTATGCCACGTATGACTAATACCTATATGCTCGGTGGCGAGCATAGCCAAGAAGAGATCATCGGCTCAGTAGACAAAGGCATTTACGCGCCAAACTTTGGCGGTGGTCAAGTGGATATCACCTCTGGCAAATTTGTGTTCTCTGCCTCGGAAGCCTACTTAATTGAAAATGGCAAAATCACCACGCCTATCAAAGGCGCCACGCTGATTGGTAATGGCCCAGAGGTAATGAAGCAAATATCTATGGTAGGCAATGATCTCGCGCTAGATAAAGGCGTGGGTATTTGTGGTAAGGATGGACAGAGTGTCCCGGTAGGAGTGGGGCAGCCCTCTTTGAAAATCGACCAACTCACCGTCGGTGGTACCGCTTAAACATCCGCAAAAGAAAAACAGCGCAAGAGCGCTGTTTTTTTCTAACTTAAAGCTGGTAACCGAGACTCTGCTAGAGCATTAACTCTTTGAGGATTTGAAATAGCTCTTTGTGAGACTTCCCGGGTTTCTCTTGCTTTACCTCTTTGCCTGCTTGGCGAATAATTTGTCGCATGCGCTGGCGATCAAGCTGCGGATATTGCTCAAGCAGAGGGTTTAAGCGACTATCACCTTCAGCGATTAGCTCATCTCGAATTTGCTCTATTTGGTTTATCACCACATCTTTTTGATTGTTCTTATTGGTGATAATGGCCATAGCTTGATGAATGTCTTCGACATTATCGGTGCCGCGCAAGGTTTTGGCGATGTAATTGAGGTGGCGACGATAGGCGTCTTTTTTCTCTTTCAGGCGGTCGGCTAAGTTCATCGCCTCCACAAGCTCGTTACTCAATGGTAGTTTTTCACGCGCTTTTTTTGAGAGGTTGGCGATTTCTACACCCAGCTCATGAAACTCCATGGCATCGCGTTTTAGCTCGCTTTTGGAAACGTAAATAATCTCTTCTTCAGGTTGTTTGCTCTTAGCCATAACATGCTCGATTAATGCTCTTTGCAGCCATTATATCACTAAAATGCGCAGATGCTTTGTGGTACGCTTAGATCAATATTCACCAACTGTGAAAGCCATTATGCAAGAAAATGAATCGGCAGCGATTTATAGCCAAATCGATGAAGTCAAAGAGGCCGTAAGCGAGGTGCTTGCCCAAGCCAAAAAGCTCGGTGCAACGGCTGCGGAAGCCGCTATGTCACGTACTTCAGGACTCTCTGTAGGCACTCGTCTCGGTGAGGTAGAAACCATCGAGTTTAACCAAGACGGTGGTTTGGGTGTGAGCATTTATGTAGGTAATAAAAAAGGCTCAGCATCAACCACAGATTTAAGCCCCAGTGCGCTACGTTCGGTGGTGGAAAAAGCTATTGAAATCGCCAAGTACACCTCAGAAGACCCATGTAATGGCCTTGCTGATGCTGAGTTATTAGAGCAAAACCCGCCGGATTTAGATTTGTACCACCCGTGGCAGGTGACCCCAGAGCAGGGCATTGAAATTTGTCAAGAGGCAGAGCAGGCGGCGTTGAACCTTGATGAACGCATCGTCAACTCTGATGGTGCCAGCTTTAGTAGCCACCAGGGGTTGCGTGTGTACGGTAACAGTCACGGTATGTTGGCAGGCTACCCCCGCACTCGCCATAGCATCAGTACTATGGTCATTGGCCAACAAGGTGAGCAGATGCAGCGCGATGCTGCCTATACCGTATCGCGTGAGCAAGCAGGCTTAAAAGCGGCGAAAGACGTCGGCCTGGAAGCGGCGCAAGAAACGCTTGCACGGCTTAATAGCCAAAAACTAGGAACCATGAAGGTGCCGGTGATCTTTCGTGCCGATGTGGCCAATTCCCTGTTTGGGCATTTAGTGTCTGCCATTGGCGGCGGTGCGCTTTATCGTAAGTCGAGCTTCTTACTCGATAGCCTTAATACCCAAGTTTTCAGCGATATTGTTAATATCAGTGAGCGTCCGCATCTAGCCAAAGGTTTTGCTTCTTCACCCTTTGATGCGGAGGGCGTTAAAACGCAAGATCGTGAGATCATTCACGGTGGTGAACTGCAGACCTATTTATTAGCCAGTTATGCCGCACGCAAAATGGGCATGACCGCCACCGGCCATGCCGGCGGTATTCATAACTGGTTGGTACAGAAAACCCATGATGACTTGCACGCTTTGCTTAAACAAATGGGTAAAGGGCTGCTAGTGACCGAGTTGATGGGTCAAGGCGTCAATACTGTCACCGGCGATTACTCGCGCGGAGCGGCCGGATTTTGGGTTGAAAATGGTGAGATCCAATACCCAGTCAGTGAGATTACCATCGCTGGCAACCTTAGCTCGATGTTTAAAGGCGTTGCTGGCATTGGCGGTGATGTTGACCCTCGCGGCGGGGTGTTAACCGGTTCGGTGTTAATTGAACAAATGCAAGTTGCGGGGCAGTAGCTCAGGTAACACGATAAGCCTAGAGCCTCTCTCTAGGCTTTTTTAAATAAATGCTAAAAAAGTGCTTTACCTCAACTTAAGTTGAGGAAATAACTTACTCCCTGAAATAATAAATCATCTTCGGGAGAACGTTATGTATTTAGAGCATGTAAACCTTGTCGTGAATGACATCAATCAAGCCCTCAACTTTTATCGTGCCGCTTTTCCACATTGGCGGGTGCGCAGTCAAGGCGAGGGGTTATGGTCTGGGAAGCCGCGTACCTGGTTGCATTTTGGCGATGATTACCACTACCTTGCTTTTAGTGACAATGGCATTGGTGACAACCGTGATCTCAGCGGCCACCAAGTTGGTTTAGCACACTTTGCTTATGTCACCGAAGATCTTGATGGCGTCATTCAACGGCTCCAAGATGCGGGCTTCGAAGTTGATAAAGTGGGCCCTGAAAATCCTTATCGCCGCAACGTGTACTTTAAAGACCCAGCAGGTTTTGAAGTGGAGTTTGTTGAATACGGATCTGATATTCCAGCACAAAGAAATAACGACCTATAGGCTTAAATGCTGCTAAAAGTTGCAAAATAAACACTAAATGAACGTAAATGTCTTGGTTATTCGCTTTTCGGAAATTTTTTCACTGAGGTGTGTAACTTAGGTAAGGTTGTTCCTAAATGCTTGCTGAACACATTGCTTATGCTGTTGATTTTATGAAGAAAATCAAGTTGGCAAGGGATTCGCAACACTTAAAGCGTCACAAGCAATAGTAAGGAGACGACATTATGAAAACGTTCACTAAGACAATCGTAGCTGCAGCTGTACTTGGTTCTACTGCCTTCACTGCCCAAGCAAATGATTGGCAGAACGAGAGTAAAGATGCATGGATTGATGGTAAAGCTGAAACTGTGCTGCTACTGAATGGCAACCTAAACAACTTTGACATCAACACTGATGTGAAAAATGGCAAGGTTATGCTCACAGGTAAAGTGGACAGCGAGGTCGATAAAGAGTTGGCCGAAGAGCTGGTAGTTAGCCTAGACGGTGTAAACGATGTAGAAAACCAGCTAACGGTTATGAACAACGAAGAGGGTATGAGCCACAATGATGATGCAGGGGATACTGGTAGCGACTTAACCGACGCTAAGATCTCAACGGTAATCACTACTCGTCTACTGTTTGACTCAGAAGTAGCTGGCACTGACATTGATGTTGATACTGACCAAGGTGTCGTTACGCTTAAAGGTAACGTTGATAGCGAAGCCGAGCGTGACCTTGCGATTAAAATCGCTGAAAATACAGAAGATGTTCGTGAAGTAAACGATGAACTGCGAGTAATGGCTGAATAATTCGTTGTAAGTTCTCGGTAGAAGGCCCAGCGTTGCTGGGCTTTCCTTTATCTACAAGCAGATGTAACCAGCGGAGCAATTATGGACATTATTAGAATCATTTTCTCAATTCTTATTCCCCCACTCGGTGTATTTTTGCAGGTGGGCTTAGGAATGCACTTTTGGCTTAATATTTTACTAACCCTATTAGGCTACTTTCCTGGCCTTATTCACGCTATCTACATTATTGGGCGGCGTTAAATAAGGAACCAAGTCGCGGTTCCAAGGAATGCGAAGATACCTACGATGTCGGTAACTGTGGTCAGCACTACATTACCGGCGAGCGCCGGGTCGATATTCATTCTCTTCAGAATTAAGGGAATAACCGCACCAGCAATACCCGCAGCGAGGAGATTCATAAACATCGCAAAGGCGATCACTAAACCGATTGTTAAATCCCATTTCCAAAGCGCAATGGCGCTACCGATGAGCAAGGCCCACAGCACCCCATTCAAGGCCCCGATGGCCAGCTCTTTGGTCAGTATAAATTTCTGGTTGGTGGCATTAATATGGCCAAGTGCGAGGCCACGAATAACCAAGGTCAGCGTTTGCGAGCCAGCCACGCCCCCCATTGACGGCACAATGCCATTGAGCACGGCTAAAAATGGCAAGATACCCAAGGTGGTTTCGAAAAAGCTCGCCACAAATGCGGCCAGCATAGCGGTCAATAAATTTACTCCAAGCCAAACGGAGCGCCGTTGAGTACTTTTAAATACTGGAGCGAAGGTATCTTCTTCATCATCTAGACCAGCTAAGCTCAGTAAACTGTGTTCAGCGTCTTCACGGATAACATCGACGATATCATCAATGGTAATACGCCCAAGTAAGTGCGCTTGATCGTCGACCACAGGGGCTGAAATCCAGTTGTGACGCTCGAACAGCTGCGCCACTTCAGACTCATCCATGGTGATTGGAATAGACTCACACTCTTCATCCATGATGTCACGCACGATGGCATCTGGCATGGTGGTTAGCAAAGAGCTCAATGGCATTGAGCCTAAAAAGCAGTTATTTTTATCGACTACGTAGAGCTCATCGGTGCCTTCAGGTAACTCGCCTTTGAGGCGTAAGTAGCGCAAGACCACATCAACAGAGACATCGGGACGGATAGTCACTGTATCGGTATTCATCAGCGCCCCAGCTGAGCGCTCCTGGTAAGACAGAGCCGTAGTTGCACGGTCTCTATCTTGAATATCCATCGCCTCAATAACGTCTTTATAAACGGGCTCTGGTAAGCTTCGTAATACTTCCCCTAAGTCATCATCGTCCATGTCCTCTGTCGCTGCGGCGATATGCTCAGGCTCCATGCGTGAGATAATGCTCAGGCGTACATCTTCAGAGAGCTCTTCAAGTACATCACCTTGGACATCAGGGTCGACGAGCGCCCATAGTTTAGAACGTGTCTTATGGGGCGATGATTCTAATAATAATGCGGTATCACAGGGCGCAGTTTTGGCGAGAAGCCTGCGTACATGAACAAACTGGCCGCTATTAAGAGCTTCGGTGACTTCTTGAAGTTGTTGCAGCGGGTAATCTTGTTCATAGGCTTCTGGCATAGGCATCCCTTAAATACAAAAAATGGGGTGGGAAATAGCGTGCAAGCAAGCGCTTACAAGCCGTTGATTAGTTTAACCTAACTAAATCAATGATAGCAAAAGTAAATGCCTAAGGGTTATTCTTGTTCGTGGAACTTTTCTGCAATGAGCGCCCCGATAGCAGCTAACGCGGCATCGGCATCAGGGCCTTCACACTGCACGCGCACTTCCTTACCTTTGCCGCTCTCAAGGAGCAGTAAAGCCAAGACACTGTCGGCCTGTGCGCTCTTATCACCTTGATATAGCGTTATTTGGGCATCAAAATTCATCGCCAGTTGCGCCAATTGTGAGGCTGCACGAGCATGTAGGCCTAACTTATTTTGAATAATAAAAGTACCTTCAACCATCACTATTTTTCCTGCTCTCGATGGCGAATTTTCACGTTCGGATAGGTATCTAAAAAGCGCTCTCCCAAGGTTTGGGCAAGGTACACTGAGCGGTGTTGACCTCCAGTACAGCCAATAGCAATGGTCAAATAACTACGGTTATTACGCTCTAAGTGCGGTAACCAAGTTTGTACAAAAGTTTGGATCTGCCAAGTGAACTTTTGCACAATTGAGTGGCTGGCTAAATAGTCTTGAACGGGTTGGTCTAACCCTGTGAGCGCCTTTAGTTCAGGTTCCCAGTGGGGGTTGGGGAGAAACCGCACATCAAACACATAATCAGCATTCTTTGGAATGCCATGTTTAAACCCAAAAGACTCAAAAGTGATCAGTAATTGCTTGTCTTTTTTACCCAGCACTTTTTCACGGATCATCTCCGCCAACTGGTGAACGCTGAGCTCAGTTGTATCAATAATAAAGTCGGCGTGGGAGATGAGTACATCAAGAAGCTGCTTCTCTTCACGAATAGCGACATCCAACGTCATATTTTGCATTGATAAGGGGTGTAGCCGACGAGTTTCAGAGAAACGCTTAATCAACGTTTGTTCGTCACTATCAAGGTAAAATAGCGAAGGCTTAGCAAACTCAGGCAGATAAGCGAGAATGTCGTTAAATTCATGCTGCTCTTTGGGCAAATTGCGCACGTCGATACTGACGGCAATTTTGTCATAATTTGCCGAAACACTGCGCACCAAAGAGGGGAGTAAAATAACCGGGATGTTATCTACGCAATAGTACCCAAGGTCTTCGAGCACCCGTAACGCGACTGATTTTCCAGAACCCGAGCGACCACTGACAATGATAAGTTCCATCCGACAACTCCTTGTTTTACCCCAAGACGCACATTTAAACGACACCATGAATCAATACGGCGCGCATTAGTCGGCGATCAATTGATAAAGCTCTTGATCGCTGCTGGCTGAGCGCAGTTGTTTACACAGTTGTTTGTCTTTTAGTTTATCAGCAATTGTCGCTAAGGTCTTCAGGTGTTGTTCAGTCTCATTGGCCGGCACTAAAAGTGCGACAAAGATATCCACCGGAAGGTTATCAATGGCATCAAAGTTAATGGCTTCGCGATTAGTTACAACAATGGCAATGGTACTGTCGATACCATCGAGACGGCCGTGCGGAATAGCAACGCCTTTACCTATACCGGTACTGCCCAGCTTTTCGCGGGTCAGCAAAGCATCAAGTACCGATTGCTCGCTGAGGTGAGGGCTGTGCTGATGTGCCACCTGAGAGAGGTACTCCAGCATTCTTTTTTTGCTATTAAAAAGGACCGCAGCTTTGCTGCAGTCCTTGCTAAAGAGTGAATCTAGGTTCATGTTAGTGACGAGATAATTTCTCTTTATGTTTAATCACTTGACGGTCGAGCTTATCAATTAAGCCGTCGATCGCCGCATACATATCCTGGTGCTCTGCGGTTGCGAACAGTTCACCACCGTTAACGTGAAGAGTAGCTTCTGCTTTTTGTGTTAGTTTTTCAATATCAAGAATGACATGCACATTATTTATATGGTCAAAGTGACGCTCTAATTTTGCAAATTTGCTATTCACATAGTTGCGAAGAGAATCAGTGATTTCTACGTGACGACCGGTAAGATTTAATTGCATAAGCATTTTCCTTCTTGTCTAACGTCTATATCAAACTTTTACGCTGATTTGACGGTGGAATGGCTAGCGATTCACGATATTTAGCTATCGTGCGCCGAGCCACTTTAATTCCTTGCTCGGCTAGTACGTCGGCAATCTTGCTATCACTCAACGGCTTAGCAGGATTCTCCGCAGCTACTAGCTTTTTGATCAATGCTCGAATCGCTGTGGACGAGCATTCACCTCCGTTTTCGGTTGTAACATGGCTGGAGAAAAAGTACTTCAGCTCAAAAATACCCCGTGGTGTATGCATATACTTTTGGGTGGTCACACGGGAAATCGTTGACTCATGCATTTCCACCATTTCGGCAACGTCATTAAGCACCATTGGCTTCATTGCCTCTTCACCATGTTCAAAGAATGCCTGTTGTTGTTGAACAATGCAATTAGTTACTTTAAGTAGCGTATCATTGCGTTGCTCCAAGCTCTTTATAAACCATTTCGCTTCTTGTAAATGCGAGCGAATAAATTGACTATCACTTTGCGACTTACAGCTTCGCGACATTGATGCATAGTGATCGTTAACGCGGATCTTAGGCATACTATCTGGGTTTAATTCAACCACCCAGCGGCCTTTAACTTTCTTCACCGATACATCTGGAATCACATACTCTGACTGCTCTCGCACAATCGTGGCTGCAGGAGTTGGATTTAAACTGTGTATCAGTGTCATCACCTCTTTTAACTGCGCTTCTTTAAGCTTAGTCTTTTTCATCAAGGTGCGATAGTCACGACTACCAAGCAAATCAATATAGTTACAAATTACCTCTTTGGTCTCTTCAAGCCAAGGAGTTTGTGGGTCAAATTGCTTGAGCTGGATCAACAAGCACTCTTGTAAAGAACGCGCACCAATTCCTACTGGATCAAAGAGTTGGATACGCTTAAGGACGGCTTCAATTTCATCGAGCTCGATACCATCGTCTTGTTCGTCATGGTTCAAGCTTTCCAGCAGATCTTCACAACTGACCGTTAAAATGCCGTTGTCATTGATGGCTTCAATGATGGCTGTGGCGATGGCCTCGTCGGTGGCACTAAAAGGTGTTAATTGCAGCTGCCACATCAAATAATCGTGCAGCGACTCGGTGGTTTCGCCTTGATAGATAGACTCATCTTCTGGCATAGGCCCAGAGGAGGCAACGGGAGCCGCACTAATATACTCATCCCAAGACACATCCATGGGCAAGTCCTCACTGATGGACTCGTTGTTCATGGCATCAGCACTTTCAACTTCATCTTTGCTGGCACTGGCCGTCTCGGCGATGTCGTTATTTTGGCTGTCGGACGTCGACTCTTTTTGCTCTTGGTTGTCGTTATTGTCGGCGTAATTGTCTTCTTCAACTTCAAGTAATGGGTTGGCGTCCAACGCCTCTTGAATTTCTTGTTGGAGATCCAAAGTACTGAGCTGCAACAGGCGAATCGCTTGCTGCAATTGTGGGGTCATTGTTAATTGCTGGCCTAGGCGCAGCTGTAATGATTGCCTCATGTATCTCTAACAATCCTTTAATCGTTATAATCTAAACTGCTCACCCAAATAGACGTCGCGAACCGTTTGATCGGCAAGAACTTGCTCTGGAGTGCCGGAAGCAATGAGCTCGCCATGGGAAACAATGTATGCGGTTTCACATACGTCTAGGGTCTCTCGCACATTGTGGTCGGTGATTAATACACCAATGCCACGATTGCGCAGATGCTCTATGATTTTCTTTATATCTAACACTGAAATAGGGTCGACACCAGCAAAAGGTTCATCCAACAAGATAAACTTGGGGTTTGCCGCCAATGCTCGCGCTATTTCTACCCGGCGACGTTCGCCACCAGATAACGCCATTCCTTGTGAGTCTCGAATGTGCTGTATATTGAACTCATCAAGCAGGCCCTCAAGCTCGCTTTCACGCTCGGCTTTGCTTAAGCCCTTGCGGGTTTCTAGGATGGCCATCAAATTTTGAAAAACTGTCAGCTTTCGAAAAATAGATGACTCTTGCGGTAAATAACCAATACCTAAGCGCGCACGAGAATGCATCGGCATCAAGGTGATATCCTCATCATCAATACTGATGGTGCCTTTATCACTGGGTACCAAGCCGACTATCATGTAAAAAGTAGTTGTCTTACCGGCTCCATTAGGGCCGAGCAAGCCGACGATACTACCCGCTTGCACCTCTAAGCCAACACTTTTGACGACCTCCCGGCCTTTATAGCTTTTCGCTAGTTTTTGTGCTTTAAGAGTCGCCATTATTGCTCTTTCTCCGGCGTATCGTCACTTTGTGGTGTTAATGTTGTGCGCACTCGTGTGCTGGAGTTTTCATCTTTTTCAGCGGTGATCAGCTGTTTGGCAATATCATAGCTTATGGTTTCGGCAACGATATGCTGGTCGGCCATGGCAATCTTGGCATCACCTTGAATTTTAAGGGTTTCAGAGGCGACATCATAACGAATTTCCAGCGCCTGTGCAGAAATCTCTGTGCCATCTTCCATCACTTCGGTGTACACGGCTGGTGAGCCGGTGGCTACGAGCAATTGCTTGTTATCCCCCAATTCTGGACGACGGTGAGCTTCAAGGCGGTCAGCTTTTATTTCCCGTTTGCCGTGAACAATATGCACGTTCTTATCAAAAATAGTGATATTTTCTTTGATCAGTGCTTGTTGTTTGTCGGCATCAATTAACACTTCCTTGGCGGTGATTTGCTCAGCAATCGCGCTGGCAGAGCACAAGCCAATTGCGATGGATGTAATTAATGCACTGATTTTATTGGTCATAATATATTGTTCGCGTATGTTCTGTTAATTCAACTATCTCTGTATTGAGGTCTGCTTTCAAGCCTTGCCCAGTGATCTTCATATTCGGGCCACTTAATACTACAGCCTGCTCGGACTCCATGCGCTGGCTATCTATATCAACTTGAATGGCCTCAGCGCTGACCTTCTCAATCATCGCCCCTTCTTTTAAGTTGGTGGCGGTGACGTTATTTTCCAAGATCAAAATATTGTTGTTGTATAAAGTCGCTTCATCGGCGTTTACCTGCCAATTTTCTGTTTCACCGTATAAGGTAAACACCGGCTTGGTGAAATGCGTAAACCCGAGCTCTTGATACAGCTCCATT
Source organism: Pseudoalteromonas sp. CO325X (assembly GCF_004208955.1). Lineage (NCBI taxonomy): Bacteria > Pseudomonadati > Pseudomonadota > Gammaproteobacteria > Alteromonadales > Pseudoalteromonadaceae > Pseudoalteromonas > Pseudoalteromonas sp. CO325X. The sequence goes on from NZ_SGPG01000020.1 coordinate 124,217, forward strand.
TCTTCAGCATAAACGGTGTGGCTTAACTCACCCTGATCGTTATAACTAGTCTGACTTAGCCCGGTTGCAATATAGTCGGGCGTGGCGATATGGTCTTGCTGAGCGACACCATCATCTGTGGACTTCATAAAATAAGGGTACCAAAGCCACGCCATCGCGACGATAAATAGCAGTGATATGAGCGCTCTCGCTGCGTTCATGTGCTACTTCCCTGTGTTCCCAAGCTATGGCCTTGGGCCAGCATCAGCAAATCTGTGAGCTCACGCACAGCGCCAAAACCACCCGGTAGCAAGGTAGTGTAATGGGCGATTCGCTTAACCAGTGGATGAGCGTCGTTAACCGCTACGGCGAACCCCACTTGCTCCATCACCGGTAAATCAGGGCCATCATCACCAATGTAGGCTATTTGCTCATCGCTTAGGTTTAATGTGCGTTTTAACTGTGCATAGGCTTCGAGCTTATTCTCTTTACCTTGATAAATGTGGGGGACACCTAGGCTTTGCATTCGCGTTTGTACTATCTGTGATTGTCGCCCGGTGATAACAGCGACTTCAACACCCGCATTGAGCAACGCTTTAATGCCAAACCCGTCTTTGGTATTAAAGGCCTTTAACTCCTCGCCTTGGTTGCCTAAGTAAATACGGCCATCTGAAAACACGCCATCAATATCACAAATTAACAACCGAGTACGTTGTGCACGTTGCCATGCGCCTTCGTCTATGGCTTGGTATAACTCTGAAAACAACACTAAATCACCCCCGCGCGCAATAAGTCTTGCGTATTCAGCGCGCCAATGGGACGTTGCTCGTGGTCGGTCACAATAAGTCCATTAATGCGCTTTTGTTCCATAATTTTCAGTGCTTCCGCCGCCAGCATATGAGCATCGGCAGTGGTGCAGTTCGGAGTCATTACCTCAATCAGCGCGGTGTTGTGAATATCCACTCGCTGCTCCAATACGCGGCGTAAATCGCCATCGGTAAATAGCCCTACCAGTCGCTCACTGTCATCGACAACAGCGGTCATGCCTAAGCCTTTGCTTGAGATTTCTAATAAGGCATCTTTAATGCTTTGTGATTGATGACTGCGTGGCACGTCATCGCCGCTATGCATAACATCATTCAAGGTCAGTAATAAGCGTTTACCTAGGCTACCGCCGGGGTGGGAGAGGGCAAAGTCATCGGCAGTAAAGCCTTTGGCTTCTAATAAAGCAACAGCAAGTGCATCGCCCATTGCCAAGGTTGCGGTCGTGCTTGCGGTGGGGGCTAAACCCAGTGGGCAGGCTTCTTGCGATACTTTAATACAAACATGGGCATCAGCTAAGGTCGCCATACTTGATTGAGGATTGCCAGTCATGGCAATCATGGGCGCGCCAATACGTTTAATTACCGGAATAATGCTCACAATTTCATGTGTTTCACCAGAGTTAGAAATGAGCATAACGATGTCATTTTCAGTGATCATGCCTAAATCACCATGGCTGGCCTCACCTGGATGCACGAAAAAAGCGGGAGTGCCTGTACTTGCTAGGGTCGCGGCAATTTTATTACCAACATGTCCTGATTTACCCATGCCAATAACAATGACTCGGCCGCTACAAGCCATGATCATCTCGCACGCTTGAATAAATTGTGCGTCTAAATACTGATGTAACTCCTGCAAAGCGGTTTGTTCTATTTCTAAAACCCGTTGTGCGGTGGCAATAAAGCTTTGGCTCATACTATTACTCTAGGCTAACTGACTAAAAATATATCCTTGGTAGGCAAAAAATGCGACTAGTAAAAAGCCGCCCTCGATTCTGTTGATACGCCGTGCGCCACGAAAGTTCAAACTCATGGCAATAAGTACCACCGTTGCCGCAATCATAATTAATGCATCACGGTTAGCGGCGGAGGGGTCGATAACCGACGGGTTTAAAATACCGGCGATGGATAGGACAGCGAGAATATTAAATAGATTCGAGCCAACAATGTTGCCCAGTGCTAAGTCATCTTCATTTTTCAGCACCCCAGCCACACAAGCAGCAAGTTCCGGTAAACTAGTGCCAATGGCGATGATGGTAAGCCCAATAACTAAATCAGAAAGGCCAAAATACTGAGCTATATCCACGGCTGAGTCGACAATAAAATGCGAACTGATGGGCAGCATCGCCATCCCGATAATTAACCAAATCAGCGCGGACTTGGTGCTTACCCCACTGGGTATTTCATCACAGACTTCACTCACCAAGGGATCGTCATCATTACTTTTTTGATTGCGTGAAATAACAATCAAAAAAACGATAAAGGTGACAAAACCGCCCGCCAATAACCACCCCTCAAGCTGAGAGAAATAATTATCGGTAAACATATACCATGCAATCAGTGACACCACGAGCACAATGGGCATTTCGCGCTTTAGCGTAATAGAGGACACTGAAAGTGGGCGTAGCAAAGCGGTAATACCTAACACCAAGAGAATATTGGTAATGTTTGAACCAACAGCGTTGCCGACAGCGGTATCGGTTTTATCTGCCAGTGCCGCAGAAGCTGATACCATCATCTCTGGTGCCGAAGACCCCATTGCGACCACAGTCAAACCGATGATTAGGGCTGGCACCCCTAAGTTGCGTGCCAGCGCAGCTGCGCCATAAACAAAACGATCCGCACTCCATACTAGGGCGACAAAACCAGCGACTAGAATGGCGAAAGAGGTGAGCATGATTAATGAGCCATTGATTTAAGTTAAACCTTGGCGCAGATAGTAACAAACTGGGCTGTGTTTGTGTAAGAAAACCGTGTGTTTAGGTGTTCCACTGAGCAGGAATTTGAACGGGCTTACAAAAATTTACAGAATCTTTTTTCCCTCAGCGTAAAAAAACTTTAAAATACGAGGTCTAATGATAGAAATGAGCGGGAGAGCGACTTGTCGCAACCAATAGTAGAAATCAAGGATGTTACCTTCTCGCGCGGAGAGCGTGTTATCTATCAAAATATGGACTTTACCATTCCGAAAGGGAAGATCACTGCTGTTATGGGCCCAAGTGGTATAGGTAAAACCACTTTGCTCAGGCTGATTGGTGGGCAATTAAAGCCCGATTCGGGCGATATTTTATTTCAAGGCAATAGCATTCCAAGCATGTCACGTTCGGCGCTTTATCAAGCGCGAACAAAAATGAGCATGTTGTTTCAAAGTGGTGCGCTGTTTACCGATATGTCGGTGTATGACAATATCGCCTTTCCTCTTAGAGAGCACACTGAACTCAGTGAGGAGTTAATTCGCTTGGTGGTGTTAATGAAACTACAAGCGGTTGGCTTACGTGGCGCAAAAGATTTAATGCCTGCTGAGTTGTCCGGGGGGATGGCACGCCGCGCTGCTTTGGCTCGCGCGATAGCCCTAGACCCTGAGTTTATTATGTATGATGAGCCTTTCGCCGGGCAAGACCCCATCTCTATGGGCGTGTTAGTGCGGCTAATTAAATCACTCAACGAAGTGTTGGGGTTGTCTTCTTTGATTGTTACCCACGATGTGCAAGAGGTGTTGAGTATCGCCGACCACGTGATTATTCTCGCCGACAAAGGGGTGATTGGCAGTGGCAGCCCGGCACAAATGCGCGAACATGAATCGCCCTTAGTGCAGCAATTTTTGCAAGGGCTGTCCGATGGGCCAGTGCCTTTTCACTTTGATGCTGAGCCTTATGAACAGGAGTTGTTGTCATGATGCAGTCGCTGCTTAATTTGTGGCAACGCCTTGGACATAAAAGTCTAAGCCGTTTCGCGTCGATGGGGCGCGCTACACAGATGTTGCTGGGTGCCTTAATTAGTGTTCCTAATGTGCGCAAAGGCACGCCCTTATTAATTCGACAGCTGTATATGGTGGGTTTTCAGTCACTGATTATTATCTTGGTGTCAGGGCTGTTTATTGGCATGGTCCTAGCTCTGCAAGGCTATACCGTATTAGTTGATTACGGCGCTGAAGATAGCTTGGGGCCCCTGGTTGCTTTGAGCCTATTACGCGAACTAGGACCGGTGGTGACGGCGCTGTTATTTGCGGGTCGCGCTGGCAGTGCGTTAACCGCCGAAATAGGCTTAATGAAAGCCACTGAGCAGTTAACGAGTTTAGAAATGATGGCTGTAGACCCGCTAAAGCGCGTCATCTCACCGCGCTTTTGGGCCGGCATGATTAGTATGCCGCTTCTTGCGCTGATCTTCTCTGCTATTGCCATCATCGGCGCACATTTAGTGGGCGTAGATTGGTTAGGCGTAGATAGAGGCAGCTTCTGGTCTATTATGCAAGCGCAAGTGTCGTTCGAAAAAGACGTTCTCAACGGCCTGATTAAAAGCTTTGTCTTCGCCTTATTGGTGACCTGGATAGCCCTCTATAAAGGCTATGACTGTATCCCGACCTCTGAGGGGATCAGTAAAGCGACCACAGAAACCGTTGTGCATTCATCATTAGCCGTTCTTGGCTTCGATTTTATTTTGACCGCCGTAATGTTTGGCGGCTAAAGGATTAACACCATGAATTCGAGAAAAATTGAAATTTTAGTCGGCTTCTTTGTCACTCTTGGTGTGGCGGCGCTGGCAATTTTGGCTTTAAAGGTCGCCAATGCGGGATTAGCTGGTAGTAATGGTACTTATTCATTGCAGGCTAAGTTTGAAAATATAGGATCGTTGAAAACACGCGCTCCGATTAAAGTCGGTGGCGTTGTGGTTGGCCGTGTTGAGGGCATCCAAGTGCACCCCAGTGAATTTGTTCCTGTGGTTGAAATGGCCATCGACAACCAATATGAGTGTAAGTTTTCCGATGCCACATCGGTATCGATATTAACCTCGGGCATACTCGGCGAGCAGTATTTGGGTATTTCCCCGGTCATAGCGAGTGACTCGGCACAGCAAAGTTGTTTAGGCAATGAAGTGGCGCAGGCACAAAGCGAGGATGAGCTTTCGATAGATGCCGTATTTGGCGTACAAACGAAAGCGCTCAAGGATGGCGATATGATCACTGACACCAAATCAGCCTTGGTTTTAGAAGAGCTTATCGGCCAGTTTTTATTTAATCAAAGTAGCGAGTAATGATTATGCGTAAGCTGTTCATTGTTTTAACTGCCGTATTCTTGGCCGCCACTTCTAGCTTACAGGCGCAAGAGGTGGATTTAAGTGAACCTTATAAAATGGTGCGTCAGGTTGCTGATAACACCTTTAAGCGTGTGGAGCGCGATCAACAAAAAATTCAAGCCGATAAAGAATACCTAAAGGTCATTGTCGAAGAAGAGCTGCTGCCCTATATCGACTATAAGTATGCATCTTATCGTATGCTCGCAAGCTATATTCAAAAAGCGCGCAGTATTGAAGACCCCGAAGAGAAGAAGCAGGCGATAGCCCATATAAAGCGCTTTATTGATGTCTTCAAAAACTACCTGGTAACCACCTATGCCGGGGTGTTTACGCAGTACACTAACCAAAAGGTTGAGTTTGCTGCGCCTCGCGATGTTGGTGATGCGAATGTGGTTGTGGTAAAGACAACCATTAAGGACCCAGGGAAACCAGACATTGATATTGGCTTCAAAGTGCGTAAGGATAACGACAACCAATGGCGTGCTTATGACATGATCGCCGAAGGCATCAGTTTGCTTGATGCCAAGCAAAGCGAAATACACGGTATTTTGCGCCAAGAAGGTATTGAGCACGTGATTGATTTACTAGATAAGAAAAGCCAATTACCTGTGCAATTTCGAGGTGATGGTGTCGATGAGTAAGCTGTCGCTGCAACAAATAAAGCCACAGCACTTTGCCATTGCCGGTGAGTTAACTCGCTACAGTGTTGCCGATAAACGCTTAAGTGAGCAACTTATGCAAGGCCAAGAGCAAGTGGAAGTCGATTTGAGCGAAGTGACGCGAGTCGATACTGCAGGCTTAGCGTGGCTTATTCAGGCATCGTCGCAACTGCAACGCCAAGGGCGCCAGTTACAACTAAACCATATACCTGAGCAGTTGCATAAACTTATGCAGTTGGGACAGGTCGAAAGTATTTTTGAGTGAGAGTGATGCAAAGCAGTCAAGTAGAAGCTTTATTAAAACAAGAGCTAGGTCTTGAAGAGATAATCGTAAAAGTAGAAGGGACCCATTACCAAGTAATTGCCGTGGGTGACTGCTTCGATGGGCTCACACCAGTGAAAAAACAACAGCTTGTTTATAAACCCCTGATGGAAAAAATCTCAGACGGCACCATTCATGCGGTTTCTATTCGCGCTTTTACGCCAGAGCAATGGCAACGCGAACGTAAGTTTATCCTTCCGCAGTAATTAGGAATCAGCATGGACCATTTTATTATTCAAGGCGGCACACCGCTCAGTGGTGAGCTCACCATTTCTGGTGCTAAAAATGCAGCATTGCCAATTTTATTCGCAGCGCTGCTGGCTGATTCACAAAGCACGTTTAGCAATGTTCCTAAACTGCGGGATATCAATACCACCGAAGCGCTGTTGAAAGAATTAGGCGCAGGAGTTCGTTGGCAAGACGAGCAATTACTGATTGATGGTGGTTCTGTCGATAAGGTGCTTGCTCCTTACGACTTAGTAAAACAAATGCGCGCATCGGTGTTGGCCTTAGGCCCCTTACTTGCGCGCTTTGGCCAAGCTCAAGTTTCTCTGCCCGGTGGCTGTGCCATTGGGGCACGACCTGTGGATATTCATATTCAAGGTATGCGCCGTATGGGAGCAACTATTGAGGTTGAAAATGGGTACATTAACGCCCATGTCGAAGGTCGGCTGCAAGGTGCGGAAATCTTTATGGATACCGTTAGTGTAGGTGCAACCGAAAACCTGTTGATGGCGGCAACCTTAGCACAAGGTAAGACGGTACTCGAAAACGCGGCGCGTGAGCCGGAGATTAGCGATTTAGCCAAGTACTTGAATAACATGGGCGCTAAAATCAGCGGAGCAGGGACAAGTCGCATCGAAGTGCAAGGGGTAGAGCGTTTGCAGGGGTGTGAGCATGCGATTTTACCGGATCGTATAGAAACCGGAACATTCCTAGTTGCGGCAGCCATGGCAAAAGGCGACGTGTTATGCAAAAACACTGATTATCACAGCCTTGAGCCAGTTATTGAAAAACTGCGTGAGGCGAATGCGCTTGTTGAAGTGACCGACAACAGCATTTACTTAGATATGCGTGGTCGTGAGCTCAAAGCTGTGAATATTAAAACCGCACCTCACCCTGGGTTTCCTACGGATATGCAAGCGCAGTTTACGGCGCTAAATGTGGTTGCTAATGGCAGCGCTACAATTACGGAAACTATTTTTGAAAACCGGTTCATGCATGTACCTGAACTTCAGCGCATGGGAGCCAATATTCGCCTTGAAGGCAATACCGCAATCTGTGGCGATAGTCCTAAATTGACTGGCGCGCGGGTTATGGCGACTGACTTGCGGGCCTCTGCAAGTTTGATCTTAACCGGAATCATTGCCAGTGGTGAAACCCGTGTTGATCGCATTTATCATGTTGATCGTGGTTATGAGCATATTGAAGACAAACTCAGCGCGCTTGGTGCCAATATTAAACGTGTGAGTGAGTAGGCTCGCTATTAACTTGGTAATAGAAAAAGGCCGCTGATAGCGGCCTTTTTAGATGGTAATTTGGGTGTGTTCGATTATAACCGGGTTTCTAGTTCAGCGACGGTGACCGTTAAGGTGTGCGGTTCCCCATCACGGTAGAGTTCCACCTCAAGTTCAGTCCCCGGTTCGGTATTGGCAATGCGCTCCAGTGTTTGTTGGATATTACTCACCGAATGCCCGCCCATGCTGACGACAATATCGCCTTCTTTGATACCAGCTCGCCACGCCGGCCCGAGTGGATCCATTTTATTAATACGCATACCGGCAATGGCCATATGGTTATTAGTGACTTCTCGACCTTGCTGATCGACAGCGGTTACATCCATGCCCATGTAGCCACGCACAACCCGACCATAGCGAATAAGCTTATCCATAACATCCTTAGCGAGAGAGTAGGGAACAGCAAAGAAGATCCCTTGAATATCGAGGTTCGCTCGGGTTTTAAACTGTGCTGAGGTAATGCCGACCAAGTCGCCATGAGAATTCACTAAGGCACCGCCTGAGTTACCGACATTTATTGCGGCATCCATTTGTAGCAGGCTACTGTGGGAGCTGTCGGTTACTCGTTGCTTTCCGGTGGCACTAATAATCCCCTGAGTAATGGTTTGCCCTAAGTTAAGGGGGTTACCAATAGCCAGCACCACATCGCCAACCTGAGGTTTGAAGTCATTATCAACCGGGATAGCTGGCAGATTCTCTCCCGCGACTTTCAATAATGCCAAATCAGTAACGGTATCGAACCCTACTAACTGCACCTCACTAAAACGGCGTCCGTCAGCAAGAATGACCTCGACTAAATCAGCATTATTAATGACATGGTAGTTAGTCAAAATGTAGCCGTCTGGACTCATTAGTACGCCTGAGCCGAGTTCAGATACGGTGTTCTGTCTTTGCATGTAACGTGGCTGAGTCGAGATGCGCTCAGAATACACTGTGACCACTGCGGGCGCGGCGCGGCGTACCGCTTTGGCGTAGCTCATATGGGAGCCAGTAAAGCCATCAGCGGAGAGAATGGGGAGCAAAGCATCACGCAAAGACGGAGTGGCGAGCACAATAATAAAGGCGATACCCAGACCACTTAATAGCGGCAGCAAGGCGAACTTAATCTTTTTCAGCACGAGATAATAATTATTATTTATTTATAAGCTTAGGCAATGATGGCACATAAACGACAACAGCGGCAAGGGCGCCGCTGTTGAATGTTGTTAAAGCACAGCTGGGGTTACTGAATAGGCGCGAAGAAGGTGCTATTGCCACGGCGTACTACCAGCACAATATTACCTTGAATATCTTTGATTAGATTAGCAAGTTCACGCACGGTTTCTACCCGCTCACGGTTGACCTGAGTAATAATGTCGCCCTCTTCCAAGCCCAGTCGGGCAGCCACGGAACGGGGGTCTACCGAATTGATTATTACCCCTTTGATACCGTTACGTTTGCCGGACTCAAGCTCTGCACCGGCTAAGGCGCGATGAATTTCGGCGGCTTCCTCTGTGACGTTGTCGGCTGCGGCTAAGGTCACGTCTAATTCGATTTCTTCATCATCACGGAAAATACCGATTTCCACTTCCTTGCCCTCACCTAGGGTAGCAATTTTGCCGGCTAATTCAGCAAAGCTCTTAATGTCATCACCGTTGACGCTGATGATAACATCGCCAGCTTTGATGCCTGCTTTCTCGGCAGCCGAGTCTTCAACGACGCGCTCAACCATTGCACCTTGTTTAACATCGAGATCCAAGGCTTCGGCATAGCCTGCATCTAATGTGCGCCCAGCAACACCCAATGAACCACGGCGCACTTGTCCATACTCAACAATCTGATCGACTAAGTTTTTCATCATATTAGAGGGGATGGCAAAACCGATACCAACGTTACCACCGGAAGCACCTAAAATAGCGGTGTTAATACCGATTAGTTCACCTTTGAGGTTAACTAGCGCTCCCCCTGAGTTACCTTGGTTGATAGCCGCATCGGTTTGAATAAAGTCCTCATAGCCTTCGATATTCAGCCCACTACGCCCTAGGGCACTGACGATGCCTGAAGTGACTGTGTGGCTTAAACCAAATGGGTTACCGATAGCGACAGAAAAGTCACCAACACGGAGCTTATCAGAGTCAGCGAGTTTGACTTCAGTAAGGTCTTCGCCATCGACTTGTAACAGCGCGATATCTGATTCTTTATCAGCGCCGACGAGTGTCGCTTCGAATTCACGACCATCTTCTAAGGTTACCACCATTTCCTCGGCATCGGCGATAACATGGTTATTCGTCACTACATAACCTTCATCGGCGTCGATGATGACACCGGAGCCTAGGCCACTAAATGGACGCTTTTGTGAACGAGGTTGAGGACGCCCAAAGAAGAAGTCAAACGGGTCGACACGGCGACGCACTTCTTTTGAGCCGGATACACGAATACTCACTACGCCAGGAGTGACGCGCTCGAGCATAGGTGCAAGCGTAGGTAACTGCTGTCCATCTACCGCGACGGGCAGCTTGGCATGAGAGATATTAGGTTGAGCAAGTAAAGTGGCCGATAAAATAGCGGCACTGATGATTGATAACTTCATTTTCATAGTCTGGGCAAACTCCACAATACAGGGGCTGCTATGCAGCCCGATACCTATAAAGCTATTTCCTATACAGACTATGGGGTCGTTAATTTAGTTCCTCAAGAGATAAATAACTGCCTATTTATCAGGCAGGTTGCTTATCGTTAGATTTTTGCTCACCACTAAATAACCCTGATTCGCCGCTGGCATAATCGGTTGGCTGACTGTCGTGCACGCTGCGAGTAGGCTGGCGCTCGGGACGCTGATTTAAAGACGCATGCAGTTGCTCAGTGGTTTCTTTTGAGAAGAAAGGCTGGCTTAAATCAACATCTTGTTTTGCAGTTAATAAGTGGTCGCTTTGCTGTACATGGTTAACTAACTGTTCGTAGTTTTCTTTGAGCTTAGCGATCAATTTATTGGTGTTATCTAAATGATCAGCGACATCCTGACGGTAACGCTCAAGATCATTTTGCGCTTGTTGCGCTTGCTCTTCCAATTCGCCCTGCTTGAAGCGGCGTTTAGTCATCCAGCTGCCAACAAAAAAGCTGCATGCAGCAACAATAATTACGATACCTAGCCAAGTAGTGGTATACATAAATTTCCCCTTTTGAAAACTTTACTGAGTCAAATATACGCTTTGTTGTCAGCCGTGTTAAGATAGCGCGAAAATTAATCCCTAGTATTACTCCTATCACCATGACACCTTGGCAAAAATATCAACAAGATTTACAGCGCGATGACTTCCTCCATGATGAAGCACAAGAAAACGCGGTGCGTCACCTGCAACGCCTGTATGATGACATTGTTGCCCAGCCTGAAAAGCCGCGCGGTTTTTTCTCTAAGCTGTTTGCCAAGGATAGCACGAAGGCCATTAAAGGGCTTTACTTTTGGGGGGGAGTAGGACGTGGTAAGACCTATCTGGTCGATACCTTTTACGAGGCTCTACCGACTGAGCGTAAAATGCGGGTGCATTTTCACCGGTTTATGCACCGCGTGCATCAGGAGCTAAAGCAATTACAAGATGTTAAAAACCCGCTGTTGGTGGTGGCCGATAAGCTCAAAGCCGAAACTGACATCATCTGCTTTGATGAGTTCTTTGTTCAGGATATCACTGATGCCATGTTACTAGGCGGCTTGATGGAAGCGCTGTTTGCGCGAGGGATTGTATTAGTTGCGACGTCTAATATTGTGCCTGATGAGCTGTATAAAAATGGTTTGCAGCGGGCACGTTTCCTGCCCGCAATTGAGTTGGTAAAGGCTAATACTGAGATAGTGAATGTCGATTCCGGCGTTGATTATCGCTTACGTACCCTTGAGCAAGCGGAAATTTTTCACAGTCCGCTTGATGAGCAAGCGGATCAAAACCTATTTGCTTATTTCGAGCAACTATCACCCGAGCCGGGCAGAGCAAACGAGGCCATTGAAATTGAAGGGCGGATGATTCAAACACGCATGGTCAGTGACTGTATTGTGATGTTTGATTTTGCCGAACTGTGTGAAAGTGCGCGCTCGCAAGTGGATTATATGGAAATCTCCCGCCTTTATAACACCGTGCTACTCGCCAATGTGAAGCAGATGGGGCAACACAATGATGACGCTGCGCGCCGTTTTATTGCGTTAGTCGATGAGTTTTATGAGCGTAATGTGACGCTGATTATCTCCGCACAAGCGCCCATTGAAGCGCTCTATACTCAAGGGAACTTAAACTTTGAGTTCAAACGCTGTGTCAGCCGACTGCAAGAGATGCAATCACGCGAATATCTAGAGCGCCCTCATTTAGCTTAGTCGGTTCGTTTTTACAGCTCCTATCACTGCATAAAAAATCAGCGCGGCGGTAGCCAAGGGATTTTCAAACTGCTATACTCCCGCGCCTGCCACGTTGCGTTCTATCACTGTATTTAGCTTAGCCACTATTTACAGTATCAAGTCTTAAACTCGAAGGGGTTAAAGCATTAGTAGAGCGGCAGTTAATAAACTGCCTGTGGTTTTAAAATTGAAAACATTGGATTTTTAGAATGAAAACGTTTGTTGCTAAACCAGAATCAGTAAAACGTGACTGGTACGTAGTTGACGCCGAAGGTAAAACTTTAGGTCGCATCGCTACTGAAATCGCTCGTCGTCTTCGCGGTAAGCATAAAGCAGAGTACACTCCACACGTTGACACTGGTGACTACATCATCGTAATCAACGCTGACAAAGTTACTGTAACTGGTAACAAAGCTCAGAACAAAATGTACTATGCGCACACTGGTTACCCAGGTGGCCTGAAGTCTACTAACTTTGAGAAACTTCAAGCTAGCAAGCCTGAGATGATCATTGAAAAAGCGGTTAAAGGCATGTTGCCACGTGGTCCTCTAGGCCGTGCAATGTTCCGTAAGCTTAAAGTTTACGCAGGTACTGAGCACAATCACGCTGCACAGCAGCCTCAGGTTCTAGACATTTAAGGAGCACAGTCATGGCAAATCAATACTACGGTACAGGTCGTCGTAAAAGTTCAAGTGCTCGCGTATTCCTACGCCCAGGCACTGGCAACATCGTAATTAATCAACGTTCTATCGAAGAATACTTCAGTCGTGAAACGTCTCGCATGGTTGTTCGTCAGCCATTAGAGCTTGTTGAAATGACTGAGAAGTTTGACCTATACATCACTGTTGAAGGTGGTGGTTCTACAGGTCAAGCTGGTGCAATCCGTCACGGTATTACCCGTGCGCTTATGGAGTTTGACGAGTCACTTCGTTCAGACCTTCGTAAAGCTGGCTTTGTTACTCGCGATGCTCGTAAAGTTGAGCGTAAGAAAGTGGGTCTTAAGAAAGCACGTAAGAACACTCAATTCTCGAAGCGTTAATTTTTTACGTATCCAGAATTTCAAAACCCGGCTTTGCTTTGGCAAACCGGGTTTTTTACTTTAGGCAATGATAAAGTGTCATCTCCCCCGTTACTGCCTTAAAGTTTGATATTTTTCTATTATTTCCCTCATTTAATGCCCATCGCGCCACTATTTTTGATAAAATTTTGCTACAATTGCGTGGCAAATAAACCGATGAAGTGATTTTTAATACTTTGCTGAACCGATATTGATCTTTGTCACCGTCACCAGCAAGTAACCGCGATATGATCGTTCACGCTGATCTATGCCGTAAAAAGTTGCATGGCAATAATGGCGGTGTTTATTGGCGGTGAGACAATGAATAACCTTGTTTTAATCAAGGCTTTTATTTATGATCGCTTCTATTTTGTAACTTCAAAAATTAACCTGCTGTAACTGATGTTCTCAATATAGCAAGTGTTGAGAATCATAGTGGAGATAAGTGGATGAGCAATGCGCCTGTAGACAACAGCCGACGCCGCTTTTTAACCATAGCTACCTCTGTTGTAGGTGGTGTTGGTGCGGTTGGAGCTGCTGTTCCTTTTATCGCGTCTTGGAACCCAAGTGAGAGAGCTAAATCTGCGGGTGCTCCCGTAGAAGTTGATATCTCGAAGATTGAGCCAGGACAACTAATCCGTGTTGAGTGGCGAGGCAAACCTGTATGGGTTATCTCGCGTACGCCTGACATGTTAAAACAACTTAAAGAGCACGAAGATCAGCTGCGTGATCCTCAATCTGAGGAACCACAACAGCCTGAATTTGCAAAGAACCCAATGCGTTCTCGCAAAGACGACATCTTTGTCGCTGTGGGTATCTGTACTCACTTAGGTTGCTCTCCTAGCTTCTTACAAGGTGGCTTTGGCGAGAAAGTGGAAGGTACTGATGATGGTTTCTTCTGTCCATGTCACGGTTCTAAGTTTGATATGGCAGGTCGAGTATTCCAATCGGTTCCCGCTCCACTGAACCTTGAGATCCCTCCTTATTACTTCATTGATGACACCACGATTTTGGTCGGTGGTGAAAAAGGCGAAGGGGCAGCATAATGTTTGGTAATATTATCAATTGGATTGATGAACGTATTCCCATGACTCGCGTCTGGAATATGCACATCGCACAATATCCAGCACCGAAAAACTTTAACTTCTGGTACTTCTTTGGCTCATTGGCCATGCTCGTGCTAGTAAACCAAATCGTCACGGGCATTTGGTTGACCATGAACTTCGTGCCTTCTGCTGAAGGTGCTTTTGCTTCCGTTGAATATATCATGCGTGATGTTGAATACGGCTGGCTACTGCGTTATCTCCACTCTACAGGGGCTTCTGCCTTCTTCGTGGTGGTTTATTTGCACATGTTCCGTGGCATGATCTACGGTTCATATCAAAAACCGCGTGAGCTATTGTGGTTGTTTGGTATGTTTATCTTCCTAGCATTAATGGCTGAAGCCTTCATGGGCTACCTATTACCATGGGGTCAGATGTCATTCTGGGGTGCTCAGGTTATTATCTCACTGTTTGGTGCGATTCCGGTTATTGGTGATGATCTAACACTGTGGATCCGTGGCGACTATGTTATCTCTGGTGCCACTTTGAACCGTTTCTTTGCATTGCACGTTATCGCGCTGCCATTAGTGCTCGTTATTCTCGTGTTCTTACACATTGTTGCGCTGCACGAAGTGGGCTCAAACAACCCTGACGGTATCGATATTAAACGTAAGAAAGGCACTGTTGCGGAAGAAGACAAAGCGAAATTCAAATTCCACGAGTATTACACCGATAAGAAAGATATTGTCGATGCAATACCGTTCCACCCTTACTACACAGTGAAAGACATTGTTGGTGTGGTTGGCTTCTTGATTATTTTCTCTTACATCGTGTTCTTTACGCCAGAGATGGGCGGCTTCTTCTTGGAAGCACCAAACTTTGAAGCAGCGAACCCGCTGAAAACGCCTGAGCATATTTTCCCGGTATGGTACTTCACACCGTTCTACGCAATCCTGCGTGCAATTCCAGATAAACTACTGGGTGTTGTGGCGATGGGTGCATCTATTGTGGTGTTAGCTTTACTACCTTGGATTGACCGTGGTCGCGTACGCTCTATTCGCTATCGTTGTGGTTTCCACAAATTGAATATTGCGCAGTTCGTTGTGACCTTTGTTATTCTTGGTTGGGTTGGTGCAACACCGCAAACTGATTTCAAAACAATTCTGTCGCAGATTTGTACGGTGACCTATTTCATGTTCTTTGTGTTACTGTTCTTCTACAGTAAAAACGAGAAAACCAAGCCATTGCCAGAGAGGTTGACGAAATGATGAAGAAACTAGTTATCGGTTTATTCGCATTGCTGCCTACTTTGTCGATGGCAGCAGGTCCTTCGATGCCGCTGCAAGACGCGAACATTGACCTAAAGGACCAGGCATCATTACAGCGTGGTGCCAAGTTGTTCATGAACTACTGCCTTGGTTGTCACCAAATGCAGTATCAGCGCTACCAGCGTACTTTCCGCGATATCGGTATTCCTACTGAAATCGGCGAAGAGACGCTTATTTTTGATGGTTCAAAAGTAGGTAGCCATATTAAAAATGCGATGGGTGAAGAAGATGCAGCGAAATGGTTTGGTGCGGCTCCGCCGGATTTAACCTTAATCGCACGTGTTAAGTCACCTGACTACATCTATACGTACTTAAAGTCGTTTTATAAAGATGAGTCGCGTCCTTTTGGTGTGAACAATGTAGTGTTCCCATCAGTAGGTATGCCGCACGTGCTGCAAGAGTTGCAAGGTCTACCAACGCCAATTTACGAAGAAGTTGAGCAAAATGGTAAAACAGTACAAAAAGTAGTGGGTACTGAGACTGATGGGACCGGGGAAATGAGTGTCGATGAATACGACCAAGCTGCCCGCGACCTAGCAAACTTCATGGCGTATGTAGGTGAGCCTTCGCGCTTAGATTCAGAGGCGCTGGGTATTAAGGTCATCGGCTTTTTGGTGATTCTGTTTATCCTCGCTTTCTTTTTGAAGAAAGAATACTGGCGAGATGTTCATTAATTAGAATATTCAACCAGTTAACTCAATAGGGGCAACATGCCCCTATTGCCGTTTAAAGTCATTGCTCAAATTTTGGGCCATGACGCAAAAGTATTTTGTACTTTGTGATTTTTTGATGGAGGTAGGCATGGCCGTTGCTGCCAATAAACGCCCTGTAATGACGCTGTTTTCCGGTGCTAATTGTATGTACAGCCACCAAGTTCGTATTGTCTTGGCGGAAAAAGGAGTTAGCGTGGATATCCACTTGGCGGAGAAGGATAACTTGCCAGAAGCGTTACACGAGATTAACCCATATGGCACTGTACCCACTCTGATTGATCGTGAACTTGGTTTATACCAAGCGAACATCATTATGGAATATCTGGATGAGCGTTTTCCACATCCTCCATTAATGCCTGTTTACCCAGTCATGCGTGGTCGTAGTCGCTTGATGATGCACCGTATCGAAACAGACTGGTACTCACTGGCAGCGAAAATTTATGCCGGTGGCAGTGATGCTGAACAAGCGCGTAAAGAATTGACCGAAGCATTACTTGCTGTGGCTCCTATCTTTAACGAAGCGCCTTATTTTATGAGCGAAGAGTTTAGTCTTGTTGATTGTTACCTTGCGCCACTATTATGGCGTTTACCTGAACTAGGCATTAGCTTAGAAGGTGCTGGTAGCAAAGAGCTAAAAGAATACATGATTCGTTTGTTTGAGCGTGAGTCATTCCAAGCATCACTAACCGAAGCCGAACGTGAGATTCGTCTATAATGACGCCTAACAGACCTTATCTGCTACGCGCCTTTTACGATTGGATTGTTGACAACCAGTGCACACCGCACTTGGTTGTTAACGCCGATTTTCCCAACGTGCAAGTGCCTACTCAGTTTGTTCAAGATGGACAAATTGTGTTGAATATAAGCCCAAGCGCGGTTACTCAGTTCTCAATGGACAACGCTCTGCTGACATTTAATGCTCGATTCGGCGGTCAGCCGATGCAGGTCTATGTGCCAATGGGCGCTGTGTTAGCGATATATGCACGGGAAAACGGTGAAGGGACGGTGTTTACTCAGGATGAAACCTACGAAGAGCAAGAACGCTCAGGTGTAACGCCTTCACAGCCACAGTCTGAAGAGTTGCCTGAACCGCAGCCTGGACTGGAGGCCATTGACAATCCAAACCCACAAGCTAGCCGTGAAACCAGTCAGGAAGACAAGAGTAAGGGCAAAAAAGGCAGTCACTTAAAAGTGATCAAATAGCCTAGCTACATCTTTGGCTAAAACAGCTCACTCTCGGTGAAGGTCATCTACACTACTTCCCGAGGGCTGTTTCCGTGACCGACCGCCTACTGTAATTATTTACTGTATTATGCTTGAAAACAGGCATAAATTACTGAGATAATCTCCCCCTTGATTTTGGGGCCAGTCGCGAGGCGGGGTTTTTAATTCAAATTTTAGAGTTCGTTTGTACTAAAAAATATGGCTGAGAAACGTAATATATTTCTAGTAGGCCCAATGGGGGCCGGCAAGAGCACAATTGGTCGTCACATCGCAGATCAACTACACCTTGAGTTTTATGACTCAGATAACGAAATTGAGCGCCGTACCGGTGCCGATATTGCGTGGGTGTTCGATATTGAGGGCGAAGAAGGTTTTCGTCGTCGCGAAGAGACCGTGATCACTGATTTAACCGAGCTTCAAGGTATTGTACTTGCAACGGGTGGTGGCTCTGTAGTCAGTAAAGAAGTACGCAACAAACTGTCTGCACGTGGTATCGTAGTGTACCTAGAAACCCCAATCGAAAAGCAAGTGGCTCGCACCCAGCGCGACAAACGTCGTCCGCTACTGCAAACTAAAGAAGATCCACAAGACGTGTTAGAGCGTCTAGCTGAGGAGCGTAACCCGCTCTATCAAGAAGTGGCTGACTTCACGGTTCGCACCGACGAGCAAAGCGCCAAAGTGGTCGCTAACCAAATCATTGAGAAGCTTGATTTCTAAGTAAACCAGGGAGAATTGCGCATGCTGGAACTTAATGTTGAACTAGGTGAGCGCAGTTACCCCATTTTCATTGGTGATAATTTACTGCGTGATTCTGAGCGCCTAGGGTCATTCTTAGGTCAAAATCGACCAGTTATTGTCACCAATGAAACCATCGCCCCGCTGTATCTAGATATCCTCATAAATACCTTGCATGAACACCAACCATTAGTGTTCGTGATGCCTGATGGTGAGCAATTTAAAACGCTGCAATGGTTCGAGCGCTTAAATGCGTTTTTGCTTGAGCATAATTGTGGGCGTGACACTTGTCTGCTAGCGCTAGGCGGAGGTGTCATTGGCGACCTTACCGGTTTTGTTGCAGCGTGTTATCAACGCGGCATCGACTTTATACAAATTCCAACGACTCTGCTATCACAAGTCGACTCGTCTGTCGGTGGCAAAACAGCCGTCAATCATCCCCTTGGGAAAAATATGATTGGCGCTTTTTACCAGCCGCAGGCGGTATTTATTGATAATCGTGTGCTCAACACTTTGCCGAGCAAGGAATTTGCTGCAGGAATGGCGGAAGTGGTCAAATATGGGCTAATTTATGATGCCGATTTATTTGCACAACTAGAACAGCACAGTGATGAAATCAAGGCACAGCACCCGCAGTTGTTACCGCAAGTTATCCATCGTTGCTGTGAAATTAAAGCACAAATTGTTGCCCAAGATGAGAAAGAAGCGGGCCTGCGTGCTCTGCTCAATCTCGGTCATACCTTTGGCCATGCTATCGAGGCACACATGGGCTATGGCCAGTGGTTACATGGTGAGGCCGTAGCCGCCGGGATGGTATTAGCCGCGAAGTTAGCCGTGATGCGTGGTTGGCTTAGTGAACAAGAATTAACGCGCATTGTGACTTTATTAGCGAATTATGACTTACCAACCAGCGCGCCAGAGCAAATGAGCTGCCAAGACTTTATCGCGCATATGAGAAAAGATAAAAAGAATAAGGCGGGCCGCATACGCTTTATCCTTCCTACGGCTTTTGGTCGCTGTGAACTTATCGATGATGTATCAGAGGCCGAGTTAGATACTTTGTTTTCACGCTAATGCAATCGCAAATACTTCCCTCGCGAGCAGCCTTAGCTAAACGCATCGCGCTGCAATTTAGCTATGGGCAAAACCTTATTCATTTGGTTGCCGCTCCAGGATTCGGTAAGAGCTATCTTTTAGAGCACTTTGTAACCGACCACTACGAACCCTTTAGTAAGGCTTATATTGAAGTTGGCGCTAAGACGCGGGATGAAGATGTGGTGACTCACCTGTTGGAGCATAGCTTTTCTTATCCTTTGGTGGATGTAAACGAGACCCTCAGTGATAACTTCTACCGTTTAGTAAAAGAGCAGGGGGAGCGACAGTTACTTTGGGTTATAGATAACGCCAAACAGCTATCGCAGGAACTGATCATTGAGTTAGAAAAGCTTGCGAAAACAGCGCCAGGTGTTCTGTATATCCTCTGTGCATCTTCTCGCGCGGAACTATTTGAAAACGCCGTAGATATTCATCTTGAACCGCTCTCCGACTCGGAAAGCATACGTCTTATGCAAAGCTTTTATAAGACCTTACCACCGGCAGAAGACCCCGTTTTTGCTGAATTCGTGCGTCAATGCCACGGCAATCCAGCATTGTTGTTACAGTGGCACCAAGAACAGCAGATGCCAAAACACACGGCAAAGCCAACCCGGCGATGGTGGCTCGTGCCGACCATGATTGTTGTTATTTTGATTGTTATTGGCTTGGTTTATCAACGTGATGAACTAACGGTCATGCTGCCACAAAGCGAGAATGCGCCGGTGGTTGCTAACGATGCGCTCTTTGCAAAGCAGCAACAGCCCTCGCAGGGCGCACATGAGGACAACATGCCGCAGCCTGAGCAAGCGAGTGACGACAATCTCATCACTGAAAAGCTAGAAAATGATACTCAAGCTGTGGTTGCAGCATTGCAACAGCCAGCCGCGCAGGCGGCTACAGAGCAGGCACAGCCAGTAGAGGAAGCAGAGCCTGAACAGCGACAGAGCGTACCGACCAATAGCCACACGCTGCCATATGATCATCACTGGTATAACCGCCAAGATGATAGTTTATGGTTATGGCAACTAACTGTGATGTCTAACGAGCAGCAGGTGGAGGCGTATATTGCCCGCCATAATCTCGAGAAAAAAGTACGTC
Source organism: Pseudoalteromonas sp. CO325X (assembly GCF_004208955.1). NCBI lineage: Bacteria > Pseudomonadati > Pseudomonadota > Gammaproteobacteria > Alteromonadales > Pseudoalteromonadaceae > Pseudoalteromonas > Pseudoalteromonas sp. CO325X. The sequence continues at coordinate 144,458 of NZ_SGPG01000020.1, forward strand.
ATTATCAACGCGCTGATAAAGGATGGCATATTCTGACTTGGACACAGCCTGCTAGTCGTAGCGCAATTGAAGCACAGCTTATAGAAATTGCAGAGCTACTGCCTAGTTTAGAGCCCTACGCAAAGCAAATCAGTAAGATAAAAGCAGAGATAGACTCGCAACCTAACCCTGAGTTGCGGTAGAATCTTGCGTTAACATCGCCCGCCGCGATGCTGTGATATTTAATTCATAACCGATGAGCAAGTGATTTAATGCAAAAGAAAACCCGTGCTTTCCTGAAGTGGGCGGGCGGCAAATATAGCTTGGTAGATGATATTGCCAAGCGCTTAGATACCGCACAGGCGCTGACGGGCAACCGCGCCACGACACTGGTCGAGCCCTTTGTCGGCGCCGGCTCGGTGTTTCTTAATACGCACTTTGATCATTATGTGCTCAATGATATCAACGCTGATCTTATTAACCTTTACCGTGAATTAACCCACGCCCCTGATGAGTTTATCAATGACGCTCGTAAGTTATTCAGTGCGGTCAATAATGATGCTGATATTTACTATGGTTTGCGCAAACAGTTTAATGCCAGTCGCGATGCCTACGAGCGTGCCATATTATTTTTGTACATGAATCGTCATGGTTACAATGGCCTGTGTCGCTACAACCTAAAAGGCATTTTTAACGTCCCATTTGGCAAATACAAAAAGCCCTATTTTCCAGAGAAGGAAATGTACTTCTTTGCTGAAAAGGCGCAGCGAGCGACATTTACTTGTTTGAGCTATAAAGATGTTTTTGCCCAGTTGCCAAAAAATGCAGTGGTGTACTGCGATCCCCCTTATGTGCCATTAAGTAAAACCGCATCGTTCACCTCTTATGCAAAAGGTGGTTTTAATCTTGATGATCAGGCTAACCTTGCCAATTTAGCGGAGCAAGCTGCGGGAGTAAGTAATACTTCGGTGTTGATCTCTAACCATGATACCCTTTGGACGCGCAAAATATATGAGCAAGCGAGTATTGATGTGCTGAATGTCAAGCGCACAATTAGCCCCAAGGGGCATGCTCGCAATAAGGTAAGTGAGTTGATGGCGATGTATTTATCTGGCCGGCAATACCAATTGAACCAAACCAAACACGCCTAAAATAAACGCGATAAATAATACGATAGCGATAGCAATAAGCACTTTTGGGTTATGGTGCTTAAAGTCATGCTCACGTTTGGCATTACTTTGAACCCCAAAAAATGCGGCGATAACGCTTTGCAGTTGCGACCACATAAGTAGAGTCGTGACTTAGTAAGATTTGCTTGAGAATTGGCGAGACTTGTTGTCGTCGCGGGTCAATAGTTCGAGTAAATCGAGGTAGTGAAATTGTGCGCTGCGGCTGTCGCCAGTTAACCATGCGAACCAAGACTGTTGGGCTTGGTGGTTACAGGCTTGCTTGATATCGATGTCATAGCTAGAGGCGGAGCCGTTACATTGGCATTGTTCTAACGCCACTTGTTGCGCTTGTACTGAGCTGTTTATGCTGAAGGCAGCGACTGTAACACCCAATGCAGCGGCTGCTACAAGCAGTGTACGAGTTTTAAGGCCAAACATATCCATCTCCAGTCCATTAGTATTAACCAGAGCTTACTCAATATTGATTAAAAAAACAACTGAATATTAACTGAGAAACAAAACTTTTTCTTTAAAAATAAGGGTCTTATGTTTAATTAATGTTAATTTTTGTTTTTAAATTATTGTTTCTTTTCACTTATCTGTGCAGCAAAGTTCGCAAACTTAATTTACTAAGCTGACACGCTCGTCTGTTTTCCGTTAAAGTAACGGCTAAGTTCAAAGGAGCCGTAATATGAAAGATTACCTGATAGCGCCGTCTATTTTAGCAGCCGACTTTGCTCGCCTCGGTGATGAAGTAGAACGCGTATTGGCGGGTGGAGCCGATGTGATTCATTTCGATGTAATGGATAACCATTATGTTCCCAACCTTACTTTTGGCCCTATGGTGTGCAAAGCGATACGGGACTTTGGTATTAGTGCACCGATTGATGTGCACCTAATGGTTAAGCCTGTTGATAGTTTAATTCCGCAGTTTGCACAAGCCGGTGCCAGTATTATTACTTTCCACCCCGAAGCCAGTGAGCACATTGATAGAAGCTTAGCGCTTATCAAAGAGCAGGGCTGTAAAGCCGGGCTGGTCCTCAATCCTGCAACACCTTTGCATATTTTAGAGCATGTGATGGATAAACTGGACGTTATTCTTCTGATGTCGGTGAATCCAGGTTTTGGTGGCCAAAGCTTTATTCCCCATACACTAGAAAAGCTGCGCCAGACCCGTGCATTGATTGACGCCAGCGGCCGTGATATTCGCTTAGAGGTGGATGGTGGCATAAAAGTAGATAACATTGCTGAAGTTGCAGCAGCCGGCGCCGATATGTTTGTGGCTGGTTCGGCGATTTTCAACCAACCCGATTATAAAGCGGTGATTACGCAAATGCGCGACCAATTGGCAAAGGTGCAGGCGTGAAGTATCAAGCGCTGCTATTTGACCTAGACGGCACCTTAGTGGATAGCGCTGAGGATATGTATATTGCTAGCAACTTGATGCTAACTGATTTAGCACGGCCCATCGTCTCGCAAACTATGGTGCGTCAGTTTGTAGGCAATGGTATTGAGATGCTAGTGAAACGACTCCTGAGTGGTGACATGGCGGTGAATCCCCACCTAAGCGCTGCAGATATAGAGCGAGCGACCTCGCTGTTTTTCAGCCATTATGAAGCGGTAGTCGCTGAGCATAGCGCGCTCTATCCCCATGTAGAAACGGTACTTGCTGCATTTGCACATATTCCCAAAGCTGTGGTGACTAATAAAGCGCGTCGCTTTACCTTGCCGCTGCTAGAGAAAATGGCCATTGCCCGCCATTTCGATGTTGTTATATGTGGCGATGACGGCGACAAGAAACCGGCCCCGACACCGCTTTTGAGTGCGAGCGAACAATTAGCCGTTGCACCTAAAGACTGCCTTATGATCGGAGACTCCAAATCTGACCTATTGGCTGCGCAGGCAGCCGCAATGGATTGCCTTGCACTTACCTATGGCTATCATCAAGGCGAAGATTTAAGGCAATACAATCCACAGTACCTCTGTGACCAATTCTTAGATATAATCACGACCATTAATTGATCAGTAATAAAGGAACATCATGAGTAAACCCGTAGTGTTAAGTGGCATTCAGCCAACCGGTGGTATGACAATAGGCAATTACGTTGGCGCCATTAACCAGTGGCTTAGCTTGCAAGAGCATCATGAAAGTTACTTTATGCTTGTTGATTTGCACGCCATCACCATTCGCCAAGAGCCAGAGGTGTTAAAATCGCGAGTATTAGATGGCATTGCTCTGTACACCGCATGCGGTATCGACCCACAGAAGTCAGCGTTATTCGTGCAATCGCAAGTGCCAGAGCATGCCCAATTGGCATGGGTGCTAAATTGCTACGCACAAATGGGTGAGCTTAACCGCATGACCCAATTTAAGGATAAATCATCCAAGCATGCGAACAATGTCAATGTTGGCTTGTTCTCTTACCCGGTATTACAAGCGGCTGATATTCTTTTATATCAGGCTGACCAAGTGCCTGTTGGCGAAGACCAAAAGCAACACTTAGAGTTAACCCGTGATATCGCGACCCGCTTTAACAACCTATATGGTGAAGTCTTTAAAATTCCTGAGCCATATATCCCAGAATTTGGGGCTCGGGTAATGAGCTTGCAAGATCCATTGAAAAAAATGTCAAAGTCGGATGATAACCCCAATGGTTACATCATGTTGTTGGATGAACCTAAGAAAATAGAGAAGAAGCTGAAAAAAGCGGTGACCGATTCCGATGAACAGGCGCGTATCTATTTCGATCGTGAAGAAAAGCCCGGGGTGTCTAACTTGTTGACCTTACTGTCAGTGGCGACCAAGCGTAGCATTGATGAGTTAGTCCCTGAATATGAAGATAAAATGTATGGGCATTTGAAGAAAGATACTGCTGAAGCGGTGGTTGGTATGATTGAGCCAATCCAACAGCGCTTCAAGGAGATCCGTGAAGATCAGCCACTGCTTGAAAAGATCATGAAAGAGGGGGCCGAGAAGGCCAGTGCTAAAGCCGCCCCCACTTTGAAAGCGGTGTATGACGCATTAGGGTTTATCCCACGCCCATAGATGGCTTGCCAGTGTAAATGACCACAAAAGCCAAGCGCGAAAGCTTGGCTTTTTAATGGAAGATTCCATGTTATTGATGATAGATAATTACGACTCCTTCACCTTTAACCTGGTGCAGTATTTCCAGCGCCTTGACCAAGAAGTGCTGGTAAAGCGCAATGATGAACTCACGTTAGCTGATATCCGTGCGTTAAACCCAGCACATATCGTGCTTTCACCGGGCCCTTGTAGTCCCAATGAAGCGGGGGTGTGTGTGGATGTGGTGCGTCGCTTTGCCGGACATATTCCCATTTTAGGAGTATGCCTAGGGCATCAAAGTATCGCCCAAGCTATGGGGGCGCAGGTGGTGCGTGCCAAGCAAGTTATGCATGGAAAAACGTCAACCATCTATACTAAGCAACAGGGCGTATTTGCGGGGTTGCCGCAGCATTTCGAAGTATGTCGTTACCACTCTTTAGTGGTGGACCCAGCGTCTCTGCCTGAATCCTTAGAAATTACAGCGTGGACACAAGATGAGCACGAAAACATGGATGAAATCATGGGTTTGGTTCATACTTCTAAAGCATTGGAGGGCATTCAATTTCATCCTGAGGCCATTCTAACTGAACATGGGCTCACGATGTTGCAGCACTTCATTCACAGGTACTAGGGCTTATAAGCGTTAGCAGCCTCAACGCAGCAAAAATATAGAAGCGGTATAACTTAGTAATTATGGTGACTAAAACAGAGCAAATTCGCCAACGTGTGGATGCCCTAGAACAGCGTTTTAATGACTTGCTGTTAGGGCATAGCTTTGCGCAGCAACAAATAGGTTTTATTAAAACCTTTGATATTCAATATGGTAAACCTCTTAAGCAGCGGACCTTATTGGAGGTCGAGCAGGCGGCGCACAGTCAACGGCAAAAACAAAGCTCAGAAAAGCTGCAGTTCACCGCCAAAGTCAGTACCAAATTACACGCGATCATTGAGAATGCAATCAATGAGCAGCTCCACAATGCTGATAACCTATATTCCGAAGTGTTAGGTATCCAAGATGCGGTCCCCACTATTTTAGATATCCTAGGCGCAAAAGCGGCGAGCGTTGGCCGCTTAGAGCCGCTCGTTAATGATTTGAGTTGGCTCGGGCGAGAACTCGTTACCTTAGTGAACTTACCTCAGTATCGCCAAGAGCGAGCCAATCGTGGTGTGAAGATTGACACCCCCGCGTTGGCGATTCGCTATTTGGGTTTAGATAACCTCCGCCTAACCATTCCTACTTACGCTATGCGCCATTGGTTGCCACACAGCACTGAGCCTTTTAGTTTATTGAAGCGTAAGTTACGCGAATCAGCAATGAGTCGAGCGATAGCAGCGTATGAGCTGGCTCAACTACAGGGTCTTAATCCATACAGTGCGTATATCGCTGCGTTGTTCTTGGATTTAGGCCGGGTCGCGCTAACACGACTGTATTTACGTTTGTTCCAACAGATTTGGCAACGTAAGGTGGCGTTGGCACGAGATGAAGGCAACAAACGCCTCCATGATGCGCTCATTGCTATCGAGCCTGATCCACTGTACTTACGTAACCTTTTCGTTGAGCGCTCGTTGGAGATCACCCGCTCGTTGGTGGAGAAAATGGGCTTTCGCTATATTGGCCTTAACGCATTGCTGGATGATTTTGCTTTGGTCGAAGCCAGTGAGCAGTCTGGCTTGGCGCAGGTTTTGGTGCATGCCAGCTGCTACAGTCAATATTTGATGCTGCACGAGCATCAACTTATTGAAGATGACGAGCGCACCCTGTGGTTCAACTATGTGGGTCTGCAAAGTGACCATGTCCAACACCTAGAAAAGACCAATTTGCACAATTTAGCACTGCAAATTGACGGCTAACTGAAAATTTTTTGTAAATTTTTTTGCGTATATTCATTCATTATTCACTCCTTGGGCTCTTTCGGTGCTGCGCATAAGCTATAGTTCAATTTCCTAAAAGAATACCAAGATAGTTATTCACTGATTATGAAAAACTATCCTCAAAGCCTTTGTTTTCAAGGGCTGCATGAAAGCTTTGCATGAGACTTTAAGGTCTTTTTCTGAAATAATGGGATATCAACTAGTGTACTGCGCTACTTAAAAGTAGGCCGTATTTATCGCTTTTCGTGTCCCGCCTGTCGGCGTGCTTTAGATGCGACACAAAAGTAATACTCAGTGAGGAAATGAAATGACAGTTAATCGCGCTTTATTCGACGAGGTAATGGTACCTAATTACAACCCTTCAGCGGTTATCCCTGTACGCGGCGAAGGTTCGCGGGTGTGGGACCAGCAAGGCAAAGAGTTTATCGACTTCGCTGGTGGTATTGCGGTTAACTGTTTGGGCCATTGTCACCCAGCCTTAGTCAACGCCTTGAAAGAGCAGGGTGAAAAGATTTGGCACCTGTCGAACATCTGGACCAATGAACCAGCCTTGCGTTTAGCAAAGAAAATGACCGACAACACCTTTGCTGACAAAGTGTATTTTGCTAACTCTGGCGCTGAAGCCAATGAAGCTGCACTAAAGCTGGCACGTCGTTGGGCAATCGATGTGCACGGTGAGCACAAATCGAAAATTATCTCCTTCAACAAAGGTTTCCATGGGCGCACCTTCTTTACCGTGACCGTAGGCGGTCAGGCTGCGTATTCTGACGGCTTTGGCCCGAAACCGGGTGACGTCGTTCACTGCGACTATAACGACCTGGAAAGCTTCAAAGCGCTGATTGACGATAATACCTGTGCGGTGATGATGGAGCCGTTGCAAGGTGAAGGCGGTATTATCGCGCCGGAGCAAGCATTTGTTGAGGGTGTGCGTGAACTGTGTAACCAGCACAATGCTTTACTTATTTTTGATGAAGTACAAACAGGTGTAGGTCGTACCGGCGAGCTTTACGCTTACCAAGGTCTTGGCGTGACGCCAGACATTCTAAGCTCAGCAAAAGCGCTCGGTGGTGGTTTTCCTATCGGCGCAATGTTAACCACGGCAGAGATTGCACAGCACCTTAAGCCGGGTACACATGGCTCTACCTATGGTGGTAACCCACTTGCTTGTGCGGTAGCCGAAGCGGCATTTGACACCGTAAACGACGCCACGGTACTGGCCGGTGTTAAAGAAAAAGAAGCGTTATTCAAATCGCTACTTAACGACATCAATGCTAAATACGACGTATTTTCTGAAATTCGCGGTAAGGGCTTGCTGTTAGGTGCAGTTGTTAACGATAAATTCAAAGGTCGTGCACGCGAATTCTTAGTCGCGAGTATGGAGCAGGGGTTGATGTCGCTTGTTGCGGGTGCCGATGTAGTACGCTTCACACCGTCTTTAGTGATCCCTGAAGCCGATATCCGTGAAGGCATGGCGCGCTTTGAAAAAGCGGTAGCAAGCCTAGTCTAACCTGCCAGGGGCTGCAAAGCCCCATCCTGTAGTAAGTAAATTGCTGGAGTTCCACCTTGCCTTCTCGGTGAGGTTGCGGGCTCCTTTGGTATTTAACCTTTAGGGAGTAAGCGAGTCGATGATGATTCTTCGCCCAATCCAACAAGATGATTATCAGGATCTATTGATCATGGCCGAAGAGTCGGGCCATGGTTTTACATCCTTGCCGTTAAATGAAGAGTTGCTGCAGAATAAAATCGCACGCTCCGTACAGTCATTCGCGAAGCCGACTGAAAAGGCTGGAGACGAGGGCTATTTATTCGTATTGGAAGACAGTGAAACCGGTGAAATTGCGGGAACCTGTGGCATTGAAGCTGCAGTGGGCCTAGACGATGCATTTTACCACTACCATCTCAGCAAAGTGATTCATTCTTCACGCACTTTGGGAGTGTATAAAGCCGTTGATATTCTTACTTTATGTAATGATTATACCGGTGCAACAGAGCTGTGTACGCTGTTCTTGAAGGAAAAATACCGACAAAAATACAACGGCAAACTATTATCGAAGTCACGTATGCTGTTTATTAATCAGCACAGACAGCGCTTTGCCGATACCGTTATTGCAGAAATGCGCGGCGTGTCTGATGAAAATGGCGATAGCCCATTTTGGCAGTGGTTGGAAGAGCACTTTTTCTCAATGGATTTTCCGACGGCTGATTACCTCACCGGCATTGGCCAGAAAGTATTCATCGCTGAGTTGATGCCAAAATATCCGATTTACGTCAACTTATTGAGTAAAGAAGCACAACAGGTGGTAGGGGAAGTGCACAGCAATACTCGCCCTGCCATTGAGTTGTTAAAAAGTGAAGGTTTCACTTTTAATGGTTATGTCGATATTTTCGATGCCGGACCGACGGTTGAAGCGAAAGTTGATAACATTCGTACTATTGCAAACAGCTCGTTACGTGAAGTGGTTATTGCAGATAACCCAGGTGAGCAAGCGGTATTAGTAGCGAACCAAGGCCTGCAAGACTATCGTGCTGTGGTTATTGAATGCGAATACAACGACGGCGAACAACATATCACACTAAGCCAAGCAACGGCGGATGCTTTAAAGGTTAAAGCAGGCGAGCGCGTTAGCGTGGCAGCATTATAAGGAGCAAGCAATGTCTCATTTAGCTCAATTCATTAATGGTCAATGGACAGCAGGTGAGGGCCAGGCCTTCAATTCCATTAACCCAGCGAACAACGACGTGATTTGGCAAGCAAACAGTGCCACACCTCAGCAAGTTGATGCAGCGGTAAAGGCAGCGCGAGAAGCGTTTATTTCTTGGACAGATAAAACCGTAGAGCAGCGTTTAGAGGTGGTTAAAGCCTTCGTTGAGCAACTTAAAGAAAACAGCGAAGAGCTGGCACTGATCATTGCTCAAGAAACCGGAAAACCATTATGGGAAACGCGCACAGAAGCAGCGGCGATGATTGGCAAAGCAGGCATCTCAGAGCGTGCTTATCATGAGCGCACTGGCACAGTAGAAAACCCAATGCCAGTAGGTAAGGCTGTTATTCGCCACCGTGCACATGGCGTGGTTGCTGTATTTGGCCCATATAACTTCCCGGGTCACCTGCCAAATGGGCATATCATCCCAGCGCTGTTAGCGGGTAACACGGTGATCTTTAAACCGTCAGAGCTGACCCCAGCAGTGGCGGAATTCACCTTAAAGTTATGGCAGCAAGCTGGGTTACCACAAGGGGTGATTAACCTCGTTCAGGGTGAAGTTGAAACGGGCAAAGCCTTAGCATCTCACCCAGGTATCGACGGTCTATTCTTCACCGGTTCATCGCGCACAGGCCACGTGTTACATGAGCAATTCGCAGGTCAGCCAGGTAAAATCTTAGCATTAGAGATGGGTGGTAATAACCCTCTCATTGTTAAGGATGTAAGCGATGAAAAAGCAGCAGTACATGATATTTTGCAATCAGCCTATATCTCTGCTGGACAGCGTTGTACGTGTGCCCGTAAGTTATTCTTGCCTGCGGGTGAGCAAGGCGATGCGATTCTTGCTCAGTTAATTACGGCGACTAAGAACATTAAAGTGGATGTCTATGACGCACCAGAACAGCCGTTCATGGGATCCATGATTTCCGAAGCAGCGGCAAAGGGCCTGGTTGCGGCGCAGCAACAACTGGTTGAGCTCGGTGCAGAAGTGTTAGTCGAGCTTAAACATACAGCGGGCACGGGCTTTGTGACTCCTGGAATCTTGGAATGTAGCAATGTTAGTGATTTCCCTGATGACGAGCATTTCGGACCACTTTTGAAAGTATTCCGTTACACGGAGTTTGATGACGCCATTAACAAAGCCAATGATACAGCCTATGGCTTATCTGCAGGCCTGTTAAGCGACAGTGAGCAAGACTATGAATACTTCTTGCGTCGCATCCGTGCCGGTATTGTTAACTGGAACCGCCCAATTACGGGCGCATCGAGCGCAGCACCTTTCGGTGGTATTGGTGCTTCAGGCAATCACCGTGCAAGTGCTTACTACGCAGCAGATTACTGCGCCTACCCAGTTGCTTCTGTGGAACTTGAGAAAGTAACGCTTCCTGAAAAGTTGAGCCCAGGGCTGAGCCTCGACTAATAGCGACTTTATTTGGGTCATAAAAAAGCAGCTTCGGCTGCTTTTTTTAGTGCTAAGCAAGCACTTCAAAGTGGCTATAAAAGCATCGTAAGTCCTAGCTTTTCGGCTAAGTTTCTGCTTAAATCTAGAAAGATTTATAAGAAGTTAATGGTGTTTAATGGTTCTCGACAGACAAGGCTATGATGATCTCATCATGTACCTCACGCAAAACCTCTCGTTGTTTGAGAAGTCCGGTGAGGTCGCTCCTGATGCGCCGACGGTCATGGAGCTTATAGAAGATGTGATCGCCGAGCATGTAATGCTCATCTGTCAGCAGCACACCGAGCTCGATACCGAGCAGCGCAGTCAAATTGTACGTGAAGTCGATGGTATTGTGTACGACCTTCAAGAAGTTCTCAGTAGTGTCACTAATCAACCTGTAACCAAAGAGCAGCGCGAGTTTATTGACGAGTTTGCCGGGTTGATTAAAAACTTATTTGATAACGCCGTCGCTCGCGTATCGGCCTAAGCCGTCACTTTTGCATACCAAGGGCAAGCATCGTTTAAACTTTGCATTGCCGGTAGCCTCATTTACAATCGCTGTAAACTTATTACCAATAAGAGGTTTACATGCAAGCGAAAGTAAAATGGGTAGAGGGTGATACCTTCATAGGCACATCTGACTCTGGCCACAATGTAGTATTCGATACTGGCAGTGATAGCCATGCCCCTTCACCGATGGAAATGGTTCTTATGTCAGCTGGAGCTTGCTCTTCGGTTGATGTGGTGAGCATTCTAAAGAAAGCTCGACAGCAAGTGAGTGACGTACAAGTTCAGCTCAGTGCCGAGCGCGCGCCATCAGCCCCAAAAGTGTTCACTAAGCTTAACCTGCATTTTGTTGTAAGTGGCAAAGAGGTCAGTGAGAAGCATGTTGAGCGCGCTGTTTCACTGTCTGCGGAAAAGTATTGCTCGGTGGCATTGATGCTAGAAAAATCAGTGAAAATCACGCATAGTTTTGAAGTACAAGAAATCGCTTAAAAAGTGCTTTTTCAAGGGGCCAAATTGGGCTAAAATCCGCGCTCTTTTATGGCCCCGATGCGGCTTTTAGCGACTAGGTTTTAAGGTTGGTTTATAGTGAACAAACCCTTCGATAAAATTAAACTTCATGGTTTCAATAACTTAACCAAAAGTTTAAGCTTCAGCATATACGATATCTGCTATGCCAAAACAGAGCAGCAGCGTAAAGAGTACATTGAGTACATTGACGAGCAATACAGTGCTGACCGCCTCACTGATATTTTAGGTGAAGTCGTAGACATAATCGGCGCCAATATTCTTAACGTGGCGCGTCAGGATTATGACCCACAGGGCGCGAGTGTGACTATCTTGGTTTCTGAAGAGCCAGTGCATGAACAAAGCTTTGATAGCGAGGAAACACCAGGCCCGTTACCGGACTCTGTCGTGGCGCACTTGGATAAGAGCCATATATGTGTACACACTTATCCAGAAGCTCATCCTCATGATGGGATTTGCACTTTTAGGGCCGATATTGAAGTATCGACCTGTGGCGTGATCTCGCCATTAAAAGCGCTCAACTTCTTGATCCATTCGTTAGAATCCGACGTTGTGACCATAGACTATCGCGTCCGTGGCTTTACTCGCGACGTTAATGGCGTGAAGCACTATATCGACCATGCCATTAATTCTATCCAAAATTACATGACAGAGGATACCAAAGAGCTCTATCAGATGATGGATGTGAATGTGTACCAAGAAAACTTGTTTCACACCAAAATGATGCTTAAAGAGACAGACCTGAATACCTACCTATTCGGCGTTACCACCGATGAGTTAGAGCAACAAGAGATTGAAGAGATCCGCACGCGTCTCAACCGTGAGATTCAAGAAATCTTTTACGGTCGTAACCTGCCTGACGCGTAGCGATTACTCAGATAGGCAAATCCACCGGCGCTAAATGTTCAAGGGCCCGCTTTTTCACTAGCAGGTCCTTGATCAGAGGCGTTAAAAGTAACTCCATGGCCAAGCCCATTTTGCCACCAGGAACGACCAGCGTGTTCATGCGTGACATAAAGCTTCCTTCAATCATTTGCAGAAAATAAGGAAAGTCGACATCGTCTATGCCGCGAAAACGGATCACCACAAAACTCTCATCTAAAGATGGAATATCTTTAGCGCTAAAGGGGTTAGAGGTATCTACCGTTGGTACTCGCTGAAAATTGATATGGGTGCGGGAAAACTGCGGGGTGATGTGGTTAATGTAATCATCCATGCTGCGAATAATCGAGCCCATAACCGCTTCGCGAGAATGACCGCGCTCTGATGTGTCTCGGATCAGCTTTTGGATCCACTCTAAGTTTATGATTGGCACCATGCCTATGAGTAAATCCACATGCTTGGCAACGTCGTAGTCTTCATCAGCAACCCCACCGTGCAAGCCTTCGTAGAACATCAGATCTGTGCCTTGCTCAAGTTCTTGCCAAGGGGTGAATGTGCCTGGTAACTGATTATAGGGAACGGCTTCGTCAAAGGTGTGAAGGTAGCGACGGACCTTACCGTTACCGGTCTCGCCGTAATTGGCAAACAGCGACTCTAGCGCTTCAAAGTCATTGGCCTCACGGCCAAAGTAGCTAATATGGCGTCCTTGTTGCTCCGCTTCACGAATCTTCTTGTCCATTTCTGGGCGGGTATAGCGATGAAAGCTATCACCCTCAATAAACGCGGCATTTATGTCTAGTGCACGGAAAATGTGCTTGATTGCATTGGTTGTTGTGGTTGTGCCTGCGCCTGAAGAGCCAGTAATTGCCACAATAGGGTGTTTCGCCGACATAAGATTAACCGTTTGTTAATTAGAATACCCTTTATAAAGGTGCAGTGCAGTGAAATCAAGCCTAGTTACTTGCGAGACGGTGAATTCACGTTAGTATAGGGAGATTGCCAATAACAATAAAAAATTATGCGTAAATTCAAAAATCTACTGCTTGGTAGTGTCGCTCTTATCGTCACTGCCTCGGCGCCAGCTTGGGCGTTAGATAGCCAAGTATTGCTTTTGCGGGAGCATTCGCAAGGTATTGATGTTTCTGCCATCAGTGATAAAGCAGGGTACAGCAATCAACCTTGGCTTACCGCCAAGGGGGTGTATTACACCCAAGCGGTGACCCAAGCACAGCAATCACAAACAGATATCTTCTTTTACGACTTTGCCACCAACAACCGAGTGAACGTTACACAAAGCAAAAACAGTAGTGAGTATTCACCAACGATGATGCTTGATGGCGATGCAATCTCTGCCGTGGTAGTCGAACCGAATGCGGCACAAAAGTTATGGCGTTATCCGTTAGATGGCACGGCGCCGCAGCGAATTTTCGACAACGGCATGACTATAGGTTATCACGCTTGGGGGCCGCAAGGCGTGTTGGTCTTTGCCTTAGGCGAGCCACATAGCATTCATTATCTGCCTTTCAAAAACCCCAAAAAGGGCAAGCACATCGTTGATAACCCCGGTCGCACACTGAGCTATAACTCGGCACTGCGGGTTTACACTTATACCTTTGAGGAACAAGGGCAGAGTTGGTTCGCCACCTATGCAGTTGATGATGATGTATCGAGCAAAGCCTTTCGCCTACCACAAGGTGTCCAAGATTACACCTGGTTTGACGCGCAGACGGTGATTTATGCAAATCAAAATCGATTATATAAGAAACAGTTGGGTAATGCTCAGCCAGCGCAGCTATGGCACGACTTAAGCGCCCATTGCCAAGGTACCATTACACGCGTGAGCTACCTAGCTACAGAGAAGACCTTGGCATGGGTATGTAATGCCAAAGCGAAAGAGAGCTAATGGCGATTGCAAAAGCGTTGCCAGTGGGTGTGGGCATTCACAACGCGCACCCCTCGGACTATCTTTTGCAATAAGCGCATATCGGCGAATTCTCGTTGTGGGTATTCCTTGAGGCCGAGCAGATAACAAAACCCAGCTTTACTGCCTAACTGCATGGCACTAATACGAACCTGCTGCTCGAAGTTTAGACGTAAACTACTCAAAGCGGTTTTGTGACCGTGCTGATCCACGGTGGGCAGAGCACATTTCTGTAGGTAGCCAGCGCGCTCTCCCTCGCCGGAAAACCAAATCCGTGCCTTTTCACTGTAACGACCAGATTTTGCAGGTAAGTCAAACAGTAAGCGCTGATGTCCATGATCTGTCAACCATTGCACATATTCATGTAATCCACAGGAGAATAAGTGTGGATGGATGGGGATCTTACGTGCTTTGATTTTGCCATGAGTATGCACATGCAAGTAGGCGGTGCCAGTGCTTAAATGCACATCTTCCAAAGTGAGGCTGCCAAGCTCATCACTAAAGCCCCCCGTATAATAGGCTAGTAGAGGCAGCCAGAAATGCCAATGCTTGGCTTGCTCGCGTGGTTGTTTTTCGTCGCCATACACATACCCTGAAAACAGGGTGTGTAATTCCATAGCAGAAAATGGCCGCCGTCCTAAATGGGTTTTCACAGCTTAGTCGATCAGTGCATTCACTAATGATTGGGCACTTAACTCACTGCAAGCACCTTCAGCCCAATTAACACCTACCCACACGCCATCATCATGCAAAGCGGGAGCTAATTCATCAAGATACTCACTAAGCGATATATCAATGGCTGTGTAGTCTTGCCACTCATTTACGCATTGTTGCTGCGCCAGCGCTTCGCTGTGCCACAGTAGCAGCACATCTTTGTTATTATCGTATGCCGAGGTCACACTGGCTACACCGCCATCTGGGGCGCTCAATAGCCATAATGTTTGCTGTTCACGGACCTGCTCACAAAAGCTATCAAGTTGCGATTCTATTTCTATATCGTTGCTATTATTCATTAATCGGCCTGTCTTGGATCGGTTTGTTGGGCCAGTTGTTCACGGCTGTACTGTTGCCAAAACGCATGTAATTGCGAATAAACGCTGAAATCGGTGAGTTGACGAAACGCCAACCAATCTAACAGGCAAAATAGGCTGGTTAGTATATAAGCATGCTTTATTTTACCACTGCTAAGTAATTCTTCTAACACTCCTAAACATTGGCTAATGCGCTGATGTTGGAGGTTAAAAAATAACGTATCTTGCGTGGTGTCAAACCCTGAACGCTGGCATAAAAGCAACTCAACACCGGAATCATTAGCCGCGTTGATAGTTGTTAGTTGGTTACGCTCATCCCAATGTAATGGTTTGAGTTGATGGGCTTGGCTTAAGTATTCAAAAATTACAGTGGAGTCATATATACTCTGCTGCCCGTCGACCAGTACTGGAATTTTCGCCACTGGCGTGTGTTGTAATAGCAGTTTTCGCCCTGCGGGGGAGAAAATATCTATATGTTGATAAGGAACATCTAGTGTGTGCTGGGCGCACCAAATACGCAGGCGGCGTACGTAGGGGGAGGTATCAGAGCCATACAATTGCATTGTAAAACCTGCCTTGTGAGCAACAATTTCAATAACTGAGCTCCAAAATAGCAGGCTTTACAAGCAATGCAATAGAAATTTGGCGAGCTTAATCGCTGCGGCTAGTCACTTCGAGTAAATGATAACCAAACTGCGTTTGTACTGGACCTTGTACTTGGTTTAACGGAGCTGAAAACACCACTTTATCAAACTCTGGTACCATCATGCCTGGGCCAAACTCTCCAAGCGCTCCGCCGTCTTGTGAGCTCGGACACATGGAGTGTTGTTTTGCCAGTTCTGCGAAATCCTCTCCCTGTTCAATCTTATCTTTTAAATCTAGGCACAGGGCCTCGTTATCCACCAATATATGACGCGCACTTGCCAAAGCCATAAGTTACTCCATTTGTTAATATCATGATTCTATTAGGCCCTTCGCCGTGGGTGAGCCGGACCTTTTTTACTGACATTAAGTTTAGACAAACATAATGTTTTGTCATTATAGCGCTTGCTCAACAGCTTGGGTAAGCGTTTCTGACATTGGTTTTGTGCGGCTGTTAAAGCGTTGCACCTGTTGTCTATCCTTTGACACTAAGTACTTGTAAAAATTCCAATTTGGAGAGCTGGTTTGCTCGTTCAAAAATTGAAATACCGGATGAGCATCGTCGCCCCTCACCGGCGTGGGTGCGAGCATAGTGAAAGTCACACCATAATTGATGTAGCACACTTCAGCAGTGTCTTTTTCGTCATCTTCCTCTTGGAAAAAATCGTCAGATGGAAACCCTAACACCACCAAGCCTTGATCTTTGTACTTTTGATGCAGCTGCTCAAGCTCTTTGAACTGCGGTGTAAAACCACAGTTGCTGGCCGTATTAACAATAAGCAAAGGCTTATCTTTAAATTGGCAAAGATTAATGCTTTGCTCTGAGCGTAGCTTACGCACTTCAACATCGGTGAAATCGCCACATTCGCTGGCTTCGACTGTAGAGCTAAGCAGTAATAACGCAGCGCTTAGGGTGCTGAGAGTGAATCGGATCATGACCGTCGCCTTTTCATTGTTTGTCTCGCAGAGTACGATACTATCAATGTAAATGATCATTTTTAGCAACCATTATTTATGTTTGAAACCGCTGAATTAAGTGATTTGCCTCGTATCGTAGATATTTACAACCAGACTATCGCCAGTCGCATGGTGACCGCAGACACTGAGCCGGTCACTGTTGAAGAGCGTCGCTCGTGGTTTCTAGGTCATACGCCTGAGCGGCCCATTTTCGTTTGCAAACAAGGTGAGCGAGTTGTGGGTTGGTTGAGTTTCAAATCTTTTTATGGCCGCCCCGCTTACGACGGCACCGTAGAGGTTGCTATTTATTTATGTGAATCGGTAAGAGGACAGGGGTTGGGGCGAAAAGCGCTTAACTTCGTTGAAGCTCATGCCCATACACTGGCAATTGAGAACCTCTTAGCTTTTATATTTAGTCATAATAAACCCAGTATCGGGCTTTTCACCTCGGCGGGATTTTCGGTGTGGGGGCAACTGCCAGATGTAGCGAGAATGGATGGTCAATTATACAGCTTGACCATCCTTGGTAAGTCGCTAGTCACGTAGTTTCGCAAACGCTGTGCCCATGCGCGTGGTGGCCTCGGGAACTTGATCGTCAAGAAAGTCAGCCTGGTTAGCACCCCACGCTAGAATGACAGTGGAGCCAAGCTTGAAGCGCCCCATTTCCTCACCTTTTTTCAGCGTCACTGCGCGGTTTCCTTCGCTTGGATAATCCCAGCTGAATACATCTTTACCTGCTGGTGGCGTGACTGTCCCAGCCCAAACAGTTTCGATGCTGGCAACAATGGTGGCGCCTACCAGCACCATCGCGAGCGGGCCAATGTCTGTATCAAATATCGCCACTACGCGCTCGTTGCGAGCAAATAAGTTAGGCACGTTTTGCGCCGTTAATGGGTTTACAGAGAATAAATCGCCAGGTACATAGATCATCCGTTTTAACGTACCGTCTACTGGCATGTGGATGCGGTGGTAATCTTTCGGTGCAAGGTAAATGGTGGCGAACTTACCGCCTAAGAAGGGCTCGGCATCGGCTTGGTTGCCGCCAAGTAAAGTCTGCACACTATAATGATGGCCTTTAGCTTGCAGTAATTGACCCTCATTAATATCACCAAGTTGGCTAATGGCCCCATCAACGGGGTGAGCGATAATATTGTCATCTTCGCAAAGCGGGCGGATACCGGCTTTGAGTGGGCGAGTGAAAAACTCATTAAAGCTTTGGTAGTGACTTGGGTCCTCATGCTGCGCTTCGCTCATATCAATTTTATATTGCTTGATAAAAAGCTTAATGAGCGAGGTGGTAAGCTTGCCCGCCTTTGCTGCGGCTAATTTACCAACTAAGCGTGATACGCCGTGTTTTGGTAGCGCATATTGAAAAGCGATTTTTACTTTGTCTAAATTCACTGAGTAGATTCCACTGTAATTTGTTAAATGGTAACGAAACCAAAGACTAAAGGCCAGTTACCGGCCTTTGGGTGCTACACTCGTGGATTACGAGCGCCAGCACGGCCATCGGCCATTGATTCTATTATGCGGTGATAGTTCTCAAAGCGAAAATCGGCAATTTCGCCTTGTTCTACAGCCTCTCGCAGTAGACAGCCCGGATCATCTAAATGTTTACAATCACGGAACTTACAGCCGCCTAAATATTGACGAAACTCTTTAAAGCACCAAGCGACGCGCTCGGGCTCTAAATGCCAAAGGCCAAATTCGCGGATCCCTGGGGAGTCGATTAAATTGCCGCCGCTGGGGAGGTGATGTAAACGAGACACGGTTGTGGTGTGTTGACCTAACCCGCTATTGCTCGATACGGTCTTGGTAAGGATATCGGCATCAGGCAACAAGGCATTGACTAAGCTTGATTTGCCGACCCCACTTTGGCCAACAAAGATGCTGTTGTTATCCGCCAACATTGCCTTTAGTGTATCCATGCCTTCACCGCTTTCGCTACTGACCATCATCACCTGATAGCCTAAATGAGCGTACTCAGCGAGGTAATCGGCAAATAGCTCACGGTCTTCATCATCGAGTAAGTCCACTTTATTCAAAAGCAGCACAGGGGGAATACCCATGTCCTCACACGCAACGATATAACGGTCGATTATTTGTGTGCTAAATTCCGGCACCACCGCAGAGACCATCAGAATTTGATCGACATTGGCAGCCACCACTTTGACACCATCGTAAAAATCAGGGCGGGTTAGTTGCGAATGGCGCTCTTCTACTAACTCAACCACTCCGGCGATATCGCCTTCACTGACTTTTGCGCGGCGGAACATCACTTTGTCACCACAGACCAAGCTAGATATCGTGCGGCGAATATTACAGCGTAATACTTCGGCATCCGCTGTTTCCACATCGGCATGCTGACCGAAGCGGCTTACAACGAGAGCCGGTTCAGCCGCGCCTAAATTCTGGCTATCAAGTTCCAGCTCAGCCGCCTTGTTGGCATCGGACTTTACCCGCTGTAAGCGTTTCTGGTGATTAGCGCGTATACGTCGCGCTTGCCCTTTCGACAATTTCTGTTTTTTGGCCACGGAATCTCTTTCGTTCATGCCCATCTTTGGCACTGCCTTATTTGCAGTAAATAAGGACGGTGTAAAAAAGGCTTTAGGTCTGCGTATGAAGCTAATATGATATAACTAATCGCAGCAAACCGAAAGAGAAGCAGGGCGCACGACTATGGCTGTAAGCAAAACAAACCTGGTCTGGTTAGACTTGGAAATGACCGGCTTGAACCCCGATCACGACCGCATTATGGAAATTGCCACCATTGTTACCGACAGCGAGTTAAACATCCTCGCTCAGGGCCCAGTGATTGCTATTCACCAAAGCGACGAGTTACTCAACAGTATGGACGCGTGGTGTACTAACCAACATGGTAAATCGGGATTGACTAAACGCTGCCAACAAAGCGAGGTTAGCGAGCATCAAGCCATGGCTGAGACTTTGGCGTTTTTAGAGCAGTGGGTCCCCGCAGGCGCATCGCCTTTATGTGGGAACTCCATTGGTCAAGACCGTCGCTTTCTAGTGCGTTACATGCCTGAGCTCGATAATTTCTTCCATTACCGCAACATCGATGTCAGTACCATTAAAGAGTTGGCCCGACGTTGGCAGCCTGAGGTATTGGATAAAGTTGAGAAAAAGGGCTCGCACTTAGCATTGGACGATATCAAAGACTCAATTATGGAATTGCAGGTTTATCGTACAGAAGTGTTCAAAATTTAAAAAAACAGCAAAAAAGGGCTTGCAAAGACAAGGTATTCTTGTAAAATCCTGCCCCGCTTAAGACGAACACCCCGCACTAGTCGGTGTGCTTAAACTAAGCGCTGTGTAGCAGTCTCGCTGTTGCATATGAAGCGGCACTAGCTCAGCTGGTAGAGCGCAACCTTGCCAAGGTTGAGGTCACGAGTTCGAACCTCGTGTGCCG